>DASSII010000017.1:0-27628 GCA_035692005.1 Candidatus Limnocylindrales bacterium | reverse complement strand
CGCACCACATCGCCTGATGCCGTAGCGTTCGCCGGTGAGCCGCGAAGCCGAAGACATGAACCGTCGCCTGCTGAGAGCTCGCGACGCCATGGACCGCGCCTATGCCGAGCCGCTGGACGTCCGCTCCGTGGCCGCGGTCGCCTTTGTCTCGCCGGCGCACTTCAGCCGCAGCTTCCGGGCCGTTTTCGGCGAGACCCCGCACCGCTACCTGCAGCGTCGTCGGGTGGAACGCTCGATGTTCCTGCTGCGCGAGACCGATCGACGGGTCACCGACATCTGCTTCGATGTCGGCTTCACGAGTCTGGGCACCTTCAGCCGCATGTTCCGTGACATCGTCGGCGAGACGCCGTCGGGCTACCGCGCGGGCCATGGTCCGGTCGTGGTACCCAACTGCGTGCAGATGACGGGCATGCGCCCGCGGGTGTCGGCGGCGGGGCCGGGCGGCGCGTCCGGGGATACCGACGCAGACGGCACGACGACGAGATCGAGCAGTTCCGGAGAAGCGATCGTGGCACCGCTGCCCGCAGGCTAGGGTCGTTCCGACGAACCCCATGCACAGGAGGAACCACCGATGAAGGAACCGACGAAGACCGCCAAGCGCGCGGTCGCGCGGGATGAGACGCCAGACGGATGGACCGACGAAGAGAAGGCGGCGATGCAGGAGCGCGCCCGAGAGCTCAAGTCGGCAGGCCGGCGCGGCAAGGCGGCGACGGTGGACGGGGAAAGCGATCTGCTCGCCAAGATCGCCGAGATGCCGGACGCCGATCGAGCCATGGCGGAACGGATCCACGCCATCGTCAAGGAGCATGCGCCGACCCTCACCTCGCGAACCTGGTACGGGATGCCGGCCTATGCCAAGGACGGCAAGGTGGTCTTCTTCTTCCAGAGTGCGGCCAAGTTCAGCGCTCGGTACGCCACCCTCGGATTCCAGGACTCGGCCAGTCTGGACGAGGGCACGATGTGGCCGACATCCTTCGCGCTGACCACGCTGACGCCCGCCGACGAGGCCCGGATCGCGGAGCTGGTGCGGAGGGCGGTGGCTTGAGGCGTGGGGTCATCGGTCCGGCTCGCCAGCTACCAGACTGATGGCGGACGGCTCTGCCTGGGGCGCGATCGAGGTCCGGGGCGCGCGTGAGAACAACCTCCGCGACGTCAGCCTTGACATCCCGAAACGCCATCTGACCGTCTTCACCGGCGTCTCGGGTTCGGGCAAGAGCTCGCTCGTGTTCGGCACGATCGCCGCGGAGTCGCAGCGCCTGATCAACGAGACCTACAGCGCATTCGTGCAGGGCTTCATGCCGACGCTCGCCCGCCCCGACGTCGACTCGCTGGAGGGCCTGACGACCGCGATCATCCTCGACCAGGAACGGATGGGCGCCAACGTCCGGTCCACGGTCGGCACCGTGACCGACGCCAACGCGATGCTGCGGGTCGTCTTCAGTCGTATCGGGCAGCCGCACATCGGTGGCCCGCAGGCGTACTCGTTCAACGTCCCGTCGGTCAGTGGCGCCGGTGCGATCGCCATCCAACGCGGGGACGGCCAGCGGTTGAGCCGCAGCTTCAGCGTCGCCGGCGGCATGTGTCCCCGCTGCGAAGGGATGGGCAACGCGACCGATATCGACCTCAGCCAGCTGTACGACGAGACCAAGTCGCTGGCCGGCGGGGCGATCACCGTCCCCGGCTATACCGCCGACGGCTGGTCGACGCGGATGTTCAGCGAGTCCGGGTTCTTCGACCCCGACAAGCCGATCCGCGACTACAGTCCGACCGAGCGACACGACTTCCTCTACAAGGAACCGGTCAAGGTTCGGATCAACGGCATCAATCTGACCTACGAGGGGCTGGTCCCGCGGATCCAGAAGTCGTTCCTGTCCAAGGACGTCGACGCGCTGCAGCCGCACATCCGCGCCTTCGTCGAGCGGGCGGTGACGTTCAGCGCGTGCCCGGACTGCGGCGGCACGAGGCTCAACGAGGCCGCCCGATCGTCGACCATCCGCGGCGTCAACATCGCCGACGCGTGCGCCATGCAGATCAGCGACCTCGCCGACTGGATCCGCGGCCTCGACGAGCCGTCGGTCGCACCGCTCATCGCGTCGCTGGGGGAGACGCTCGACTCGTTCGTCGAGATGGGTCTCGGCTATCTCAGCCTCGACCGGCCATCGGGCACGCTGTCGGGCGGGGAGGCGCAGCGGACGCGGATGATCCGCCACCTCGGGTCGTCGTTGACGGACGTGACGTACGTGTTCGACGAGCCAACAATCGGCCTGCACGCCCATGACGTGGAGCGGATGAACGCCCTGCTCCGGCGGCTGCGCGACAAGGGCAACACGGTCCTCGTCGTCGAGCACGACCCGGAGGTCATCCGGATCGCCGATCGTGTCGTCGACATGGGACCGGGTGCCGGCCCCCACGGCGGGACCGTCGTCTACGAGGGCTCGGTCGAGGGGCTCGTCGCCTCGGACACGGCCACCGGTCGGCACCTTGATGTCCAGCAGGCGTTGAAGCCGGAGACCCGCGAGCCGCGCGGCGCGATCCCGATCCGGGACGCCCGGCTCCACAACCTCAAGGACGTCTCGGTCGACGTGCCGCTGGGGGTGCTCGTCGCGGTGACTGGTGTGGCGGGCTCCGGCAAGAGCTCGCTCATCCACGGCTGCCTGCCCCGAACCAGCCCGTCGGTGACGGTCATCGACCAGTCCGCGATCCGTGGCTCACGCCGCTCGAACCCGGCGACCTATACGGGCATCCTCGAACCGATCCGCAAGGCGTTCGCGGCCGCGAACGGCGTCAAGCCGGCCCTGTTCAGCGCCAACTCTGAAGGCGCCTGCCCGAACTGCAACGGGCTGGGCAAGACCTACACCAGCCTCGGTTTCATGGCCGACGTCGTCAGCGTGTGTGAAGTCTGCGAGGGGCGTCGCTACACCGACGCCGTGCTGGAGTACCGCCTCCGTGGCCGGAACATCGTCGAGGCGCTCGCCATGCCGGTGGAGGAGGCGCTCGATTTCTTCACCGAGAAGCCGGTCCGGACCATGCTCGAGCGCCTGGCCGGCGTCGGTCTCGGCTACATCTCGCTGGGGCAGGAACTCGACACGCTGTCCGGTGGCGAGCGGCAGCGCCTGAAACTGGCCATCGAGATGTCCGGGGCGACCGAGGTCTACGTCCTCGACGAACCGACGACCGGGCTGCACATGCAGGACGTGGACAATCTCATCGGCCTGCTCGATCGACTGGTCGAGGCGGGCCGGACGGTCATCGTCATCGAGCACAACCTCGACGTCGTCGCAAGGGCGGACTGGGTCATCGACCTGGGCCCCGGCGGCGGCCACGACGGCGGCCGGGTGCTGTTCGAGGGTCCCCCGGCGGAGCTCATGCGGGCCGACGACTCGCTGACCGGCCTGCACCTCCGCCGCCGACTCGAGCGCAGCAACTCGGGCTGAGCGATGGCGCGCCGGCTCGAACGCGGATCGAGCAGTTCTGGAGAAGCCGCTGCCGCGTCACCCGCCTAGCATCAGGATCGTCCCGACCAACCGTGGCACCAGGAGAAGCAGCCATGATCACCAGCCTCAACGTTGCGACCATCTACGTCCTCGACAAGGACGAGGCGCTCGACTTCTACGTCGACAAGCTCGGGCTCGAGGTCGGCAACGACGTCACCCAAGGCACCTATCGCTGGCTGACCGTGCGCGTCCCGAACGACCCCGGGACCGAGATCTCACTCGAACAGCCGGGCTCGCCGCTGCACGACGAGGCGACTGCAGCGCAGCTGCGCGAGCTGATCACGAAGGGCGCCATGACCGGCCTCGTGTTCACCACCGACGATGCCCGAGCGCTGTACGACACCCTGAAGGCCCGCGGGGTCACCGACTTCACCCAGGAGCCGACCGAGCACTTCTACGGAACGGACATGGGCCTCCGCGACCCGTTCGGCAACGCGATCCGGATCCTCGAGCGGGCGCCGGCCCCCGAGAAGACGCCGGCCTGACGAGTCAGGCTGGAACCGCGACCGTCCCGACCGCGGCGGCCACGGATGCGGCCCACAGCGGCGCCCGCTCCAGTTCACCGGCCTCCAGTTCCGGCTTGCGGCTGACGAGGAAGCTCTCAGCCGGGACGACGACCCGGGCGCCGGCGGCCTCGAGGCGGCGGGCGATGATGTCGGCGGCGGAACCCGACAGCACGCGTGGCCAGCGCAGCCGCGTATCGAACGCCGCGACGGCGACGCCGTCGAGGGTCTGCGGGCCGAATCGATCGAGCAGGCGAACGATCGCCTCGGTCGCGCCGTGACCTTCCGTCGGCCCGCCGACGACCAACAGGTCGACCTGGTCGGGCATTGCCGCCCGGGCCTCCTCGGCCGATAGGATGTGCACCTCGCCGTGCTTGCGGAGCTCGTCCGCGATGGCCGTGGCGACCATCCGCGTGTTGCCGCTCCGGGTCGCGTAGATGACGATGCTGTTCACGATGCCACCTCCGAACGCCATCGTCACGAGCGCCGGGCGGACCCGGAAGTGCCGATGCGACCGAACGGCACGGTCACTTCGGACCGCCGACAAGGCATCGAACCACGTCGGAATCGAACGAGGCGGCTCCCGAAGGAGCCGCCTCGATGCTGTCCCGGTGAAGGAGTCCGCCGAAACGGACACTTCTGCCACGCGCCAAGAGCATCTATCACGTCGGCTGTACCGACTACCCTGACCCTACCTACCCATGACCTTGACGCTGGGGCAGCGCTGACTGAGCAGCCCCCGTATCGTACCGCCCGAGGCACGGTTTTCCAAGGGTTTTGGCATGCGGGACTGTATAAATTCCTTAACCTGACCCAAACGACGCCGTCGGCGGGTCGCGATCCGCCGGTCCTATTCGTCGTGGATCGTCACCGAGGTCATGGCCACGGGCTCGTTCGGCAGGTCGCGCGCGTCGCGCGGCGCTGACACGATCCGATCGACGATGTCGAGCCCCTTGGTGACCTGCCCGAACAGGGTGTAATTCTTGGGCAGCTTGCCGGTCAGGTCGTCGGTGACGATGAAGAACTGGCTGCCGTTGGTGTCCTTGCCGGCGTTGGCCATGGCCAGCGTGCCGCGCAGGTACTCGCCCTTGACCGGCTCATCGGCGAACTTGTAGCCGGGTCCGCCGGTCCCGACGCGGCCCCGCTCGAGCGCGGCCTTCTTGCCGTACTGTCCGTCACCGCCCTGGATGACGAAGCCCGGGATGACCCGGTGGAAGATCACGTCGTCGTAGAAGCCCTTGGCGGCGAGGTCCTTGAAGTTCTGGACCGCCTTCGGGGCGGCCTCATCGAACAGGTCGACTTCGATGTCGCCGATCTCGGTGGCGATGGTGGCTCGGCTCATGGTGCTGGCTCCTTGGCTGCGGGTGCGTTCAGGGATTGCTGACGCTGACATCGGTCATGGTCTCGGGCTTGGCCGGCAGCTCCTCGCCCCCGGCCGCCGCGGTGATGGCATCGGCGATGTCCATGCCGGCCGTCACGTGGCCGATGATCTGGTAGGTGTTGTAGGACGCCAGCGAATCGCGAGCCGCGTCGTCGGTGACGATGAAGAACTGCGAGCCGACCGAATCCGGTTGCGACGTGCGCGCCATCGCCACGACGCCGCGGCCGTACTCGGCGGTCACCGCCTCGTCCTTGATGGTGTACCCCGGACCGCCACTCCCCGTCCCCGTCGGGTCACCGCCCTGGATGACGAAGCCGGGCACGACCCGGTGGAAGACGACCCCGTCGTAGAACCCGCAGTCGGCCAGCGCGACGAAGTTGCCGGCCGCGATGGGGGACAGGTCGGCCTCGACCTTGATGGCGATGATCCCCTTCGTCGTGGCCAGGGTCACCGTCCGCGTCTGCCCGGCCGCGAGAGCCGGCGGCTGTGCGGTCGGACAGGCGGCGGCCGGACCGGTCGACGGCACCGCCGAGGCGACGCCCGGGCCGCCGGCCGCGGTGTTGCAGCCGACGGCCACGACGGCCGCGAGGGTCAGCGTGGCGGCGAAGCGGAACGGCCGGACGGCGGTCTGGATGGGGGGCAAGGTCATGCGGCGGTCTCCAGGGCGGTGGGCAGGTCGATGGCGCCTGATAGCAGCACCTCCCCGAGGATGACGCCGGCGACCCCGGTCTCGCGCAGCCGACGCAGGCCATCGATATCGCGGACCCCGCCGGCGACGAGGACCTCCGCATCGTACGACCGGACGATCGAACGCACCCGCGCGAGGTCCGGGTCCGAGCCGCCATGGGCGAGCACGAGCCGGCTCACGCCTGCACCGATGAGCTCCCCGATGAGATCGTCCAGGCTGGGCGGGGTGGGGCGCCGCCACGGAAAGGCCGCGATGCGGTCGGGCCGCGGGTCGAGGCCGACGGCGAGCCAGTCGCCGGCGACGGCGAGGCACGCCCGCAGGTCATCGGGCCGGTCGGCGATCGCGGTCGTGAGCACGACCCGCGTCGCGCCGGCGGCGAACGCCAGCTGGATCGCCTCCGGGGAATCGAGGCCGCCGGCGAGCTGCAACGGGACTGCGCTGCGCGAGGCGATCACTCCGACCGCCTCGAGGTTGGCCGGCGAGCCGGCCCGCGCCCCATCGAAATCGACCAGGTGGAGGAGGCGGGCGCCCTGCTCCACGAATCGCTCGACGATACGTTCGGGTCGATCGGTCGGCGCGCCAACCCCGGTCGAGGCGCCCGGCCAGAACACGACGCGGGAGCGGCCGCCCTCGAGATCGATCGACGGGATGATCTGCACGGCGTCAGGCGCCCTCGCCGACCAGGAGGCGTCGATGGAAGCTGATCGGCAGCGAACCGTTGCGCAACAGCGTGTCATGGAACGCACGCAGCGAGAACGCCGATCCGAGTCGTCGCTGCTCGTCGGCACGCAGCTCGAGGAGCAACGTCCGCCCGAGCAGATACGACAGCGGGTACGTCGGGCGATACGTGTACCACTGGACCTCGGAGCGAGCGTTCGGTCGCTCGAACGACGTCTGCTCGACCAGGAAGTCGATGCCGTCCTCGACGCTGAGCTCGCCGCGGTGCAACCGGATGTCGAGGATGATCCGGCACGCCCGCCAGATCGCGTCGGTGTGGAGCATCAGCCGGAAATGCGGGGCGTCGTCGAAGCCGTGCTCGCGCATGAGCAGCTCCGAGTACATCCCCCAGCCTTCGACGAACTCGGGCGCGTCGGCCATCAGCCGCGTGAGTGACGGATGGCGACGGGCCATGTCGAGCTGGAGATGGTGGCCCGGATACGCCTCGTGGATGCTGGTATTGCTGATCGATGCCCGGTTGTGCTCGCGCAGGGCGTTGACGTCGCCGTCCACCGACGGGGTGACGACGTAGATCCCCTTGGGGTCGGGATCGAACACGGCTGGCGAGTAGTACGCGGCGAAGGGCATCACCGCGCGGAGGTACTCGGGCGTCTCGATCACCTCGATCCGCTCGTCGGACGGCACGCTCACCAGGTCGTGCTCGATGAGATGAGCGCGGGCGCGCCGCATCGCGTCGCGATAGCCGGTCAGGGCATCCGCGAACGTCGTCGGGTGGTCGGCCTTGACCCGCGCGATGACCTCGGCCTCGGTGGCATCGGGGTCGATCTCGCGCGCGACCGCAGCACGAGCGGCCCGTTCCTCGGCCAACTTCCGCTGGCCGAGCGCCAGGATGTCGTCCGCGTCGAGGCCGTCGAACGCGCGCAACCGGACGAGGGCATCATGTCGCTCCCGTCCGATGGCCCAGCTGTCGGTCCCTCCCGCCAGCGTCCCCTCGAGCCACGTCCCGTACAGGTCGACCGCGACCTTGGCCGCGTCCGACGCGCGCTCCAGGCGCCGTTGCTCTGCGCCCGCCAGCACGCCCCGTCCGGCCGCCACGACCTCGTCGAACAGGGCGGGCAGCTGCTGGCCCGACTCGATCTCGATGCCCTGCCACAGCCGGACCTGCGGCCGGGTCGACCGGCCTCGCGCGGCCTCGAGGTGCTCTGGCACGGCCTCGAGCCGACCGGCCATCGCGTCGAGGCGCTGCTCGAGCGGTGCGTGGTCGCGCGCCAACAGCAGGAACAGGCCATCGCCGACCGTGTCGAGCGCCAACGAGCGCTGTTCCCAGATGCGCAGCTCCCCCGTGTCGAAGATCTCACGGCGAACGTTGTGCAGCTCCAGGTCCCGCTCGAACCGCGCCGGCGGGGACAGGCCTGCCGGATCGAGCGCCTCGATGGTCGCGAGGTGCTCGCGGTCGGCCGTCAGGTCGGCCAGCAAGGTCGCGCTGCTCCCGTCACCGAGTTCGTCGTCGTGGTCGTGGATACCGACCGCCGTGGCGAAGATCGGGTTGTTGGCCATGAGTCGCCGGAAGCGGGTCTCGACCAGGTCGTACAGCGTGTCGTCCAGCGGGCCGCGGTCGGCCGCAGCCGGCGGGCGAGGCAAGGGTCGGTCGGGGGTCACGGAGGCGGCTCCAGGTGGTTCGGCGCGGCGGTCCGCCAGCGCCAGGACTCAGGCGGTCGCGGCGACGGGGTCGGGCTGCCGCGCCGGCTTCGTGTCGGCCAGCGCGTCGCGGGTCGCGCCGATGATCGTGTCGATGTCGGTGGCCGAGACGTCGTGATGGGTGACGGCCCGGACCTGACCGTGGGCATATTCCACCATCAGCACGTTCCGCGCCCGGAGGGCCTCGAGGAACACCGCCCGGTCGCGCGCGACTTTGAACAGCACGAAATTGGTCACGACCCGCCCGGGGTCGAGACGGCCCTCGGTCGGCTGGGCCACGCCGCCCGCGCTCTCGATGCCGTCCATGTCCGCCAGCGCCTCCGCCAGACGGCGCGCGTTGGCATGATCGTCGGCGAGGCGGTCGATCATCCCGGCCGGACCATCCTGCAGCGCGATCAGTCCGGCTGCGGCGAGGATGCCGACCTGGCGCATCCCGCCGCCGACCAGCTTGCGCGCCCGCCGTGCGCGAGCGATGAACGCGGTCGAGCCGACGAGCACCGAGCCGACAGGACAGCCGAGGCCCTTCGACAGGCAGAACGTCACGGAGTCGGCCGGGTCGGCCAGGTCACGCGCCGTGACCCCGTCCGGCCGCTGGGCGACGACCGCGTTCCAGAAGCGCGCGCCGTCGATGTGCAGCGGAACGTCGTGGCGCCGGGCGATGGCCGCGACCTCGCGGACGTAGGTCGGGCTGAGCGGGCGCGCCATCGAGTGGGCGTGGGTGTTCTCCAGGGTGACCAGGCCGGTGAGCGGCTCGTGCGGGTCGGTCGGGTCGCGGAAGGCCGCCTCGATCGCGGCCGGATCGAGCGTCCCGTCCGGACGATCCTCGAGGCTGCGCGCGCTCGCCCCGACGACGACGGCGTGACCGGCAGCCTCGTCGATGACGAGATGATGGTTCGTGCCGGCGATCACCTCCTGGCCGCGCGCCAGGTGGGCCATCAACGCGGTGAGGTTGCCCATCGTCCCGCTCGCGACGAACAGCCCAGCGTCCTTGCCCAGGAGTTCGGCCGCGCGTTCCTCGAGCGCGATGACCGTCGGGTCGTCGCCGAAGACGTCGTCCCCGACGGGCGCCGCGGCCATCGCCCGACGCATCGCGTCGGTCGGCCGCGAGACGGTGTCACTGCGCAGGTCGATGGGTCGGTCGGGCATCGCCGTCGAGTATAGGTGTGGGCGCGGACAATGCCCGGTGCCTCTGCTATAGTCCGGCCTCGCCGCAACTGGACCCGTGGTGTAGCGGCCCAACATGCCAGCCTGTCACGCTGGAGATCGCCGGTTCGAATCCGGTCGGGTCCGCCATCGATCTGCATTTCCCTACGCCCCGTCCGCCCGCCCGGACGGGGCGTTCCTTTGCCGGTCTGGCAGAATCACCCCCGTGAAGCGACTCCCCCTGGTCTTCGTCGGCGGCCTGCTGCTGGTCGCGGCCATCCTGCCGATGTCGGGCGGGCAGCTCGGTTTCGGGAGCGGGTCACCAGCCGCTCCATCCGCGTCGCCCGGTTCCTCGCTCGGCGCGGTATCGAGTCCGACGACGGTCCCCGCTGCGGCACCGTCCGCCGGCGTCGCGACCGCCAGCCCGGCGGCGACCGCGCAGCCCTCGAGCGCCAGCCCGACGCCCCTGGCTGATGTCGCGATCGTGCCGGTCACCCAGTTCCGGGCCACGGCGGTATCGATCGGTCGGACCGAGCTTGCGGCCGTGCTCGACGGGACCAGCAAGCGCTACGAGGCGCTCGAGCTCGTGCGGGCCGATGCCGATGCGATCCTGGCAGCGCTCGGGGTCGAACGGCCGGCCGACGCCAGTCGGCTCATCCTCGCTCGCGATGCCGGGTCCCTGACCAGGGACCTTGCCAAGCACCGCGCGCGCCTCGCCTTCCTGCGTGCCACCGAGGTCACCCCGGCGGTCCGCGCCCTTGCCTGGGGATCGCGCTCCCTGTTCGGGGTCGACCGCGTCCGGACCGCGGCCGAGTGGGGCCTCAGCGCGAAGCTGGCCGCGGCACCGGGCAGCACCGCATTCGATCCCGCGGCGACGTGGACGCTGTTCGCCGGCGGGGACATCCTGCTCGACCGGGGGGTCTACCAGACGATCCGGATCAAGGGCCGCGGGGTCGACTTCCCGTTCGATGGCGGCACGGCCGAGATCACCGGGCACACCTGCTGCTCGGGCTTCGGCTGGCGGATCCCGCAGACGAAGCGGACCGGCAACGGCGGCGCGATGCGCGGCCTCATCTCGGCTGCCGACATCGCCATCGCGAACTTCGAGAACCCGGCTCCCAACCGCATCCGCTGGCACACCAAGGGGACCGTCTTCTCGGCCGACCCGGGGATCATCAATGGGCTCGTCGACGCCGGCATCGACTACGTGTCGTTGGCCAACAACCACATCGGCGACGCCGGCGATCTCGGCATCCTCCAGACGATCGCCAACCTCAAGCAGCGCGGGCTGAAGTTCTCCGGGGCGGGCAAGGACCTTGCCGCCGCCCGCAAGCCGGCCGTCCTGACCGCCGCCGGCACGAAGGTCGCCATCCTGGGCTATGACGCGATCGCCCGCGGCTACCACGCCGGTCCGGACGAGACGGGCAGTGCGCCGCTCGCCCGCAAGACCGTGGCGGCGGACATCAAGAAGGCCCGCGCCGCCGGGGCCGACCTGGTCATCGTCTTCCCGCACTGGGGCACCGAATACCAGTACCGGCCGTTCCAGAACCAGCAACGCCTGGCGCGCGACATCATCGATGCCGGCGCGGACATGATCATCGGCAATCACGCCCATTACGCAGCGGCAATGGAGATCTACAAGGGCAAGCCCATCTGGTACGCGCTCGGCAACTTCGTGTTCGACCAGACCTGGTCGGAGCCGACCATGGAGGGCATCACCCTGGAGCTGACGTTCGACGGCAGCAAGCTCGTCCAGGCCCGCATGCGGCCGCACATCATCCTCGACAAGGCGCAGCCCAACTTCCTCGACCCGGCCGGTGACGGCAAGGTCGTGCTGGGCAACATCTACGACGCGTCGAAGGGGATCCTGCCCTACTGACCGTCGAGCCCGGCGAACAGGTCGGTTTCGGGCAGCGTCGTCGGGACGCGCGATTCGCGCAGGATGTACGCCTCCTTGGACCACCGTTCGCGCCAGCCGTCCAGGCCGAACAGCATGAACGTGGAGTCGTCCGCGATCTGCGTCCGGTGCTCATGGATCGCTCGCCACTTGCGCTCGACCGGATCGCCCGAGATGTCGACCCAGGTGGTGATCGCCTCGTCCGGCACGAGCATCTTCGCCTGGAATGCCTCGAACTCGGCCAGCTGCTCCGGGGTGGCGTCCTCCGGCGGTGACCAGAAGCTCGGCTTGCCGAGCGCCTCGAGGCGTTCCTGCATCGCCGTCCGCACGGACTTCGGGATGGCCTGTTCGTACAGCTTGGACGGGGCCCATGGCGCGAGACCGCCGCCATCGGCGTCCGGTCCGCTGCCGCCGTGGTCGGGGGTGAGCTGTTCGGGATACCAGGCCGCGTCGCCCGCCCGGGGCCAGGCCCGTACCGCCACGTCGTGGGTCCGGATATGGTCCGGGTGGCCGTACCCGCCGAAGTCGTTGTAGGTCGTGATGACGTCGGGCTGGTAGCGGCGGATGAGCCACACCAGGCGACGCGCCGCTTCGTCGATGTCGGCCTGCCAGAACGACCGCGGATCGAGGTTGCCCGCTCGACCCATCATGTCTGAGTCGTGGTAGCCGAGGTTCTCCCATTCGGTCACGCCGAGGACCCCCATCGCCCGCTCGAGCTCGACCGCGCGCAGCTCGCCAAGGCGTCGATGGTTGTCGGGCGTGTCGAGCTCCGGGACGACGATCTCGCCCATCTCGCCCCGGGTGCAGGTGACCAGCACGACCCGTCGCCCATCGGCCACGGCCCGGGCCATCGTGCCCCCGGTGCCGATGGTCTCGTCGTCGGGATGGGCGTGGACGGTCATCAGCGTCGGGATGTGGTCGCTCGTCGTCGTCATCCGCTGATGCTAGCGCGGCCGGGGCGATGGGACTTTCGGCCTATCGACCGCCGGGACGTGCACCCGCGCACCGGTGCCGGCCCGCACCGAGCACGACGGCACCGTACCTGTGGGTGGCCCACCGGCGCGGTCGCCGGCGCGACCATGAGCGCATGTTCGAACCCGTGGCACGTGCGCTCCGCCTGCTGCGACTGTCCGCCGCTCGCGGCACGACGGTCGACCCGGGCGATGGTGGGGCCACCGCCCGCCTCTTCCCGGCGGTCGATTTCGTGGCGTACGCCGAGGACTGCATCCTCTCCGGCCGGGTTCGTCTCGCCGCCGAGCGGCTGACCGACATGCTCGACGACCACGACGAGATCCTGATGCACGACGTCCTGGCCGAGCCGCTCGACGGGAGCGGCGCGGTCGAGGTGTCCGAACTGCTCGTCCGACGGGACGAGATCGTGTTCGCGCACGGGACTGGTCCGCGCGGGTCCGTCGCCCGCCGCCGACGTACGCGGCAGCACCCGCTCGCCATCGGGCTCGGACGGTTCGACGTCCACGGCTATGTGCATGCGTTGCCCGGCTCCGACCCCCTGACGGCCATCCGCCGACGCCGGTCGATGGTTCCCCTGACCGACGCCTGGATCGAATACCAGGTCGGCACCGAGCGGCAGCGCCGACGGGTCGGTGCGGTGCTCCTCAATCGCGACCACATCGACACGGTCGCGAGTGGGCGCGAGCACGAGGTCGACATGCCCGACCTGCCGGTGTCGACCGAGCAGGGTCCGCTGCTCAAGGATTTCACTGGCCACATCCTGGGCGACGCCTGACGGCCGCCGGCGGCGAGCCGCTGACGCTACCATCGGTGCCTCGTGGCATCCCAGCCCGCTCCCGGGCCGCTGACCGGCATCCGCGTGGTCGACTGCTCGACCGTGCTCGCCGGACCGTACGCAACGATGCTCCTGGCCGATCTCGGCGCGGACGTCGTCAAGGTCGAGCCACCCGACGGCGACGCGACGCGCGGCTGGGGCCCGCCGTGGGTCGGTGACGTCGGCGCCGGCACGCGCACGGCCGCCTACTTCCTGTCGGTCAATCGCAACAAGCGATCGATCCGGATCGACCTCAAGACGCCGGCTGGGGTCGCCATCCTGCGGCGACTCCTGGCGCGTGGCGATGTGCTCGTGGAGAACTTCCGGCCCGGCGGTCTGGACCGGCTCGGGTTCCCCGACGCGGCGCTGCGCGAGCTCAACCCGAACCTCGTCCATCTGGCCATCAGTGGCTACGGCCCGGTGGGGCCGGCGGCGTCGCGCCCGGGCTACGACTTCATCATGCAGGCGGTCGGCGGGCTGATGTCGATCACCGGCGACGCGGATGCCGATGGCGGCCACCCGACCAAGGTCGGTGTCGCGATCACCGACGTCGTGACTGGGCTGCACGCCGCGATCGGGATCCTCGCGGCCCTGTTGGCCCGCTCGCGTGTGGGCGGCCAGCGCGTGGATGCCACGCTGCTCGGCTCGACCCTGGCCGTCCTCGTCAACCAGGCGCAGAACGCCTTCGTCAGCGGCGATGCGCCGCGGCGACGCGGCAACGCCCATCCGAACATCGTGCCGTACGAGACGTTCGGCACGGCCGACGGCGAGATCGCCGTGGCGGTCGGGTCGGAGCGGCAGTGGTCGCGTCTGTGCACCGCGATCGGAATGGCGACGCTGGCCGACGATCCGCGCTTCGCGACCAACGGTGACCGGGTCGAGCGTCGCGCGGAGCTGCGCCCACTCCTGGCCGAGCGATTCGCCGGGCGGCCGACGACCGAATGGCTGGGGATCCTCGACGCGGCCGAGGTCCCGGCCGGGGCGGTGACCGATGTCGCGGCGGCGTTCGACTCGGCCGAGGCCACGGCCCTCGGCATGCGCGTCGATGTCGAGCATCCGGCCTGGGGCGTCATCCGGCAGGTCGGCCTGCCGCTCGCCCTCGAGGCCACCCCGGGCGCGATCCGGACACCCCCGCCGCTCCTCGGCGAACACACCGACGAGGTGCTCGCGGAGCTGGGCTACGGCGTGGCCGAGGTGAGCGAGTTGCGGCACGACGGGATCGTCTGACCCGCCTGCCCCGCCCCTGATGCGGGGTGGTCATCCGTCCAGCCCAGGATGGGACGTCCGTCGGTCGCGGCGTCCGGTATCCGTGGCCCAGCCTGTGCTCGAGGCACGACGCGTACGCGGGTTCGGATGCAGCCCAGGTGGTGCCGGCATACGGGAGATCCCAGTCCATGTTCATCGCCCCGGCCGACGGGCCCAACCCCTTCCTGCCACTCAGCCTCAACATCGTCGATGTCTCACGCGAGCACTCAAGTCGTCAGGCAGCAGCGAGATCGTCGATCACCTCCCGTGCTCGGCGACGGGTGAGCGGGACGGTCGCGAACCTCGTCCGGCTGGTCCCGGGGCGGACCCACCTGCCGCTCGGAGCCGGCGAACGTTGACGCCGGCCTGACCGGCGCCGCGCGCCGTCGATCCGCCCCGCGGTGCAGACCTGCACGCGAACGGGGTGGAACGTGGTCGAGGCGCTGCTAGACTCGGGCTCCCGTCCGAACCGCAGCCGACCGGAGGCCCGCCTGCCATGACCGACGACCGTGAGCGCTGGGCGCTCATCCTGGGAGCCTCGTCCGGGATGGGCGAAGCGACCGCGATCACGCTCGCGAAGGCCGGCTACAAGATCGCCGGCATCCACCTCGACTTCCGCGCCGCGCTGGCGCATGTCGCCGAGGTCACGGCGGCGATCGAGGCGGCCGGCTCCGAGGCCATCTACGTCAACATGAACGCAGCGGACGACGACAAACGCGCTGCCGCGCTCGCAACGCTGCGCGAGCGCTTCGAGCGGTCGCGTGCCGAGGGTCGGGAGCCGTACGTCCGGGTCGTGATGCACTCGCTCGCCTTCGGCTCGCTCGTGCCGTTCCTGTCGGATGACCCCAAGGCGGCGGTCGATCGCAAGAAGATGGAGATGACCCAGGACGTGATGGCCAACAGCCTCGTCTACTGGGTCCAGGACCTGTGGCGCGGCGGCTTCCTCGGGCCGGGCTCGAAGATCTACGCCATGACGTCGGAGGGGTCGACCCGGGTCGTGCCCTCCTACGGGGTCGTGTCGTCGGCCAAGGCGGCGCTCGAATCGCACGTCCGCCAGCTGGCGATGGAGCTCGCCCGGCAGGGGACGGGCGCGACGGCCAACTGCATCCGTGCCGGCGTGACGGTGACCCCGGCACTGCTCAAGATCCCCGAGTCGCAGACGATGATCGACATCACCATGAAGCGGAACCCGACCGGTCGGATGACGACCCCACAGGACGTGGCCGATGCCATCCTGGCGCTGTCGGGGGAGGGCACCGGGTTCATCAACGGCGACATCATCTCGGTCGACGGCGGCGAGTTCATCACCGGCTCGTGACGCCGTGACGGGCCGGGTCATCGTCGTCGGCTCGGTCAACATCGACCTGGTCGTCACCATCGCCCGCTTGCCTGCGCCGGGCGAGACCGTCACCGGCGGCCGATTCGAACGACACCACGGCGGGAAGGGCGGCAACCAGGCCGTCGCCGCAGCGCGCCTTGGGGCGCGGGCATCGTTCGTCGGGGCGGTCGGGTCGGACGATCTGGGAGCGGCCGCCCGGGACGCACTCGCGGTCGAGGGCGTCGACGTCAGTGAGCTCGCGGTCCTCGACGCCGAGCCGACCGGCGTGGCGCTCATCCTCGTCGACGCCGACGGGGAGAACAGCATCGCCGTGGCCGGTGGCGCGAATGCCGCGCTGACGGCCGAGCGGGCCGGCGCCGCCCTGCGCCGGTTGGCGACGGGTCGGGGCGACGTCGTCCTGGTCGGTCACGAGATCCCGACCGCCGTCGCCCGGGCGGCGCTGGCGCTGGGCCGGGCCGCCGGCGCCACGACCATCCTCAACCCAGCCCCCGCGGCCGGGCTCGACCGGGCGACGCTGTCGCTGGCCGACATCGTCACACCCAACGAGGGGGAGCTCGCGACGCTGCTGGAGGCGGGATCCATCGGCGCGTCGGCGGTGCTGGTGAGCCTGGGTGCGCGCGGAGCGCGCCTGGAGGCCGACGGCGGCTCGACGGCCATCGCGGCGCTGCCCGTCGCGGCCGTCGACACGGTGGGTGCCGGCGACACGCTCAATGGCGCCCTCGCGGCGTCACTGGCCCAGGGCCGAACGCTGCTGGCATCGGCGACGCGGGCCGTCGCCGCCGCGTCGCTGGCGGTGACCCGGGCGGGTGCCCGCGAGGGCATGCCCACGGCGGACCAGCTGGACGCCGCGCTCGACTGACGGCTCAGGCCTCGGTCGCTACCCAGGTCGTCAGGGCGCGTGCCGCGGGCGTCATCTCGAGCGTCCCGTCGGTCGCGATCCACCAGGCCGCCAGACCCCGTCGTCGTGCCTCGTCGGCGATCCCCGCCCGGCCGGCCAGGAACAACGTCTTGGACCAGACCTCGGCCCACGCCGGGTCGGGACCGGCGACGGTCACCGCGGCGAGGCCGGTCCAGGCCGGTTCGCCGGTCCGTGGATCGATCAGATGGTGGACCGCCTGCCCGTCGTGATCCCATCGACGGCGGCGGATCGAGGACGTGGCGACCGCTCCATCCGGCGGTTCGACGACCGCCACCGGGTCTCGCCCGCCGGCCGCGTCCTCGATGCCGATCTGCCATGCACCACCCTCCGGCGGCCGGCCGCGCAGCACGAGGTCGCCACCGGCGTCGAGCAGGAAGTCATGGACGCCGGCGTGTTCGACACGGGCCGCCGCCCAGCGCAGGGCGAGGCCCTTGCCGATCCCGCCGAGATCGAGCGGGCGCTCGAGGCGCAGTCGCCCCGGGGCGTGCCGGCACACGATCGGGCCCGTGTCCCCGCCGGGCACTCGGACCAGCGACGACGGGCTCGCCATCAGCGGCAACGGCACCCCGCGATCGCCGATCCGCTCGAGATCGACCAGGATCCGCGGATCGAACCGACCGTCAGTGAGTCGCCGTGCCCGGTCCGCCGCGATGACCGCGCGCTCGAGCCGACGCGACACCACGACCTCGCGCCCCGTCCCGGCCGCCCGGTCCAGGCCGACCAGCTCGGCGTCATCGCGGAAGCGCGACAGTGCCGCGTCTGATGCGGCGAACTCGGCCACGACCTCCGTCCAGGCCGCCTCGGCGCACGCGCCCGCGGCCGTCGTCAGGCGCAGGGGCGAGCCCATCGAGCGGCCCTCGAACCGGGCCGTCGCCGACCCGGGGTCAGCCGCCCGAGGCACTCGTCACCGCGTGGGTCCGCGGTGCGGCGGCGACGACCTGTGGCGCCCGGCGGACCGGCGGCAGGCTGATCCGGGTCGGCAGGGCCGCGGTCCCGTCGGTGATCCGCTGGGTCGAACCAGCGAGCGAATCGAGCGCCGCCTCGAGATCGAGCAGACGCGGCGTGAACCGGTCGTACTGGTCGGCGAGCTCGCTGTAGCGGGCGGTCGCGTCGCGCAGGTCGCGCTCGAGCAGCCCGTGATCGACGCCGACCGAGGTCTGTGTCGCGACGATCGGATCGATGGCCCGGCGGGCTGCCGTGTCCGAGGCGGACTGCAGGCCGGTGACCGCCGCCAGGGCCACGGCATATGCCCCGGTCGACACCCCGAGCAGGACCGCCAGGTGGACCGGCCGGCGAGGGTCAGTCCCCATCGTGCTCGTCGTCCTCGTGCTCGTCGTCGTGGCTCGCGCTGCGCGTCACGACGACCGTCCGCCCGGCGGCGCGCACCGGCGCGGACGCGGCCACGGCCGCGCGGGCCTTGGACACGGCCGCCTCGAGCTTGGCGAGCTTGCGCTTCGCGCTCTGCAGCTGAGCGGCGAGGTCCTTGGCGTGGTCCGCGTCGGCGGTGATCCGGGCGCTTGCCTGCTCGAGCGCCGACGCCAGATCGCGCGAGCGCCCGTCGAGCGTGGCCAGCTGGTCGAGCAAGGCGGCCGATCGGGCCTGCTCGTCCACCAGGCGCGCACGGAGCTCCGTGGCTGACACGGGCGCGACGGGCAACGGCGCCGCGCTGGCCGTCCAGGCGGCAGCTGCCCGGATGGCACCGAGCGCGAGGACGATGACGAGGACGACGCCGACGGTGGTCGCCAGGCGCCGGACGAACAGGGAATCGGTCATGGCTTGATGGCCTCCGTGCGTGACGTGGAGAACGTGGGTCGACCGCGACGAGCCGCCCAGTAGCGATAGGCACCGACGGCGATCACCAGCGCCCCGGCGCCGAGATAGAACGCGAGCAGGGCCGGCGTGTCCGTGCCCGCCAGCACGCCGTGCAGCCAGCTCAGCCAGAAGATGAGGGCCGCCAGCCGGTGCAGCGACAGCCACGCCCCGGCCGGCAGCAGTTTCGTCCAGCGGGCCGACACGGCGGTCACGATGAAGGCGTACAGGGCGAGGGTCCCAAGCGCGACCGGCGAGCTGCGATAGCGCGACATGCCCGGGATGAACGCACCCAGGACGTCGACACCCGACTTCGCATCGACCACGAGGCTGAGGACGTGTGCCGCGAGGAAGGCCATCACGAACACCCAGATGTGGTCGTGCCACGGGAAGACCCGTTTCGACAGCCGCCAGGTCGCCTTGTTGTGCGGGTGGCTCATCACCAGCCCGATGAGCACCTGCATCGTCAGCAGGGCGAAGGCGACGACGCCCGTCGCGCGGGCGGCCAGCCAGAAGCGCAGCTCGGCCTGGCGATCCGTGCTGGCGGGCAGGATCTGGTCGGTCGCGTACAGCACGACGATGCCGAGCACCGCCGCCAGCATGGCGCTGCTCCGGGCGGTCAACCGAAAGGGTGGCGCCGGACGCGTGACGACCTGGGTGGGGGCTGGATCAGGCACGGACTGGGTCTCCCGGTGGTCGGATGTCTACTCCGCCGAGTCAGGCGCGCCCGAAAAGGTTTCAGTCGTTCCGCGGTCCGATGGTCCCGGTCCGTCGTGGGCCTAGTGGGCCTCGATGCCCGACGCGCCGACCGCCATCGAGAAGAGGTAGATCCCGATCGCGCCGGCCAGGGTGGCCGCCACGACCGCGCGCGAGCTGCCCCGGCGATGCGCCTCGGGCAGCAGCTCGGCCGCGCCGACATACAGGAAGAAGCCCGCGAAGAAGCCGAGGATCGCGCCGAGCACCGCCTCGGGCACCGCGATGATCGTGCCGAGCAGGACGCCGACGACCGGCGCGGCGGCGACGAGCAGGACCCAGCGATAGGCGGTGGCCGCGCTGGCCCGGCTGGCGAGCAGGAAGCTGACCACGCCGATGCCATCGCTGAAGCGGTGGACGATGACGACGGCCGCGATGATCACCGCCAGACCGCCACCGACCGCGATCGCGGCGGCCAGGGCGATGCCGTCAAGGAAACTGTGGATCGCCATGCCGGTCGCGCCGACCACGCCGATGTGCTGGTGGGCGGCCGCGTCGTGATCGAGCTCGGACGCGGTCTCGTGGCCGACGTGCAAGGTGGTGACCTTGTCGACCGCATAGAACGACAGGAAGCCCGCGGCGATGCAGACCATCGCGACGTCCATCGAGCCGATGTGCTCGATCGATTCAGGGATGAGATCGAAGAACGCGGCGCCGATCCGGATGCCGGCACCCACCGCGATGATCAATCCGACGTAGCGGACCGCGCGCAGGGCCAACCAGCCACCGACCAGCGCCGACGCGAACGCGCCGAACGACACGGCCAGCGCCGCGATCGGCATCAGGCGACGTCCCCGGCCGCGGCGCCGGTTCGTTCGTGTGTCGCCGCTCGCGCCCGACACGCACGGCAGCGCCCGAACAGCTCGAGGCGATGCTCGTCGATCTCGAAGTCGGTCTGGCGGGCGATCTCGGCCACGACCGCCCGCAACCCGTGGTCCTCGATGTCACGCGACCGGCCACAGCTGGAGCACACGAGGTGATGGTGGTGGCTCGGCTCGCACAGGACGTAGGCGTGATCGCCGCCCGGCAAATCGAGCCGTTCGACGGCGCGCAGGTCGACCAACAGCTCGAGGGTCCGGAAGATGGTGGCCCGACCGATCGACAGCCGACGACGACGGACATCGGCTTCGAGATCGGCCGCCGTGAAGTGCTCGGCGCGGCCCTCGATCAGGCGCAGCAGCGACCGGCGCGCCGTCGTCGATCGATAGCCGGCGGCCTCAATCGAGCGCTGCAGGACGGGAGGTTCGGGTGCCACGACCTCCAGATGATACTGAGTCTCAGTAACGTCTGTCCAGCCGTGGCACGGCGGTCAGTCGGCGACGTCGGCCATGGCGATGGCGATCTCCTCGCTGCCCATGACGCCCTGGAAGGTGGCCTGGACGACGCCGTCGCCGGCGACCACGAAGACCCACGGGATCGAGCCGGTGCCGAACTCCGCGGTATCGAGACCCCACGCCGCGCTCCACGCGGCGAGCCGCGCCGGCCCGTCCGGCGGGTCGAGGGCCAGGCCGGCGGCCGTCATCCGCGTCCGATACGGCTCGGCGTGGATGATCGCCGGACCGGGCACCGCGACTGCGGTCCGATGCAGGATCGACAGGGCGCTGCCGCAGGCCGGGGTCTCGCGGAAGCCCGCTGAATCGAGCACGAACACGAACGGCACGCCGTCGCTCAGGGCAGCGGCCACCGAGCGGCCGTAGAACGCCGGGTCGGGGTGCGGATCGGCCGTCAACTGCCGGTAGTCGAACAGGACGTCATTGGCGGTCGGCGTCGCGACCGACGGCGCCGCCACGCCACGGACGGGGACACCGCCCGGGTCGCGGACCAGCACGGTCGTCGTGGCAGATCGCTCGCCGCTGCTGACCGCCACCTGCCAGCGACCCGGGTCGGGCAGGCTGGCGTCGAACCGGACGAGGTCCCGCTGGCCGCCCGAAGCGCGCACGATCGATCCGGCGACGTCGACGGCGGGCGCATCTGCCGGCCCGCTGAACCGGGCCGTGACGCCCGCCGCGCTGGCCGCGGCCGGACTGCCGTCGGACTCCTCCAGCGCGATCAGGACGGTCGATGTCCCGACCCATGTCGAGGTCGACACGACGACGGCATGGAGTCCCGATGCGCCGCTCGAGGAGCCCGCGGAGCCGAGGGTGCAACCGCCCGCGATCATGCCCACGAGCATCGCGGCTGCGGCCCGCGACGCGCGTCGCGCGGGGCGGGAACCACGCATCAGCTGGCTCGGACCGTCGCCTTCACCACCAGGTCGGGCGCGGTCGCGAAGTCGAGCGTGAGGTCGATCTGCTGGCCCGCCACGAGGTCCCCGGTCAGGTCGATCAGCATGATGTGCGTGCCGCCCGGTTCGAGCGCGGCCCGCCCACCGACCGGCAGGTCGATCCGGTCGATCGGATGCATCGCCATCTGCCCACTGGCGTCGGCGGCGGTCTCGTGCAGTTCGACGGTCGCGGCGGCCGGCGAGCGTGCCCCGACGAGGGCGTCGGCCACGCCCGTGTCGTTGACCACGACCAGATAGGCCGCCGCGGCGCGGTCCATCCCCATCGACGGACGCGCCCACGCGTCCTCCACGCGCATCGCGCCAGCCGATGGTGCGGCAGCGCTCGAGCAGGCACCGAGGACGGCCGCCGCAATGACGGCGGCGAGGGCGACGCGGAACGGGCGAACGGTCACGGATCGGCGGATGGACATGGCACGCCTCCTGGCGACGGGATCACTGGATCACTCGGTCGCGAGGGCTCGGAGGTCATGGACGACCTCGGCGGCCTCGATCCCGAATGGGTAATGCGACCGCAATCGGCCGCGAGCGTCGATGAGGTACAGCTCGGCGGTGTGCGCCATCGCGTAGCCGCCGGCCGAGCCGGTGTCGATCCGGCTGTAGGTGACGCCATAGCCGTCCGCCGCCGCCCGGACCTGCGACGGCGTACCGGTCAGGCCGATGTACTCGGTCGACAGGTAGCGCACGTAGGCCGCCATCGCGTCGACCGTGTCGCGCTCGGGGTCGACGGTAACGAACACCGCCTGCACGGGTTCCGGACTCGCCGCGATGACCGCATTGATCGTGCCGATCGTGGCGGGGCAGACATCGGGGCAGTGGGTGTAGCCGAAGTACAGGAGCGTCGGCCGGCCGCGCAGGTCTGCCCGGCCGAACCGCCGCCCAGCCTGGTCGACGAGATCGAGGGCGGGGGCCGGGGCCGCATCGGCATAGGCGAAGCGCGAGGCGACACCGGCCGGCCCCCTCCCGAACGTGGCGGCCGCGATGGCGATCATCAGGCCGACCGTGGCGAGGGCCAGCACGATCGCGATGGCTCGCCAGGGGACGCGACGGGCAGGGATCGCCACGGTGGTCATGGCTCGAGCCTAGGCCGCCCTGCTCGCGGCGCCCACGTCCGAACGGCCCGTCTCGTGATGCCACACGTCCCGACCACCCCGGTCCGTGGCTGACGGTACCGCGCCGCCCCGGACCATCGGGCGAGGTGTCGTCGGCGGATCGCGGGTCCAGACTCCGCGGCAGGGCCGGCACGTGCCGGTCGTGAAGGGGTCCCATGACGGTCGAAGCCTCCGGCAGCAAGGTCCGCCGATTCACGCGCCCCGGCGCGCCTCACGAAGCCGGCCTGCCGATCGGGGAGGCCGATGCCAACATCGTCGACTGCCCCGCCTGCGCCCGGCCGCTGGCCGCCGGCAGCCGCCGCTGTCCGGGCTGTGGCACGCGGCTGCTGGCCGGCATCCGGCTGACCAAGGCCGTCGGGTTCATGGCCGTCGGTCTGGCAGCGGGCGTGCTCCTCGGTGCTGGCGGGGTGGCCCTGGTGGCACTCTCGCGTCCCGCGGCCGTCGCGGCCGTGGTGCCGGACGTGCCATCCGTCGTGACGCCGAGCGCCGCACCGGCCGCGACCAGCGCTCCGGTCGCTCCGGTCGATCCGGCCATCCCGAGCGCCGCGGTGTCCGCGCTGCGCCAGTCGGCCATCGTCAACCAGCGCATCCTCGCCGACGCGGAGCGGCTCGCGGCCGCGGTCGCGGTTCGCGCCCCGCGCGCCCAGGACGTCGCGCCGCTCCTGCGTGGCCTGGCCACCAACGCCGGCTACGGTGACCGGTTCGCGCCGGACATCGCGCGCTGGGATGCCGGCGCGACCGTGTCGGCGGAGCTGACCACGTTCTATGCCGCCATCGGCGGCATCGCGCGGGACGGCCTGGCCGCGTCGATGACGAACGCGCGCGCCTACACCGACGCGGGCCGACGGATGCTGGTGGTCCTCGGCGACCTCGCGACCCTCGATGCGGCCGCACGGGCGATCGCCTCCGGCGCCGACATCGACCTCCCTCCGCTGACCTCGACGACCCCCTAGTCAGACGGGGCGTAGCCCGTCAGTTCGACGTACGCCTCTCCGCCCATCGGCAGCCCGTACTGCTCGGCCACGACCCGCTGCGACCCTTCCCAGTACACGACGCCGGTGGTCGCCCGCGTGTCGAGCTCCTGGTCGGCGACGGTCGGGCTCAGATCGATCGACAGGTCCTCGTCGGGGATGTTGATGGTCCAGCCAGCCGGGTAGTCGGCCGCGGTCGTGGGGCTCGTCCAGCGATCGGTGACGGTGACCGAGAACGCCTTCCGGTCGAGATGGACGACGGTCCCGTCTGGACGGACCAGGGTCCCGTAGATCAGCGGGTACGTGCCGTCGCTATCGCGCACGAGGGACAGGGTCAGGTCCGTGCCGTCTTCGAGGTTGACCGCGAACCAGTCCCAGCCGCCGCCCCCGACGCTGATGAAGTCGCCCCACTGATGGTCGAACCACGCGTCGCCGCTGACCTCGTAGGTCGCGCCATCGAGCACGACCGCGCCAGCCGCGTCCATGGCCGTGCGCGAGTAGTAGTAGGACGAGCCGGCCGGGCCGAAGTCGATCCAGCCGTCGTGGTCGTGGAGTGCTGGGGGTTTTCGTGCGGTCAGGCCGAGATTCAGCGACAGCCCGCCCGGTGCCCCGGCGGCCGCGGCCTCGGAGGGGGACAGGGCGGCGGCCAGGTGGTCATTGCCGTTGCGTCCACCCATCCCCCAGGCCGGCCGATCGAACGTCGTCGGGTCGGTCGGATCGATGCCCGACAGGCTGAGCTCGAACCCCGTCGGCGTGCCCTCGGCGTCGCGTGGCGATCGGTCGACCGTGGGTCCGACCTCGAGCCGCTGGGCGTACACGAAGCGGTCGCCCGATTCATCGGTGATGGCCAGGTGTGACGCCCAGGTGGTGGGGAACGTCCCGCGTTCGGCACGGAAGATCACGTATTCGAAGCCGAGCTTGCGGCGGGGCGCCCCGATGCCGCTGCTCTCGAGATGACCGGTGTAATACCACCATTCCGTCAGGCGGTCGTGCGGACCATCGTCGCGGGGCAGCACCACCGGGATCGGATCGGGCTGGGCGGGCGTGGGGCGGGGGGTCGGCGCGACCACCGACGGGCGCGGCGCCGGTGGGTTGGCGAGGATCGGTGCGCTGCCAGGGGTCGAGCAGGCCGCGACGGCGAGGGCCGCCATGAGGACGGCCGCCACGAGGACGGCCGCCGATCGCCGGATCACCCGGCCACCGCCGCTTCGGTCTCGGCCTCGGATGCAGGCAGCCGGTTCGCCACGAACCGCTCCAGCCAACCGGGCATCCACCAGTTCCAGCGGCCGAGGAGGCGCATCGTCGCCGGCACCAGCAGCGCCCGCACGACGGTCGCATCGAGGGCCACGGCGACCGCCACGCCGAGGCCGAGGGCCTTGATCAGGACGATGTCGGCGAACGCGAAGGAGCCCGCGACGACGACCACGATGAGCGCCGCGGAGGTCACGATCCGGCCGCTGCGTTCGAGCCCGCGGGCCACCGCCTCGGTGTTGTCGTGCGTCGCGTCCCAGACCTCCTTCATCCGTGACAGGAGGAAGACCTCGTAGTCCATCGACAGCCCGAACAGCACGCAGAACAGGATGACCGGCTGGGTGGTCTCGACGAACCCGAGCGGCTGGAACCCGAGCAGGGCCGACAAGTTGCCGTCCTGGAAGATCCACACCAGCGCACCGAAGCTGGCGGTGATCGACAGCGTGTTCATCACCAGCGCCTTGATCGGCAGCAGGACCGAGCGCAGGAGCGCGAACAGCACGAGGTAGGTCGTGACGATGATGAACAGCGCGGTTCGCGGGAAGTCAGCCGCCACGCCATCGACGACATCGGTGACGTCCGCCGCGCCACCGCCGACGAGCACGGTCAGGCCCGCGGGGACGGCGAGCTGACCTTCGGCGGCGCGCATGTCGCGCACGAGCGAGCGCCCTTCGTCGCGGTTGGGGCCGTACGGCGTCGTGATGGAGAACGTCGTCAGATCGCCGCGGGTGGTGGCCGCCAGGGCGGTCGACACAAACCGGTCGCGCGGTCCGTTGGGGTCGCCGTACAGGAGCTGGTACTGCTGCAGGGTCATCCGCGGGTCGACGTCGACGAGGCTGTCCACCCGGGTCACCCGAGGATCCGCGGCCAGTTCCCGGGAGTACGCGTACAACCGCGCGAGGTTGTCCGGCGAGGTCGCAGGCCCGCTGGTCCGGATGGCCAGCGACATCGGCGCGAACTCGCCCTCACCGAAGTTCGCCTGCAGTCGGTCGAACGCGGCGCGCGACGGGACCGACGGCGGCAGGATGCTCGAGTCCGGGGCGTTGAAGCGGACGTGCGCGAACGGCGAACCCAGCACGAGCAACAACGCGAGCGTCGGGACGAGGACGGCGATCGGGCGTCGCATGACCCAGCGGGCGAGCCGCGCCCACGGTCCGTCGCCGGGCGGGCGCGGTGCCACGCGCCGGATCGCGAAGCGATCGACATGTCGGCCGAGCAGCGCCAGGATCGCCGGCAGCAGGGTCAGCGCGGCGGCGACCGCCAGACCGACGACGATCGCCCCCGCGATGCCCACCGAGCGCAGGATCATGAACTCGAACAGGACGAGACCGAGCAGCCCGAGCAACACCGTCAGGCCGCTGAAGAACACGGCGCGGCCCGCGGTCGCGACCGTGATGCGCACGGCTTCCGCGACGCGGTCGGGCGCGTCGATCGGTCGCTTCGCCAGTTCCTCGCGGAAGCGACTGGTCATCAGCAGGGAGTAGTCGACCCCGAGGCCGAGGCCGAGGAGTGTCGCGAGGTTGAGCACGAAGATGCTCATCGGCGTCGTCGACGCGATGATGAAGATCGCGGCCAGCGCGACCAGGACGCTCGCGCCACCGACGACCAACGGGATGCCCGCCGCCACGACCGACCCGAAGACCACCAGGAGCGCGATCGCCGCGAGCGGCAGCGAGATGATCTCGCTGCGCTGGAGGTCCCGCTCGCTGACCGTCTGGACATCGCCGTAGAACGCGGGACCCCCGGCCAGCTCGACCGTCAGGCCGGGGGCGTCGTGGAGTCGCTCGCGCAGGATCGGCAGCGCCTCGGGCGAATCGTCCGGCGGCAGGTCGAGGAAGACGATGTCGTAGGCGGTGTGTCGATCGGCGGCGATCTGGCGGGGTTGGAGCAGATGCGAGACGACCCGGTTCACGTGCGGGGCCGTGGCGATGTCCCGGGTCGCGGCGGTCGCCGCAAGTTCGAAGTCCGGCGTGCCGGCTTCGAGGGTCGGACTCGAGAAGACGATGACGAGGGCCGACGGCGGCGCGCCGAGCTCGCGCTCGAGGAGGGCCTTGGCGCGGGCCGACTCGAGGTCGTCGCGGATGAACCCGCCGGCACTGAGCGCGCCCGGCACCTGCGGCGCGAGGGGCAGGGCCAGAGCGATCAGCAGGCCCCAGGCGGCGACGACCCAGCGCGCACGGCGCACGACGAACCGGCCGAGTCGATCGAATGGGGTCACGGGTCAATCGTACGGGTTATCGCTCGGGGCCCTTCCCGGTGGGATGCCATCTGCTAGCATCGCCGTCACGATGCAGCTGTTCCTCGTCGCCTTCCAGCAGCCGATCCCGTTCCTCGTGAGCGGTGCCGTCGTGACGCTGATGATCGTGATCATCCTGAAGTCGGCCCTGTCGAGCGAGGGCGGCTCGCGCTGGGTCCGGATGATCACCAACCCGAACGCGAAGTTCCTGTTCACGTTCCTGTTCATCGCCTGGGCGTTGGTGTTCGGGATCGGGCTGCAACTCGTGCCGCACATCGGTGCGAGCTCGCCGTACGGCGCGATGGGGCTCATCGGCCTGTTCACCGGGTTCTTCATCATGATGGGCCTGATCTGGGCCGTGATCGGGGAGTAGGCCGGGCGGTCTCCGCCGTCGAGACCGCGCTCTTCGTCGCCATCGCCTTCCTCGCGGCGGCGCTCGCCTTC
>DASSII010000016.1:0-2426 GCA_035692005.1 Candidatus Limnocylindrales bacterium | reverse complement strand
CGATCTCGTCCTCGACGGGCTGCCCGACATCCCGGCCGCCGCCGGGGACCCGCGGCTGCTACGAGGCCGCATCCTCGTCGGGGCGACCGGCATCGATGCCGTCGAGCGCGCCTTCGACCCGACCAAGTACGGCGCCGTGGCCGACGCCCTCATCGTCGAGGCGACCATCCCGTCGCTGGCCGATCCGACGCTGGTCGACCGTGCCCCCGACGGGACGCACGTGCTGTCGGCACACGTCCAGTGGGTCCCCTACGAGCTACGCGACGGGACCTGGGACGACCATCGGGAGCCACTCGGCGATGCGGTCGTGCGGACACTCGACACCGTCATGCCGGGGCTGTCCGGCCGGGTCCGTGAGCGACGCGTGCTGACGCCGCTCGACCTCGAGCGCGACTATGGGTTGGCCGGCGGTCATCCGTTCCACGCGGAACCCGGGCTGGACTCGTTCTTCCTGTGGCGTCCACTCCTGGGCTGGTCCCGCTACCGGATGCCGCTCGACGGGCTGTACCTGGCCGGAGCCGGGGCGCACCCCGGTGGCGGCGTGACCGGCGCTCCCGGCCGGAATGCGGCCCGCGAAGTCCTCGCCGACCTCAGGCGCCGCCGGCGCTGAGGGCGTCCAGCGCGACGCGCAACGGTTCCGCCACGTCGCGGGCGATGGCATCGACGCCGGCCGGTCCCAGCCGCGGCGTCATCCCGAGGACGATGTGGGTGGCTCCACGGTGGGCGGCCTCCAGCGCCTGGCCGAGCGCCCAGCGCCGGTCGTCGGCGGTCGTGCCGGTCGGGACCTGGGCGCTGAACTCGAACGTGGCCGGGTCGCGCCCGATCGCTTCGAGGGCCGTGATCAGCAGCTCGCGCTTCTCGCTGAAGTAGGTCAGGTCCGTCGGGTTGCCCAGCCCGACGACGGTCGGCAGCGCCCAGCCATCGGCCATCGCCGCCGCGAGCGCGATGCCCCGCGGCTTCTGGCCACCGAGCCACAGCGGCGGGCCTCCGGGCGTCAGCGGCGGCGGCTCGTTGGTGGCCTCCACGAGCGGGTACCACGGATCCGGGCGGGTCACCCCGGGCGCCACTGCCGCCGACCCCGACCACAGCGCCTTGAGCACGTGGACGGCCGACTCGAAGCGGTCGAACCGCTCCGGCATCGGCGGCATCGGGATCCCGAACGGGAGGTGCTCACCCTCGTGCCAGCCCGCACCGAGGCCGACGATGAAGCGACCGCCGGTCGCGTGGTCGAGGACGGTCGCCGACTTGGCGAGCACGGCCGGGTGCCGGAACGTCGCCGACAGCACGGCATGGCCGACCCATCTGCCCGGCACGTGGTGGACGAGCGCGGCCATCGCTGTCAGCGCCTCGAAGCTTGGCCCGTGCGTCTCCCGGGAGATGTCGGTCAGGTGGTCGTTCATCCACACCGACTCGAACACCCCGTGCTCGCCGATGCGCGCCCAGGCCGCGTCGAGGGTCGGCCAGTCGATCGCCTGCGGTGACGTCTTGATGCCGATCGGGATGTGACGGGTCATCGACCGTCCGGCGTCCTCGCGAGGTTCGCGGTCATCCGCGGCCCTGTCGTCACGGCGCCCTGGGACGCCGAACCGACCAGCGCCGCGTACTTGGCGAGCACGCCCGTCGTGTAGTTCGGCGGCGGCGGGGTCCACGTTCGTCGACGGGCCGCCAGGACATCCTCGGGCACGTCGAGGTCAAGCGCCTTGCGCTCGACGTCGATGACGATCTGGTCGCCTTCCTCGACGAACGCGATGGGCCCGCCGAGCGCGGCCTCGGGGGCGACGTGGCCGATCATCAGCCCATGGGTGCCGCCGGAGAACCGGCCGTCGGTGATGAGCGCCACCGCGTCACCCAGGCCTTCGCCGACGAGCGCGGCCGTGACGCTCAGCATCTCCTGCATCCCCGGACCGCCGACCGGACCCTCGTACCGGATGACGACGACATCGCCGGGCACGATGCGGCGCTCGCTGACCGCCGCGAAACAGGCCGACTCCGAATCGAACACGCGCGCCGGGCCGCGGTGCTGGGTGCGCTCATGGCCCGCCAGCTTGACGACGCAGCCATCCGGCGCCAGCGAGCCATGGAGGATGGCCAGGCCGCCGGTCTCCTTGAGCGGGGCGTCGATCGGGACCACGACCTGCTGACCCTCGGTCTCGACAGCGGCGGCCGCGATCTGGGCGATGGTCCGGCCATCGACGGTCGGGGCGTCGCCGTGGAGCAGGCCGGGTCGCTTGAGCAGCTCGCGCATGACCAGCCCGATCCCGCCCGCGTCATACATGTCGGCCGCGGTGTAGCGGCCACCGGGGCGCATGTCGGCGAGGATGGGCGTGCGGTCGGCGATCGCCCCGAACTCGTCGATGTCGAGCGGGACGCCGAACTCATGCGCGATCGCGAGGAGGTGGAGGACACCGTTGGTCGAACCGCCGGTC
>DASSII010000015.1:0-6098 GCA_035692005.1 Candidatus Limnocylindrales bacterium | reverse complement strand
GCGGCATCGAGCGTCGCCGTCGCGACCTCGACCCCGTCGGCGTCGAGCACGCGAATCAGGGCACCGGCGACGGGGCGGGGCGCGCACTCGGGCTTGGCCGGGATCGTCTCCACGGGACAGACCGGTCCGGCGAGAGCGGTGATCAGCAGTCCGGTGCCGGGGTCATCGCCGGAGCCGTGCGACGGCCACGCGTCGGACGGGACTTCGGGCCCGACCTCGGACTGGAGGGTCACGTCGCCATTCGGGGCGACCGCGTAGATCCAGGTGTGCTCGTCGATGCAGCCGGCCGGGCAGTCACCCCAGCCGATCCGCAGCTTGACGAGGAACGCACCCACCCCCGATGCCGGCATGACCTCGTACCAGCTCGCCTGGCCGATGGCATCGGGATCGCGCGCCGTGATCCCACTGAACCTTGGTTCGTGGGCGACCACGGCGGCGACGGCCGCCTCGGGGGTCACCACCGGTCCGCCATCTGGGGACGGCATGGCGCTCGATATCGGCGAGGCGGACGTCGTCGGCGCCGACGCGGATCCGGGCGTCCCGCCAGCGCCACACGCGGCGGCGATGGCGACGACGACCAATGCCAGGACGACCGGCCGGCCGAGCGATCTCATGGCGCCCCCGACGACCGTCGGCGAAGGCGGGTTCCCGCCGCCCGACGGCGCTCGAGCCAGTCGGCCAGTACAGACCCCCCGATGGCCGCGGCGAGGATGGCGACGATGATCGCCAGCGACACCGGGATCGGGATGTCGACGATGTCGGCGATCAGGATCTTGATACCCGCGAACACGAGCAACGCCGCCAGGCCGGGCTTGAGGAAGCGGAAGCGGTGGACCGCACCCGCCAGCAGGAAGTACAGCGAGCGCAGGCCGAGGATGGCGAAGGCGTTCGAGCTGAACACGAGGAACGTGTCGGTGGTCACCGAGAAGATCGCCGGTACGGAGTCGATCGCGAACAGGATATCGCTCGATTCGACCACGACCAGCACGGCCATGAGCGGCGTGGCCAGACGTCGGCCGCCCTCGCGCACCACGAACCGGTGCTCGCGGTAGCCGTCGGTCGTGGGCACGAACCGCCGGAACAGCCGCAGCAGCGGGTTGCCGGTCGGGTCCATGCCCGCTTCCGCACGCTGCGCCCACATCCGGTAGCCGGTGATCAGCAGCAGTACGCCGAAGACGTAGATGGCGGCATGGAAGCTCTCGATGATGGCCGAGCCCAGCCCGATGAACACGGCCCGGAACACGATCGCGCCGAGGATCCCGTAGAACAGCACACGGTGCTGGTACGGCAGCGGCACCGCGAACGCCGCAAAGATCAGCGCGAAGACGAAGACGTTGTCGACCGACAGGCTCAGCTCGAGCAGGTAGCCGGCCAGGTAGGCCGAGCCGTCGGCCACGCCCCGGGTGGCGAACACGAGGCCGCCGAACAGGAGGCCGAGCCCGACGTAGAACGCCGAGTACACCGCCGCCTCGCGAACGGACGGCGCGTGCGAGCGGCGGTTGAACACGAACAGGTCGAGCGCAAGCGCGACGGAGATCGTGCCGCCCAGCACGAGCCACAACAGCAGATCGATGGTCAAGGAATGGTCCTCCGGCATGACAGGTCGTCAGCCGAAGGTCTCCGCCGACCGCGCGATCGCGGTCGATGCCGGCGGGTCCGTGCGGGACGGACCGTGATGACGCCGGGCATCCGGGTGGTGGGGTACTCCCCCTCGGGTCCGTGCCATGCTACCAGCCATGCCGATCCGCGACTACGACGCGTTCGATGCACTCACGTTCGATTGCTACGGGACCCTCATCGATTGGGAGGCGGGCCTCGTCGCAGCGTTCGCGCCGATCCTCGCGGCGCATGGACGGCCGCTCGAGCCCGAGGACGTCCTGAACCGCTACGCGCGTCACGAAGCGGCTGCCGAAGCCGGTCCGTACCGCACCTATCGGGAGGTCCTGGCGGCGGGCCTGGCGGGCGTCGCGGCGGAGCTCGGGTTCGCGCCCGACGCGTCGGAGGTCGCGACGTTTTCGGGGTCGGTCGTCGACTGGCCCGCGTTTCCCGACGCCGGGCCCGCCCTCGCGCAGTTGGCGTCGCGCTACCGGCTCGGCGTGATCACGAACTGCGACGACGACCTGTTCGCGGCCTCGGCCGCCCGCCTGGGGATCGACTTCGATCCGGTCGTCACCGCCCAGCAGGTCCGCGCCTACAAGCCGAGCGAGGCAGGTTTCCACGTTGCCTTCGAGCGGCTCGGCATGCCCCGCGAGCGGATCCTTCATGTCGCCCAGAGCCTGTTCCACGACCACGTGACCGCCAAGCGCCTTGGACTCGCCACGGTCTGGATCGATCGGCGCCATGACCGACCGGGATCGGGCGCCACACCGCCGGCCACCGCACGTCCGGATGCCGCCTTCCCCGATGTGGCGTCGTTCGCGGCCGCGGCGGCACCGACGACACGGTGAAGGCGGGACCCGCGATGGGTCCCGCCTTCGGAGGTTCGGATCAGGAGCGGTAGATCAGCTCAGGAAGCCCTCGATCCAGTCGAGGACATCGGCACGATCCACCCGAGCCGAGTAGCCGACGCCACTGCAGTTCGAGTTGGTCACGTACGAGTTGACCGCGATGACCGTATCGGTGCCGGCCAGCAGGTCCGGACCGCCGGAGTCACCGAAGCACGTGCCGCCCTTGTCCTTGCTGGCGTTGAGGCTCAGCTTGACCACCCACGGGGCGTGGACGAAGTTGTTCGGGCTGACCAGTTCGCCCTGGGCGAACAGGCGCACCTTCGGGCCACCCATGACCGGCGGGCCGCCGCCGACGAACCGCGTGTTGACGCCGTAGCCGACATAGTCGATCGGTGTCTTGGCGGGCAGGTCGTCGACGATGCCCACGTCCGGCAGCTGCACGTACTCGCTCACGACCGAGGTCGGGACCGGCTCCGACAGCACGATGATGCCGACGTCCCACTTGGCGAATTCGGGCAGGCCGTTGCCGCATGGATTGCAGAAGTCGGGGTGGGTGTATGCCACGCCGTCGTACGACGTCGCACCACTGAACGGGTATTCGGTGTTGGTCTGGACGTTCTCATCGAACCAGATCCGGGCCGCGCTGGTGCCGACCGTGCAATGGGCCGCGGTCAGCACGACCGTCGGGCTCAGCAGCGAGGCACTGCACCGATGCGACGGCGAGCCGTCGATGTCGAAGACGGCCAAGCCGATGTACGGGTGTCGCCCGTTGTCCGGCTCGCCATTGGTGATGGCGCTGGCCGGCACGGCGAACGCGAGCAATGCCACGATGGCGCCGAGGATCGAGAGTCTGCGCATGGGCTCCTCCTGTGTGCGCGGGTGGAAGGCCGCCTACGGTACTCCGATGGCATATCAGGAGCATCACAGCGTCGGCCGTGACGCGCACACTGCGTACGGAATTCGGCGCGTTCCGGCACCACCTGCGAACGCGCCTTCGGGCCGACAGTGCGAAAGGGTTCGTGGAGACGTCCTTGGCATCAGCGCTGCGAACACACGAGCGACGGGTCGAGTTCGTCGGGGTTGCGCTCGTCCTCTTCCTGCTGTTCTGCCTGGCCGTGGCCGTGATCTCCACGGGCAAGGTCTTCGGCTACGACGAGGCGCTCTATGCGTCGAAGACGCGTTCGTTCGCGACCTCGATCCCGGCCGCGAGCTGGAGCATCTTCCGGCCGCCGGGCCTGCCGGTCCTGGGGCTCGCGGCGATCCCGATCGGGCTTGACGACGTCGGGCTGCGCAGCCTCGGCGCGGGGTTCGGGATCCTTGCGTCGGCGCTCGCGTGGTCCCTCGCGCGCATGCTCTGGGGAACGCTCGCCGCCGCGCTGGCGCTCCTGGCGATCGTGTCGTCCCCGATCGTCCTTGAGCAGATCGTCCTGTTCCATAACGAGATGCCATCGTTGGCCGCCGTTCTCGCGTTGCTGTGGGTGCTGTGGTGGCAGCTCGAGGTGCGGGAGCGATCGAACTGGCTGCTGCTGGCTGCGGCTCCCCTTGCCGTGGTGGCCTTCTCCGTCCGCTACGGCGTGCTCGCGGTGCTGATCGGCATCGGCATGGCGGGTCTGCTCCTGTGGAGCCGGCGGGCGCTCCGCGATATCCGGCTGGTCGGGGCGACCATATCGCTGTTGGCCATCCTCTTCGGAGTCCACGTGGTCGACGCCGTGGCGCAGACCGGATCGCCCCTGGGCATCGTGTCTCTCGCCGTATCGAGGACCGACACCACGACGCCCGACATCTCGCTGCTCCAGTACGTCCGAGCCCTCCCGCTCTCGCTCGCCGGAATCGGCGGGATCGGACTGGCGATCGGCGCGTTGATGGCGGTGATCGTCGCGGCTGCGGACTCGGCTCGCGCGCGCCGCGTCTCGCCGTCGGCACGTCCGCTGACCTTGCTCCTGGTCCCGGCGGTCGTTGCCGCGATCGGCACGATCGTCGTGTCGCATCCGGAGCCCCGCTACCTGATCGTGCCCCTGATCCTCGTCGAGATCGCCGGGGCCGGAGCACTGGCGCGCGCTGCACGGTGGACCCAGGCACAGCTTCGGTCCGCCAACGCTCGTCTGGCGTCGCGCGTCGTACCTGGCCTGCTGGTCGGGCTGGTCGTATTGGGCGCGGTCATGTGGGCCCGGTCATTCCGGGGTGGGACCATCCCGAGCCGGTTCCAATGGATCGCGGATTCCGGCCGAGCCATCGCCGCACGCGCCGATCCGGACTGCGCGGTGATCTCGACGATCGGTCCGCAACTGAGCTGGTACTCGCGGTGTGAAGCGATGGACTTCGAGGACCGGGATGCCGCCACGGCGCAAGCGACAGGCGGCGGATCCGTCTACGTCGTCCTCACATCCCTCGATGCCACGCGGGGGCACCCCGACGTCATCAGCGACTTCCGTCGATCGGTCGTCCTCGAGGAGATCGATTCGATCGGGACCGCCGACAACGGTGCGACGGTGTATCGCCTCGCACCATGAGCGGCCGGGTCCGCTCATCGGCCCAGCTGGGATCCTCGTCAGGGACGCCGGCCATCCGACCCGCGCCGTCTCCCGCCGATGAAGGGCATGGCGGCGGCCTGCGTCATCCACGACGCCGCCTGACGTTCGTCGAGATCGTCCACGGATGCCAGCTCGACGCCGCGTGTGGACTTGCCCATCCCGACCGGCGTCACCGGCGGTTCCGGGCTGATCTCCGTCCCGCGGATGAACATCAGTTTCACGTGGCCCACGAAGGCACCGGACGCGAAGCACCAGCCCCCGCCGACGCCGTAGTACGCCATCCCCCACTTCACCGCACGCCGGAGGTCCGGCAACGTTTCGGCCGCCAGGGTATCGATGCGCTCGGCGACGCTGCGCTGCGGCTGCGGCAAGCTGGCGATGTACGCGAACACGGGTTCGTCGCCTTCCGCGGCCTTCGCGGGGCTGGCCTTGCCCGTCATGGCCACCAGCAGCTCCATTGCAGGCTTGGCGTCGTCGGTCTCAGTACGCATCCTCGACGACTTCATGACTGTCCCACGCTCGCGCCCTGAGCGAGAAGGAGCTCATCCAGCTGCCCGAACGTCTCGATCAGCGCATCCGCCGCGCCGGTGCCGGCAGCGTCGAGAGCCGCCTTCGAGGCATGGAGCTCATGCAGGACCAGCAGCGTCTTGCCACCCGTTTCCTCGAAGGTCACCGTGGTGACAGGCCCACCTTCGCCGTCTTCCTCATTGGTCCACACGAGGCGCGAGTGCGGTGTCACGTCGAGGTACGTGCCGAAGAACGCGAAACCATCCGGTTCGAACTCGAGACGGTACGTGCCTCCGACACGAACATCCATCTCGCAGGAACGCAGGGTCATGCCCATCGACTTCGGCACCCACCACTGCCTGAACAGCTCGGGCTTGGTCCACGCCTCGAACACAAGACGCGCTGGACCGTCGAACGTTCGCCTAACGACGACCTCGCGTTCGGAGGTCCGCTCCACCGTCGTGCGGTTCTTCATGGGACCGCTCTCACTCGTTGCGTCCATCGACCCTCTCCTTCCGCTGCAGTTCACCAACCACCTTGTCCAGCTCGTCGAAGCGTGCGTCCCAGAGCCGTCGGTACCGCTCGATCCATGCCACCTCCTCCTCCAGTCGGC
>DASSII010000014.1:0-16872 GCA_035692005.1 Candidatus Limnocylindrales bacterium | reverse complement strand
TCCAACAGCCCTGGTGGCGATGAGGCCAACGTCGCGGTCACCGAGCGCTATCGCCATCGCATCCCGAACCTCTAGGCTGGCTGTCCGCAGACCCACGATGCGCGCGATCGCCGAAAGGGATCCGCACCCGGCGACGGCACGATCACGTCTTGCGAGTCGAGTGTCTGATGATTTACTGTCGGACAATCAGGACCACGGAGGGATCGCCCGACCTATGAGCCTCCAGCGGCCCGAGACGCTGACGACGGCCGTCGCCTCGTACATCAAGGACGCCATCGTGCGGGGCGAGCTCGCCCCCGGCGCGCGACTGCCCGAGGTCGCTCTCGCCGCCCAGCTCGAGACGTCGCGCGGGACAGTGCGCGAAGCACTCCGCACACTCGCCGACGGCGGGCTCATCGACATCGTCCCCCGTCGCGGCGTGTTCGTGTCGCAGCTGTCGGTGCGCGCGACCTGGGAGATCACCAGCATGCGGGCCTTGCTGGAGCCGTACGCCGCGCGTCTGGCGCTCGAGGGGGCCGGCGTGGACGCGGCCATCCAGACGGACGTCCACGCCGCCTTCGACGTGCTGCGCGAAGCGGTCCTGACGGGGGATCCGGTCCAGGTCGCCGACGCCGACGTCGCCTTCCATCGCTCCGTCTTCGCGCGCTGTGGCCACGCGATGCTGCTCAGCCAGCTCGAGACGCTCCAGGCGCTGTCGCGGCGCATCGTCCTGACGAATCAGATCTCGTCCGCGGACGCGCCGACGCTCATCGCCCAGCACGCCCCGATCGCGGAGGCCATCGACCTGCGCGATCCCGAGCTGCTCGAAACCGCCGTCCGGACGCACGTCATCGAGGCGGGCGAACTGCTGATGACCCGGATGGCGGCGCTCGATCCCGCACGCTCGAAACGGCCCCCGTCCACGTCGTTCGGCCTCGGCCGCTGGCCCAGTGGCGCCACGCCCCACCCGAGGCGATCGACCCAGCCCGGGCACGACGCCCGCTAACGGAGGTTCTTGCCAGGCCGTCCGGATCGCTGGACCGTCCGGCTCCATCGCAGTCGACCCCAGTGCGGCATCAAGGAGGCCACTGCCCTTGCGTTCGCTCTTACCAGTCAACGTGGTCAATGCACCAGGAGGAGGAGGCATGAGACAACCTCGCACGTGGATCAAGTCACTGGCCGTCGCGTCGTCGCTGGCGATCGTCCTCGGCGCCTGCGGGACCGGGACGACGACCCCGGCGCCCGCGACCGCCGGCGCGAGCAGCAGCACGGCGCCATCGGGCAGCCAGGCAGCGGCGAACGCCTGCGGCGATGCGCCCATCACCCTGAACGTCTGGGGCGGCTATCCGGAGGTCGACGAGGTCTACAAGCAGGCCGGCGCGGCGTTCAAGGCGACCCACCCCAACGTCGATTTCACCGTGTTCAGCACGGACCTTCGCGGCTTCGAGCAGAAGCTGACCACCGCCATCCCGTCGAATACCGCGGGCGACGTCATCGTCCGGACGACGAACTTCCTCGCGCGCTTCATCGACGAGGGCCTGTTTGCACCGGTGCCGGACGATCTCAAGGCCGAGATCACCGGTGGCGGCTATCACGAGGCCGTCGTCAAGGACAGCACGTACGCGGACAACATCTGGGGCCTGCCGATCTTCACCGGCGGGACCGGGCTCTACTACAACACCGACATGTATGCCGAAGCCGGCATCAGCGGGCCGCCCACCTCGATGGACGAGCTCATCGCCAACGCCACCAAGCTGGCCAAGAAGGACGCCTCCGGCGCCACCGAGCGGTCCGGCCTGAGCCTCCGGCTCAGCGGCCAGGGCAGCGGCGTGGCGGAGAAGTTCTGGATCCTGCTGCTGCAGTACGGGAAGACCCTCATCCGCGAGACGAACCCCGGCAAGTGGCAGGCGGAGTACAACGGTCCGGAAGGCGTGAAGCTCTTCCAGATGTACGTCGACTTCCTGCGTGACGGCGTCGATTCGCCGAACATCGAGCACGACGCGAAGGCGTTCGAGACCAAGGCCACGGCGCAGTTGCTGCGCGAGTCGTGGGTCATCCCCGAGATCGCCACGTCGGCGCCCGACCTCGTCGGGCACTACGCGACGACTCACCCGCCGGTCGGCGACATCCTCACCGTCGAGGGCATGTTCGTCCCGGCCGGGGCTCCGAACCCGGCGTGCTCGTGGGAGTTCGTCCGGTTCATGCGCGAGCAGGAGCAGCAGGTCAATCTTGTGAAGATCTCCGGCTGGCTCCCGGCCCGCCTCGATCTCGACTTGGACGCGTTCCTCAAGGAGAACCCGACCTTCGAGGGCTTCCTCAAGCGGCCCGACGGGTTCCAGCTGACCACGACCCCGGCGATCCCGGAGTTCGACGAGATCGAGACGAAGCTCGCCACCCACCTGGTGGAGGCCTACGCCGACTTCGCCAACCTCGCCGGCAACCCCGACAAGATCAAGGCCCTCCTTGACACGTGGGCCGACGAGACCAACCAGATCCTGAAGGACAACGGCCACTACGACGGCTGACGTCCGGCAGGTGGGCGTCGCGGCACCGGCCGCGGCGCCCACCCATCACCTGGCCGACACACATCGAGGGTCGACCGATGAACAGCCCCCTGGCCGCGGTCCGACGCGTCCCACCCAGGACGTGGGCACGGTACCGATTCGTGTTCCTCGTGCTCGCGCCGGTGATGGCGCTGTTCTTCTATCTGCGAGTCATCCCGACCGGACAGGCCATCCTGATGAGCCTGTTCGACTGGAAGCTCATCAAGCCCGCCGACAAGTTCGTCGGGTTGGACAACTACATCCAGCTCCTCGACGACGACAACTTCCGGCAGGCGTTCGCCAACACGACCATCTTCGCGGTCGCCACGACCATCTTTTCCGTCCTCATCGCGCTCGTCCTGGCGTCGTTCCTCGCCCGTGCCATCCGCGGACGAGTCGGCGGCGCGATCGAGCTCCTGTACTTCGCCCCGGTGCTCATCCCGATGGTCCCGGTCACGCTCGGCTGGCGCGAGATCTTCAACTACCAGCACGGGATCCTCAACTCCGTCCTGGGACTCGTCGGGATCGCCAAGCAGCCATGGCTGACCGACCCGAACCTGGCGCTCGTGGCGGTGGTCATCCTGTCGGTCTGGAAGCAGATCGGCTACAACATGATCATCCTGCTGGTCGGCATGCGAGCGATCCCGCGCGAGTTCCACGAGGCCGCCGCGGTCGACGGTGCGGGCCCGTGGCAGCAGTTCCGGCACATCACCATGCCGCTATTGGCGCCGGTGACCTTGTTCGTGGTGGTCATCACCACGATCTCCGCCTATAACGTCTTCACCCAGGTCTACGTCCTGGCCTCCGACGTCCAGGGTGCACCCGGCCGCCTGGTCCGGGTGCTGGTCTACGACATCTTCGAGAACGGCTTCCGCTTCTTCAAGATGGGCTACGCGTCGGCCGAGGCGGTCTACCTCTTCCTGATCATCCTCGTCCTGACCTTCCTCCAATTCCGCTTCCTTCGGGGGAGGACGACATGAAGCGCGCGACATTGGGGACGGACATCGTCCGATGGCTCCTGACGATCGTGCTGCTCGGCGGGGGCCTGGCCATGATCTTCCCGATCTTCTGGCTGTTCAGCACGTCGCTCCGACCGGCACCCGAGTTGCTGAAGGTGCCGCCGACACTGCTGCCCGAACACTGGACGCTCGACAACTACGTCAAGGTATTCGACACCGCGCCGATGCTCACCTACCTGTGGAACAGCTTCGTGTTCTCGACCGTATCGATGGTGTTCATCCTGCTGACCTCGACCGCCGCCGGCTACATCTTCGCGAAGTTCAAGTTCCCGGGGAACAACTTCCTGTTCATCCTCGTGCTCGCCACCGCGATCGTCCCGTTCGAGATCTACATGGTGCCGCTGTTCACCCAGATGAACGCGCTCGGGCTCGTGAACAAGCCGATCGGGCTGTTCTTGCCGTTCCTCGTGCTCAGTTACGGCATCTTCTTCATGCGCCAGAACACCTATACCAGCGTGCCCGACGAACTGATCGACGCGGCGCGGATCGACGGGATGTCGGAAGCGGGCATCATGCTGCGGCTCGTGCCGCGGCTGCTGGCGCCGGCGATGGCCGCTCTGGCGATCCTGGCCTTCATCCAGGCCTGGACCGCGTTCATCTGGCCGCTGCTCATCCTCAACGACCCCAAGTTCTTTCCGATGGAACTCGGGCTGTCGCAATTCGCCAACAGCTTCGCGATCGATTTCGGGGTCACCAGTGCCGGCGCCGTCATCGCCGCGTTGCCCACCCTGATCGCCTTCCTGATCCTGCGCCGGCGCATCGTCGAGGGCATCACTTTGACGGGGCTGAAGGGCTAGTGGCCCTGCGGCTGCTGGGGCGCTCCGCGGAGGACGGCGACGTCGTCCGTATCGAGGTGGAGGACGGCGTCGTCGCCGCCATCCAGCGCGTCGACGAGGACCCCGGCGACACGTGGATCTCGCCGGGCTGGATCGATATCCAGATCAACGGCTACGACGGACACGACCCCAACGCGGCCGATGCCGATGCCGCCGTCACCGTGGCGATGGTGCGCGCACTATGGCGTGCTGGCGTCACGGGATCGTGCGTCACCATCTGCACCGAGTCGGAGGCGCACATCGTGGCGCGCCTCCAGGCGATCGCCGCCGCGTGCGCCGCGGACCCGCAGGTCGCCGCGTCGGTGGTCGGCATCCATGTCGAGGGGCCGCACATCGCCACCGAGGATGGGCCGCGTGGCGCTCATCCACTGCGTCACGTCCGGCCGCCCGACGTCGCCGAATATCGGCGCTGGCAGGCGGCCGCCGATGGAGGGATCCGGATCATCACGGTCTCCCCCGAGTACGACGGCGCCGTCGACTACATCCGGGCGATCGTCGCGGACGGGGTCATCGCGTCGATCGGCCACACGGTCGCGACCGGCGACCAGATCCGTGCGGCGGTCGACGCGGGGGCGCGCTGGTCGACCCATCTCGGGAACGGCGCCCACGCGGTCATGCCAAGACATCCCAACTACATCTGGGCACAGCTCGCCGAGGACCGCTTGAGCGCGGGGTTCATCTTCGATGGTCATCACCTGCCGCCCGAGGTGATGCGGACCGTCATCCGGGCGAAGGGGATCGAGCGGAGCGTGCTCGTGAGCGACGCCGTGTCGATGGCTGGTCAGCCACCCGGCCGCTACCGGATGTTCGACGGCGGCGAGGTCGAGCTGCTGCCGAACGGTCGACTGGAGCTGGCAGGGACGCCCTACCTGGCCGGGGCCGCGACCGCGCTGCCGGCCTGCGTCGCGAACGCGGTCCGTCACGCGGGCGTCACCCTGTCCGAGGCCGTCCGGATGGTCACCGCCAACCCGTCGCGCCTCATCGGGTTGCCCCTGGCCGGGGGTCGGGAGTCGCTGCGCGTCGGTGTCGCCGCCAGCCTGACGATGTTCCGCCAGTCGCAGCGCTCCGGTGATATCGAGGTGCTGCGGACCGTGCTGGACGGCCGAGTCGTGTATGAAGCGGGGCAGTCGTAGATGGGCGCGGATGATGGACCCGTCGCGCGCTGGGAGCTGGCCGGCGACGGTCGTAACGGCACCGATGGCGGGACCCAGGCCGACGTCCGCGGCGAGGTGACCTACGGTGCCGACCGCCACCCACGGACCGGGCGGCCGGCGGCGAGGTTCGGCGGTGCGGGGAGATTCGAGGTGGCGCTTCCCGCGGCGATCGCCGCGGGTGACCTCACGGTCGCGGCCTGGGTCCGCCTGCCGGCTGCCCCGACGACGGTCATCGGGGACGTCGTATCGTGGTTCGACCGCCGGGACCGGCGCGGCTTCACGCTCGGGTTCGAGCACGGCGCGCCGTGTGGCAGCCACGGCAACGACCGGATGGCGTGGTTCGGCGCCGATGCGTCGACGGTGCCGTCGACGCAGGATCTGGGCCGACCCGGTAGTGCCACCATCATGGTCTGTGCCCTGGCCGCGTTCGAGGGTGCCCTGTACGCTGCGACCTGGGAGGGCGGGCCCCACCCCCGCGGGCGTGTGTACCGGCTCGAGCATGGGGCCTGGTCGGACTGCGGCTCGCCATGGGATGCCAATGCCGTCACGCGCCTCGCCGTCCACGACGGGGCGTTATACGCCGGGGTCTCGCGGCTGCGCGGCGGCGGTTCCGGGCTGGACGATTCCGCGAACCAGGCACCCGGTGGGCGGATCCTGCGCTACCGCGGTGGCACCTCGTGGGAGGACCTCGGGCAGCTGCCCGAGGCCGATTCGATCACCGCGCTCGTTCCGTTCGGCGGGGCCCTGTACGCCGCGCCGATGTACTCCGAGGGAGTCTTCCGGCTCGCGGCAGACGGATCGTGGGTCGATTGCGGCTCGCCTGGGCGGCGGCTGCTGGCGCTCGGCGTCCATCGCGGGGCGCTCTATGGGGCGGGCAACGATCACGCCCAGGTCGATGACGCGATCGCCAAGACCAAGGCGGGCGTCGTGGTGGCGGCCCGGTCGACATCCGGCGGAGGCGGCGTCTTCCGCTACAGAGGCGGCCAGGCGTGGGCCTCCTGTGGGCTGCAGCCGGATACCACGCAGTTGTACTCGGTCGAGACGTACGGCGACCAGCTGCACGTCGGGACGTGGCCGACCGGACTCGTCTTCCGCGGCGACGATGGCGTGAGCGGCGCCGCTGACACTGCCGGGGGCGGACCACGCTGGACCTCGACCGGGCGGCTCGGTGACGAGACCGAGGTCATGAACCTGCAGGCCTACAACAGCATGCTGTACGGCGGCACGCTACCCCACGCCCAGGTCTACCGCTACGACGGTGACGACATGTGGACCCCCCTCGCGACGCTCGATCGAACGCCGGACGTGCGCTATCGGCGCGCGGCGTCGATGGTCGTGTTCGATGGCGACCTGTACGTCGGCACGCTGCCCAGCGGCCGCGTCCACGCCATCCGGGCCGGGGCGGTCGCATCGGCCGACCGAGCCCTCGATGGTGGCTGGCACGAGCTGGTCGGGGTGCGCCACGGGGCCACGGTGCGCCTGCATGTGGACGGGCGCTTGATCGCCGAGCGTCGCCACGCCGATCTGACTGGTCCGATCTCGTCGACCGGTCCGCTGACGATCGGCGGCGGCCCGCGTGCCGGCTTCGAGGGCGACATCGCCGACGTACGGCTGTGGGATCGCGCGCTGGATGCCGACGAGGTGCGAACGCTGTCGGGCTAGGGTCCGAATGCCGCGGCCGCATCGCCGCTCAGTGCGGCACGCAGCGTCGCCACCCGGCGCCGGGCACGCTCGGCGTCCGTGCTGCGGGAGCGGGCCAGGATCTCGAGCAACCGCAACGTCACGAACAGCTCCATCCGTGCGCGCGTCGCCGCATCGGACGGCACGCCGGCAGCGTCGCGGAACTCCGTCGCGATGTGTTGGTGGATCGCGGGATGGTGGTGGTGGACGACCCACAGCCACCACCCCACATCGAGTGTCGGATCGGCGATCCGCGCATCCTCCCAGTCGAGCAGTGCGACGATGGACCGGTCGCGGACCAGGACGTTGACCGGGACGAAGTCGCCGTGTGCCAGCACCCCGATTCGTCCGGTCAGCACCCGCGGCACGTCTTCGATCCGCCGTTCGATGGCGAGGCGGTCGTCGTCGTCGAGCCAGGCCGCTGCGTCGGCCATCCAGGCCCGCGTCGACCGCGCGAGCGCGGCCGGGTCGATCCACGTCTCGTCCAGCCCCGCTTCGATCGCCACCCCGACGTCGATGCCCGCGACGCGCCGATGCAGCTGACCCATCGCCCGCGCCAGGAGGCGAGCATCGTCCGGCTCGTCGAGGAGGGAGTTGCCGGGCTGGCCATCGATTCGCACCGTGACGAGGAGGGGATCGTCGGCACCGCCATCGTTCTCCGCATCGCTGGCGCGACCGGTGACGGATACCGGGACCGGGATGTCGGCTGCCCGGAGGCGCTCCTCGATGGTCAGCACCTGCAGCCTGGTTCGCGCCGCGCTTCGATCCCGCAGCCGTTGCACGGCGAGTCGGCGGCCGTCAGCGGTGGTGACGAGGTGCGTTTCGTTCTCGAACCCCCAGGCCGCCCGCACGTCCTCGACGATCGGGGCACCGACGATCTCCTCGAGGCTCCTCACCGGGGAATGCCTGACGCCATGCCGACGATGCTAGAGCAGGTCGGTCGTCGGCGCGCCGGCCGACGATCTGGCGAGTGGGTTGCGGTCTACACTCGCCGAGTGACTCAGCCGCCGATCGGACCGTACGTCCGACTGCCCGCCGACGTCCTGCCCTGGGACCCAGCGACCCTGGAGGTCGCAGCGCAGGTCCGCTCGCTCGTGGCTGCCCGTCGTCCAGACCTCTTGGTCGAGCATATCGGTAGCACCGCGGTGCCAGGATTGCCGGGCAAGGGCATCGTCGATCTCGCCATCGCGACCGTGCCGAAGGATGTGCCAGCCGTGGCCGCGGTCCTCCGGGAGCTCGGCTTCGGCAGCCAGCCCGGGCCCGATCCGTGGCCCCCCAGCCGGCCGATGCTGGTCGGCTCGATGGTCCGTGGCGATACGACGTATCGGATCCACTGCCACGTCCTGCCTGACACCGACGAACTCCGCCGCGATGTCGCGTTCCGCGATGCGTTGCTGTCGGACCCGGCGCTGGTGGCCGGCTACGCCGCACTCAAGAACGGCATCGTCGAGGGCGGCCTCATCGAGCCGCATCAGTACACCTATCAAAAACAGGCGTGGATCGCCGACGTCCACCGCCGGCTCGGTGTCGAGCGGTTGCCCATCACCCCGCCGGCCACGATCGGGCTGCTCGGTGGCGGCCAGCTCGGGCGCATGCTGGCCCTCGCCGCGCGGGCGCTCGGCTATCGGATCGCCGTGCTCGACCCCGATCCCGACTGCCCCGCGGCCGCGCTGGCGGACCGGCTGGTCATCGCGTCGTACGACGACGTCGGTGCCGCCCTGCGCCTGGCCGCCTGGAGCGACGTCGTGACCTATGAGCTCGAGCACGTCGCGGCGGCCGTCGTCGATGCGGTCGAGACGGTGGTCCCGGTCCGACCCGGTCGCGTGCCCCTGCTGGTCACCCAGGATCGGATCGCCGAGCGACGGTTCGTCGAATCGGTCGGGGCCGAAGTCGCCCGCTGGCGCGAGGTGCGAACGACCGACGAGCTACGCGCTGCGGCGATGGAGCTCGGCTTCCCGCTCCGACTCAAGGTCGCGACCGGTGGCTACGACGGGCGCGGCCAGGTCCGCCTCGGCTCGATGGAGGATGTGGACGGCGCGCTCGATCGACTCGGGCGGCCGCAGGGCGCACCGTTGCTCGTCGAGGTCGAACAGGACTTCGCCGCCGAGGTCTCGATCGTCGTCGGGCGCGGCCTGCTGGGTCGACTGGCCCCGTTCCCGCTGGCACGCAATCGCCATGACGAGGGGATCCTCGTCGAGAGCGTCGCGCCGGCGACGGTCGAGGGTGACGTCGCCGAGCGGGCCGCCCGACTCGGAGAGCGCCTGGCGATCGCCATGGGCGTGACCGGGACGCTGACCGCCGAACTCTTCCTGATGCCGGACGGACGGCTGGTCGTGAACGAGCTGGCGCCGCGCGTCCACAACAGCGGGCATTGGACGATCGAGGGCGCGGCGACATCCCAGTTCGAACAGCACATCCGGGCGATCTGCGGGCTCGATCTGGGGGCGACCGATGCCCTCGCCCCGACCGCGGTCGTGAACGTCCTCGGCACGGGCCCGGCGCGACCGGCCGTGCTGGACGCGACGGGTCTGGCCCGCGCCATGGTCGATCCGGCCGTCCACCTGCACGTCTACGACAAGCGCCGCGTGTTCGAGCGACGCAAGATGGGCCACGTGACCGCGATGGGCCCGACGACCGAGATCGCGCTCGAGCGGGCACGGGCGGCCGCCGGACAGTTGTGCTGGCTGGAGGAGCCCGCGAGCGAGGAGGACGTGGCATGACGGCCGCACCGCGAGCGATGGTCGGTGTCGTCGGCGGCAGCCGGTCCGACTTCGGCGTGCTCGAGGATGTCGTGGCCGTGCTGACGGAGCTCGAGGTCCCGAGCGAATTGCGCGTCGTGTCCGCCCATCGCACGCCCGACCACCTGTTCCGCTACGCGGAGTCGGCGGCCGGCCGGGGCGTGCGCGTGATCGTCGCCGGCGCCGGCGGGGCAGCCCATCTGCCCGGCATGCTCGCCGCCAAGACCCTCCTGCCGGTGATCGGTGTGCCGATCCCGACCCAACACCTCGGGGGCTTGGATTCGCTCTTGTCGATCGTCCAGATGCCGCGCGGGATCCCGGTCGCGACCGTCGCCATCGGCAACGGCACGAACGCTGGCTTGCTCGCCGCGCAGATCCTGGCCCTCGCCGACCCGGGCATCGCCGACCGGCTCGCGGCGTGGCGGGGTCGCCAGACGGCGTCGGTGCTCGAGGACCCGTCGAACTCGTAGCGGGTCGCTGCGGGTGGCGTCGCGTGCGATCGAGTCTCCAGCCGTGGCCGCGACCCGGGGATCGAGCCTCGGCCCGCCGCCGCGACCGGGCCCGAATCTCAGTTCGCCGCCGCGACCCGGGGATCGAGCCTCGGCCCGCCGCCGCGACCCGGCCCGAGCCTCAGTTCGCCGCCGCGACCCGGGGATCGAGCCTCGACCCGCCGCCGCGACCCGGCCCGAGCCTTAGCTCGCCGCCGCGACCCGGCGATGCTCCGCCAAGTGGAAGCCGATATCGAGTGCGGTCTTGATGGCCACGAGGATGGCCACGGCGGCGGCCGGTGCGCCGGTGACGATGATCGCCATGGCCCCGAAGATGATCGTCAAGTGGAGCACGAACAACCGCCCATATGGCGCGAACATCTGCCGCGCCGCGCTCACCCGCCGATACTCGCCGCCGCGCAGGAAATTCCACCAGTACGACAGCCCGTGACTGATCGCGAGCGCGATGACCGCGAACACGACCGTCCCCGCATCGAAGCCCGCCGCCGGCGCCGCTCCGGGCGCGACGCCGGCGCCGAACTCGCCCGGCCCGCCGAAGTCGCCCGGGACGCCGGGGAGCGAGCCCGGCCCGTCGAACCCGCCCGGGAATGAACCGCCGAGTCCGCCACCGAACATCCCGGTGACCAGCGGCAGGGCCAACACGAATACGCCGTGGACGAACCAGAACAGGCCGTAGTGCAGGATGAAGAACGGGATCAGCGCCCGGCTCTCGTCGCCGATCAGTGGTCGTCCGTTGAGCGTCGCCCCATCGTCGCCGGCCGGCCCTGCGGCACGCGACATCTTGAGGACGTTGAAGACCCCGACGATACCGTTCTCGAGCCAGTACACGACGAGGACATTCCAGACGTTCCAGGCGAAGAACAGCACGCCGACGAGCGGGATGACGTTCGCGGCGACGAGCGCCACCACGGCTCCGACTGACGAGCTGACGCGATACCAGGCAACGATCCGATCCACGCGCCGGATGGTACGCGCAACCGGGCGCGCCGCACTTTGACGTCGATCCACGAGCCGCGAGCCACGAACCGCGAGTCGCGAGCCGCGACCGCGGGTCGTACCAGCGACCGGCGGGCCGCGACCAGTGACCGCCGGAACCCGTGACCCCCGACCGGCACCTGCCCGCGACCTTCACCGGCCACGTCCCGTGACCACGGCCGTGCCTGCACGCAACCTGCACGGCAACGCTCGGTTGGGGTCGGGGCTCCTCGGGAACAACCCGGAATAACGCCGATCACCACGACCCTATGTCGGCTGGGGGCGCACCGGATGCACGCCGTCCCTGCGGCGCAGTCAGTCGCTACCGCACGGATGAGCGAGGTGGAAGGTGCACGTCCGGGCGAGATGCATCCTTGGGCCGGGGTCTGGTGACATACGGTCGCCCCGATCGGCATTGTGCATACCGCCGAGACACAAGCCCGCGCGCGTCAGCCGCAGAGAGTGGCGGCACCACGGGCGGAGACTGGGCTCGGGTCGACGGCGCGAGGGCCACACGGCCGCAGCCGCCCGCGTGCCCGCGTCAGCCGCAGGTCGCGGCCACGGGCCAAGACTGGGCTGGGATCGAGCCCGACGCATGCCGCCGACCGGCGAGGCGCGTGCCCCGCGCCGCGTGCCGCGTGCCGCGGCGCGTTGGCGCGGCGCGTTGCCGCGTGCCGTGCCCGTGCCGCATGCCGCCGACCGGCGCGGCGCGTGCCCCGCGCCGGCCCCGCGCCGCGCCCCCCTGCCGCGCTCCCGCCCCCGGCCCCCGCGTCGCGCGCCCTACGCGTCGCCCGGTGTCCGCTCCGGCTTCGAGCTTGCGGTTGCTGCAGCCACGGTCAACGTCCGCTCGTCCGCCCCTCGCACGACCCCGAGATCGAAGGGACGCTCCAGGGCGCCGAGAGCGTCCTGCAGATCGTCGGCATCGGCGATCGGCCGGCCACCAGCGGACACGATGAGGTCGCCGGCCTCGACGCCGGCCGCCTCGGCCGCACTGCCGGACTCGACGCCGCGCACGAGGACCCCGGCCCGATCGGGCAGGCCGACGGATCGACGCAGGCGTCGCGCGACGTGGTTCGGGGCGATGGCGACACCGAGCCGTGGCCGAGTGGCCGATTCGCCGCGGCCCAGTGCCTCGATGCGGGCTCGCAGGGACGCGTCGGCCGGCAAGGCGAGATAGAAGCCCTCGCCGATCCGATTGGTGTTGAGGGCGATCAGCGTGCCGCCCGCGTCGACGAGCGCGCCTCCCGACGAACCTGGGGCCATCGGTGCGCTGTGCTCGATGCTGCCGGCGATCCGGCGGCCGCCCGGTCCGCGGAAGGAGCGTGACACGGACGACACGAGCCCGAAGGTGACCCGCACGCCGCCGCCGTACGTCGCGGCTGCGCCGAAGACCGGGGTTCCGATCGAAACCGGCTGCCCGGAACCCCACGTGACGGGCGTCGCACCACTCGTGTCGACCGACACGACCGCAAGATCGCCGTCGGGGTCGACACCGGTCACTGTCCCGCGCGTGGATCGACCGTCGGCGAAGGTCACGGTGACTTCCTCCCCGCGCAGGTTGTGGGCGTTGGTCAGGACCTGGCCGTCGGCGACGACGATGCCCGAGCCGCGCCCGTTCCGGCCGATGCCCACGATCGACGGACCGATGGTGGTGGCGACGGCCGCGACGGCCGCTCCGATCTCTTCGATGACGCTCATGCGCTGGACCCTCTGCTACCCGCTGGCGACCGATGTCGTAAGTGACTTGTGGTTTGCAAGTTACAACGAACCAAACCGGCTGGCAAGCCCCGGACGCACTACCATCACCGACACATGACCGACGACCGACCGCTCCCGCTCGAAGCCGCCCTCGACCGCGTCGGTGATCGCTGGAGCCTGCTCGTCGTCGAGGCGCTGCTCGACGGATCGAAGCGCTTCGGCGAGCTCGGGGATGCCCTACCCGGCATCGCGCCCAACATCCTGACCGATCGGCTCCGCCGCCTCGAACGTGCCGGGATCCTGCGTTCCAGTCCATACCAGCAACGTCCGACCCGGCTCGCCTATGACCTCACCGCCGATGGGCGTGACCTCGCGTCGGCGTTGCGCCTGCTGGCCGATTGGGGCGCCCGGCGTTCCAACGAGGCGGAGCCCCTCCGGCACGCGAGTTGCGGCACCCCGCTCGAAGTCCGCTACTACTGTCCGACGTGCGCCTCGCTCGTCGACCCGGCCGACGCGCCCGACGAGCGGCGGCTGTAGCCGGAGCCGGGGTCGGGGCTACACTCGATGACGTGACGATGGATGACGAGCGCTGGGAGCCGGGCATGCCGGTGCTCGAGCGCCAATCGGCACCCGCCCAGCGGCGCCCAAGCCCGACCCCGACCGCGCTCCCGCCCAGCCTCCAGGGGCTGCCGCCGCGGTCAGTGCCGGAGGTCGCCCCGACCCCGCTCCAGCGGCACTACATCAACCTGTCGGTCATCGTCCTGATCTGCGGCGCGATCGCCATCACGGCGCTCAATCTCGGGGCGCGGCTCGGCGATCCGCTGATCAAGGTGTGCGTCATCGTCGCCACGCCCCTGCTCGTCGTCACGACGCTCGACGCGATCGTCCGGATCTGGCGTTCGGCGTGGGCCTGGATGGCGGTCGATCGCGGCCGTGCCTGGTTCCGTCTGGCGTGGGTCGCCGTCAGCCTGGTCGGGCTCGCCGCGCTGGTCGGTGGGGCGATCGTCGTGCTGCTGGCCTGACCCGGTGGACGGGTTCGAGCGCGGCCCCGACGGCCGCTCCACCGATCTCGCGTCTGGTCGTGGCGTGCCCGACTGGATCGCTCGCCACCTGAACTTCTGCTCGAACTGCGGCGCATCCCTCCAGTTCGGCACGATCGACGGCGAGGATCGCCAGCGCCTGTCGTGTCCCGCCTGCGGCCATATCGCCTACGTCAATCCCCGCCTCGTCGTGACCGCGCTGCCCGTCACCGACGATGGCGACGTGGTGCTGCTGCGGCGCGGCATCGAGCCCGGTATCGGCGAGTGGGCCCAGCCCGGCGGCTTCCTCGAGGTGGATGAGACGGTCCACCAGGCGGCCATCCGCGAGACGCTCGAGGAGACCGGACTGCTGGTCGAACCGGGCGACATCATCGGGCTGTACACCCGGCTCGAGGCCGCCGTCGTCACCATCGCCTTCGAGGCCCGCATCGTCGGCGGGGCCGCCGTGCCGACGCCCGAGGCGCTCGAGATCTCGACCTTCCGCCCCGACGCGATCCCATGGACCGGGCTGGCGTTTCGGACCACGACCTGGATGCTGCGCGACTGGATCGATCGACGGCACCCCGAGCTGACCTGGCCGCCGGGCGACCGCGGCCGCTGATCGGGGACCCGCTAGTCCGCCGGTGCCGTGGTCCGTCGCGAGGCCCCGGTCCGTCCCGGGGCCTTGCTGCGTTCGGGTACCTCGACCACCGCGCCCACGGTGAAGCGGCGGCGGATCCCGTCGATCGGGATGCCCGCGCTATCGACCGCCACGACGAACAGCATCATCGAGCCGCCCGGACGCGGCTTGGACAGGCGGAATGTCGCCTCGAACGGGACGAAGCCGGCTCGAGGGTGGCCGGTCGGATCGAGCGCGGCGGTGGCGAGCGGCTTGCCGCCGCTTGATTCGAGCATGATCCGGACCTCGCCGGCACTGGCGGCGACGCGGCCCCGGACGATCAGCTCCTGGGTGGTCACGACGACGCCGCTGCGTGCGGGCTCGTCGAGCACGAGCGAGCGTGCGCTGGGACGGGACGGCGTCGGACTGGATGTCGCGACGGCCGCAGCGGCCGCCTGACTCGCCAGCGCGATGGCCCGGTCCAACACGCGACGATCGCTCGATCCCGGTCCGCCGTTGACGACCGCGACCGCCACCACGATCGCCAGGCCGAGGACCCAGGCGCCGATGACCAGCGGGCCGCGGCCACGGCCCGACCCGGACGAATCGCCGACGCGTCCGTGGAAGCCGGTCTCAGCTGATGTCGATGAAGACGTTCTTGGTCTCCGTGTACAGCTCGAGCGCACTCATCCCGAGCTCACGCCCGATGCCCGACATCTTGTAGCCCCCGAACGGCGCCTCGGTATGGACCGAGCTGTTCGAGTTGACGCTCACGACCCCCGCCTGCAGGGCGCGCGCCGCCCGCAGCGCCTTGCCGATGTCGCGGCTCCAGATCGAGCCCGACAGGCCGTACGGCGTCGCATTGGCGAGGCGCAGGGCCTCCTCCTCCGTATCGAACGGGATGATCGAGACCACCGGTCCGAAGATCTCCTCGCGGGCGATGCGCATGTCGTTGTCGACGCCGTCGAACACCGTCGGCAGGAGATACGCCCCGTCCGCCAGGGCCGGATCTTCGGGCGGCGTTCCGCCGACCACGATGGTGGCGCCTTCGCCCAGCCCGATCTCGATGTAGTCCTTCACCCGGTCGCGCTGCTTCGCGCTGACCAGCGAGCCGACCTCGGTCTTGTCATCCGCGGGGTCGCCGACGACGACCTTGCGCGTGGCTTCGGCGAACAGCTCGACGACGCGCTCGTGGGCCGACCGCTCGACGAGGATCCGACTCCGGGCACAGCAGTCCTGCCCGGCGTTGTCGAACACGCTGTAGGGAGACTCGCGGGCGAACCTCTCCAGGTCTGCGTCGGCGAACACGATGTTCGGGCTCTTGCCGCCGAGCTCGAGGGAGATCTTCTTCACGTTGCCCGAGGCCAGCCGCATGATCTCCTGGCCGGTCGTCGTCTCGCCCGTGAAGGCGACCTTGCCGATACCCGGATGGGCGGCGATCGAGGCCCCCGCCGTGCCGCCCGGCCCGGTCACGATGTTGAGCACTCCGGCCGGGATGCCGGCCTCCAGCGCGAGTTCGCCCAGGCGGATCGCCGTCAGCGGGGTGTAGGACGCCGGCTTGAGGATGGCCGTGTTCCCGGCGGCCAGCGCCGGGGCCACCTTCCACGAGGCCATCAGCAGCGGGAAGTTCCAGGGCACGATCAGCCCGACGACGCCGATCGGCTCGCGCAGGGTCAGGTCGAGACCCGGCTTGCTGACCGGGATCGTCTGGCCGAACAACTTGTTCGCCGCGCCGGCGTAGTAGTCGAACACGAGGCTGGCGCCGATGACCTCGCCACGCGCACCGGTGATCGGCTTGCCGCCGTTGCGGCTCTCGAGCCAGGCAAGCTCGTCGCTGTGCTTCTTGATGAGGTCCGCCAGCTTCGACAGGCTCCGTCCGCGCTTGCCGGCCGCCCAGCTGGACCAGCCCTTGGGATCCTCGAAGGCCTTCTGGGCGGCGGCCACGGCGGCATCAACGTCGGCCTTGCCGCCAAGCGGCGCCGTGGCGATCACGTCGCCTGTGGCCGGGTTGACGACCTCGAACGTCTGGCCGTCGGCCGCGTCGACCGATTCGCCGCCGATCATCATCCGGGCGGTCGTCGGGGCATCCGTGGCGGCCGAATC
>DASSII010000013.1:0-6021 GCA_035692005.1 Candidatus Limnocylindrales bacterium | reverse complement strand
CGATGAGCGGTCGTCCAGCCGGGTCCCGGTACGCGACCACGTCTCGGTCGAACGGTCCAGCTTCCAGATGTAGAAGTCGGACGTGCCGACGTCCCACATGCTGGCCCACCAGGTCCCGTCGTTGAACCACAGCTTGGCTTGTGGCTTCGAACCCGAGGGCGCCGCACCGGCGCCCGTCCCGTCCGGGCCCTGGAATCCGAGGTCGCCCGGATCGGCCGAGGCGATGAGCGGGGTCGCCAGCAGCAGCGCGAGGCCGGCCGTCATGGCCGCGACCCGCAGGATCACGCGCCATCGTCCGAGCGAGGCCCGCTTGGCCCCGGCCGACCGACCCGGAGCAGGTGCGGCCGCCGTGATCAGGGCCCGCTCGTGCGCCAGATCGCCGACCATCAGGCGCCTGTCGGGTTGGTTTCGATGCCGAGACTCGACAAGTCGAGTCGCTGGCTGGCACGCGCCTTCTCGGCGGGGGCGCGTCGTCGTGCCCGCGGCCGGACCGCGGTCGCTCCGTCGGCGGACCGCACGGCCTCGGGCAGCTCATCGGTCGTCGCCGCGACAAAGCGGCGTCCGTCCCGGCCGAACCCGACGTATTCGAAGCCGGCGGCGACGATGGCAGCGGGGTCGAGTGCGTTGCGGCCGTCGACGACGACGCGGCGACGGACCGCCTTGGCGATGGCGCCCCACGGAAGGCGGGTGAACTCCGGCCATTCGGTCACGAGCCCGATGGCATCGGCCCCCACGAGGGCCTTCATCGCCCGGTCCACGACCGCCAGTCCGGGCACGGCCTCCGCGGCACGGGCGCGGGCGGTCGGCATCGGGTCGTAGGCGACGACGGTCGCACCGCGGTCGATGAGCATGGCGGCGATATCCAGCGCGGGTGCCTCGCGCAGGTCGTCGGTATCGGGCTTGAACGTGAGGCCGAGCAGCGCGACACGCGCCCCTTCCAGCCCGCCCGTCGCACGGGCGACACGCTCGACGAACGATTCGCGCTGGCGGTGGTTGATCGTCTCGACTGCCGCGAACAGCGGCGTGCCGAAGCCGAGCGCCTCCGACTCGCGCACGGTCATCGTGACCTGGTGCGGCAGGCACGAGCCGCCGAAGCCGATGCCCGGGCGCAGGAAGCTGCCACCGATCCGCTTGTCGTGCGACATGCCTGCGACGACCTGGCTGATGTCCGCGCCGTAGGCGTCGCACAGCTGGGCGAGCTCGTTGGCGAAGCTGATCTTGGTCGCGAGGAACAGGTTGGCCCCGAGCTTGGTCAGGGCAGCATCGGTGGCGCCCATGGTCAGCACCGGCGCATCGACGTGCTTGTAGACCTTGCCGAGCATCGACGCGCCGCGCCCATGCGGATCGTCGCCGATGCCGATGACCACCCGATCCGGCTCCAGGAAGTCGCGGACGGCCGTGCCCTCCCGGGTGAACTCCGGGTTGGTCATGACCGGGATCGGCCGCCGGCCTGCCTCCTGGCGGATGGCGTTGACGAGCCAGGGCAACTGGCGGATGAAGTCCGGCGGCAGCGTCGAGCGGACGACCAGCGTCGAATCGTCGGCCATCGACGGGACGATCGCGGCCAGGGCGCCGCGGATGGTGGCCGTCTGCCAACCGCCGTTGCCGTCGTGGGTCCCGACGGCGACGAAGACGACTTGCGCCGCACTGACGGTCCGTGGCGACGGCGCGACGAACCGGAGCCGGCCGGCCTCCACCCCCGAGGCGACGAGTTCGGCAAGGCCAGGCTCGTGGATGGGCATGCGTCCCGCCTCGAGCTCGCGAAGCCGGCGCTCATCCCCGTCGACGCCGATGACGTCGTGGCCCCATTCGGCCATGCAGGCCGCCGTCACGAGTCCGACGTAGCCCAAACCGATCACGGTCGCGCGCACAGAACCTCCCCCAATCCCAACGTCGACATCGCAGCCTCTCCCCAAAGGAGCCGCACGACGCAATGGCTGGCGACACCGAGGATCGGACCTGTCGCCGTGGTCCGTGATCGATCGCTCGCCGGCTGAGTGCCGGCCTGGACCCCTGAAAGGATGAAAGCGTGGATCAGTGCTGGAGTAGTACGGATGGCCCAGGGACGAGGCCGATCGATGCGTACGGATTGTAGATTCTGTCGGCAATCCTTACAACGCGTAAATCTGTCGGAAACCAGACAGTCGGAGCATGGAAGCGATACGCCCGGCTTGCACCGGGTGGTTTTCGGTGCCAGGGCGCACCAGCCGAAGGTCCCGGTCGAGGACCCGCCTCGTCCGACCTCGCTGGAGGCGCCGCCGGCGGTTGTCGCCTCGGTTCGGGCTGGGTACACTCCCGGCGACGCTGGACGTCGGCCTACCCCAGCACGGGTCCCGACCAGCGGCGTCCGGGGGGCCGGGCTTCGAACGGTCGTCACGCGCACGATCTCACTGCCCAGGGGAGCTATTGACCGACTTCATCGGGTCCGCCGGATTGATCCTCGTCGTTTCGGCGGCGATCTTCGGGCCGCTCTCCGGATGGCTGGCCGGACGTCGCGACCGTCAGCCCATCGTCTGGCTGCTCCTGGGCGCGCTACTCGGCCCCGTGGCGTTCAGCCTGCTGTGGCTGGCCCCACCCGGTCGCTGCCCGTTGTGCGATTCGCCTGTGAAGGGCTGGCCGTCACGCTGCGTGGTGTGCGGCGGTGCCCTCGGCGGCGTCTCCGACGCCGGGACCGGGTCACGTGGTCGTCGACCGACTCCGTCCTCGCGGACGGCCGTCGATGCCGCGCCGTCGGCGTCGACCGGTCCGATCCCGCTGCCGGTCGGCCGCACCGGACGGAGCCTGCGTGAGCGCCGTCCGGTCACGGTCGCCGAGCCGTTCGCCCGTGGCGGGCGATCCGACGCTCATGTCGCGCTCGATGCCGGCCAGGTGCTGGCCACCGCGGTCTACTTCGGCGGCACCGCCCGACTCACCGTCGGATCCCGGTACGTGATCGTCCGCCAGCGCGCGACCCTGCAACTGCTCGGACCGGTCGACCAGGATCCGTCTGCGCTCGCCCTGGAGCGGCCGCTGGCCGCCCTGACAGCCACCGCGATCGGCGAGCGCCTGGTCATCACCGAGGGCGACGACGCGCGGGTCAGTCTGGCGCTGGCTCTGGGTGCCTTCGCTGGCGCGAGTGGTCCGCAGCTCGAGATCGCCCTGTCGATGCCCGAGGAACAGGCCATGGATCGGCCGGCCTCCCGATGACGGCGCGCAGGCGCCGCGCCCAGGGAGTGCGCGTCGGGCCATCCCCCGAGCTGATCGCCACGGTGGCCGCCGCCGTCCTGTATGGCGGCGCGCTGCTCTTCGGCACGACCATCCTCGCCGGTTCGCCAGCGCCGACCAGCCCGGTCGCCACCGACCCACCGGGCTTGGCCAGTCCGACCCCGGCGGCGTCGATCGATCCGCTCCGTGCCGACATCGGGGCCATCCTGCAGGTGGACGGGCGCCTGATCGAGCACCGCGACGCGCTGCGCGAGATCCTCGCCCGGACGCCGGTCCGTGGCTCGGACGTGGCGTTCGAGCTGCGCAAGATCAAGCCTGACCTGTTGGCCGGCGCACAGCGGGCCGGACGGCTGGCGCAATCGTCAGCGGCGCGGGAGGTCGGTGCCCAGCTCGAGTTGCTGTACGCCAGCGCGATCGCCACCATCGACCGCGCAGCCGACCTGTCGCTCAGCAGTGATCAGGGCTACCGCGACGCCGGTCGCGACATCGTCGTGTTGTTCACGGACCTGCCGGCGATCGACCGGCGCCTGCAGGCGCTGCTCGAGCCCGTCGCGTCGGCCTCGGTCGCCCCGAGCCCGCCCGCGTCCGCGCGGCCGAGCTCCGCCCCGTCGAGTGCGCCGCCACCGGCCAGCCCCTCGCCGGCCCCGAGCGCATCGCTCGCGGCACCGAGCGTCGCGCCGGCCGAGCTGTTGCGCGACGGCGGGTTCGAGCGAGGCATCGGCGCGTGGATCTTGCGCGTCGCCGGCGCGACGCCGCCACCGACGGTCGACTCCGGCAGCCCGCTCGGCCCGTCCGGCACCCGGTCGCTCCAGATCCTGTTCAGCGCCGGCGGGACGCCGGCGACCAGCGTCGGCGTCGGCCAGGGACCGCTCGCCATCAAGGCCGGCAGCAGCTATGTCGCGCGGGTGAGCCTGCGGTCGAGCGTGCCGGCGTCCGTCCAGCTCCGCGTCGTCGGCCCGGCCGAGGAGACCTACGGGATCCGGGTGGTGGAGGTCGGACCGCAGGTGACCGTCGGTGAGCTCCTGTTCGACGCGATCATCGACGATCCGGCGGCCACGTTCTGGATCGACATCGCTCCGTCGGCGGCCGGGACGGTGGCGCTCGACGACGCGAGTCTCGCGCCCACGCCCGCGGGCTGAACCGTCAGGGCGTGCGCGTCACGCGCACCGTGTCGAAACTGATGCCCAGACCGGCTGCCCCGGTCGATGCCGCCACGCACAACGTCTCCACCGAGCTGGCGGCCGGGGCCCGCCAGGCCAGTCGCTTCCGATCGAGCAGGGTCGCGCCCGTAGAATCGGTCAGTCGGGCGCGGAATGTGTGGGCCGCCACGTCCAGGTCGAGCTCGACGTGGTACCAGCGCCCCGGCACGAGCCGGACGTCGGTCGTGTCACGGTTCCCGAGTCGGGAGACCCGCACCCGCCGCTGGTCGTCGACGCGCAGCGCGGCGAGCTCCTCGCCGTCGCCGCGAGCCATGAGCAGGATCGTGTCCGAGGGACCCTGCCGGTCGAGTCGAACGTCCATCGACATCGTGAGGCGTCCGGAACGGGCGGCGCCGAACGAGCGGCATGGGCGCAGCTCCCCCGATCCGGTCGTGCGTGCGCGGATGGCCAGACCGTCGTCGCGCGGGACGTAGGCGAGCGTTCCATCGGCGCGGCTGGGGGCCATCCGCCACAGCTCGTCGACGGGATCGCCGGCCGTCGGGCCGTTTGCCGGGACGTCCAGCAGGACCACCGGCTCGGCGGGTGGGGCTTCGGGCGCGTCGGGCGGCGGCCCCGTGGGAACGCCTGGTAGCGGGCCACCCAGCGACGCGGCCAGGTGGACGTAGCGGCCGGTGGAATCGTCGGATGCCAGGACGACCAGGCCGGTCGACGCGTCGACCGGCTGCTTGGTCGATGTCGCGTCGTTGATCCCGGCCTCTGGCGTGGTCTCGATGACCGGCACACCTTCCCCCGTGGTGAAGCGCAGGTCGTCGAGCGGCGCCCGCTTCATGTAGATCGCCCCCCCGCCGACCGGCGCAGTGGCGAACACGAGCGCCTCGCCATGACTGGTATCCAGGAGCACGATCGGCCGGGTGTGCTTGTCCCGGATCTGTCCGACCTGGGTGCTGGACCACTGCCCGTCGACGCGGTCGAGGAGCAGGATCTGGTCCCAGCCCGGCTGGTTGCCCGGCACGGTGTCAAGGGACGTCTTGATGGCGGCGAACAAGCGGCCGTCGGGCAGGGCCTTGATGTTGACGTGGTTGTCGGCAAGCCGGAGGCCCTGGAGGATGGTCGTCGCCGGGGCCCATTCGTCGTCGCCGGCACCGTCCTCGTGGCTGGTCGCATAGATAGCCTGATCGTTCTGGTTGCTCCACAGCAGGACCACGTCCCCGCGCGACGCCACCATCCCGACCTGGTCGGTCGCCACCTCGGCGCCGGCGACGACTGGTCGATATGGCGGGACCCAGCGATGGTCATCGTCGAGCGAGTGGCTCACGAACAGTCGGCCGTCCTGGATGTAGGCCACCCACAGACGCCCGTCGTCGGCTCGTTCGATCAGGCTCGATTCGACGCCGCTCGGCGCGACCGTGACGGGATAGTCGGGCTCGAGCGACCAATGCCGCGTGGCGGCATCGAAGCGGAACTTCGAGAAGCGGACGGCGTGCGCCGGCGAATCGCTGCCCCCGGCGCTGGCGACGTACAGGATCCCGTCGGCGAACAACGCGTCGGCATGGGCGAACGGGCGCTCGTCGACGACGATCCCGGTGTCGCGCCAGCGTTGGGTCGCCCAGTCGAGCTCGTGGATCCGCGCCTCGCGCGAGACGGGCTCCTGGAGCAC
>DASSII010000012.1:0-6152 GCA_035692005.1 Candidatus Limnocylindrales bacterium | reverse complement strand
ATATCCATCCGCGCATCGTACGGGCGCGTCCGGCGCCGGTGGCAGCGCGACACCCGTGTGCTAGCCTCGGACGACGCCCGCGCGAGCTGGCGACGGGAGGCAGACCACATGCTGTTGAGCGAATGGACGGCACGGGCCCCGAGCAAGGAATCGCTGGCACCCAAGGTGCAGGCGGTCATCGTGCCGGTGATCGGTGCGCTCGGTGGGGCGCCCGATCCATCGTGCTGGATCGTCTGGGGTGACGACCCGACCGTCCGCTACACGATCCTCGTCCCGACCGCGGCCGGTCTGGCCCAGGTGCACGTCCGGGTGAACGTGCCGCAGGAGGGGCCTCGTGCATCGGGCAAGCTCGTCCGCTGGAACCGCCTGCAGGTCGGCGAGCTTGCCATCGAGATGGCCGGCGGCCACCGGGTGCTGAGCTTCCAGGTCGAGGGCCTCGTGCTGCGCGGGACCGACGGCGAAGCTGACGAGATCGCCAGTCTGGCCCTCGAGCTATTCGCGGCCATCGACGGGCGCGCCTACGTGCCCCTGGTCACGGCCAGTTCGAAACCGGCCCGGGGCAGGGTGACTGCGGCCACGGTCATCACGCCCGACCCGAATGCCGGTCGTGCCAGCCGCGAACCTCGGCAGCTAGCGCCGCCCGGAGGCGGCACCCGCTGACCCAGGTGGCCGCCGACGGGGACATCCATCCGGTCCGCCGTACGATCCGCTATTGGCTGTCGCGGTTCGTGGTCGCGGTCCTCACGCGCGCCTGGCTGCGCATCCGCTTCGAGGGCCGCCAGCAGCTGCCGGACGCACCGGCGATCTACGCCTTCAACCACCTGTCGTGGGCAGATCCCTTCGTGCTCATGGCCACCCTCCCGGGCCGTCCGCGCCTGTCGTTCTTCGGCCCCAGGGAAGAAGACATGGCGCGCGGCGGACGCAACCGGCTGATGGCCTGGACCGGCGCGACGATCCCGTACAAGCCCGGCAAGAACGACCTGCTCGCTGCCACCCGACGGATGGGCGCCGTCATCGCCGCCGGTCATGTCGTGGCCATCGCGGGAGAGGGCCGCATCGGCGCCGTCGAAGGGCGCCTCCTGCCGCTCAACGACGGGCCGGCGTACTTCGCCTTGCGTTCGGGCGTGCCCCTCGTCCCGATCGCCATCAACGGCACGAGCTGGCTGCGCTTCGGCGGCCGGGTCCGGGTGCGTGTCGGCGAGCCGATCCAGCCGTCGGGACGGGCCGATCGCTCGGGCGTGGACGCCCTGACCGCGACCCTTACGACCCGGCTCGGCGCGCTGGTGGCCGATGCGCCGGAGCCACGACGATCGGGACGACTGGCCGGCTGGGTGACCGAGCGCTTCAACGAATGGCCGGAGGGCTCCCGCGAGGCCGCCCTCGCGGCCCAGGCCGGTCAGGCCGGTCAGGCCACGTCCGGGACGAGCGGGACCACAGGCGAGGCCGGGAGCACCGGCGAGGCCGGGGCCACCGGCACGACCGGGACTGCCTCGCTGACCGGCGCCTGACGCGGCTCGTCTGGCATACTCGGGCCGACGTCCCGCACGCCCCGACCAGCAGGAGAGACCGTGGCAGCGACCGGCCTGTCAGCCGACCCGACGGAGTACCGCCAGCGGCTCGCCGAGCAGACCGACGAGCAGATCGATCTGTGGGCGTCCGAGATGATGCGCGACGTGGCGAAGCGCCGTGGCGTGCAGCGGGTCCTCGGCGACCTGCGCCGCGCGGCCAAGCTGACCGACGCTGATATCGAACGGGTGTTCGCTTCCGGTGGTGGGCCGAGCGCCGTGATCGGGCGCGATGCGTCGGGCCACCAGATGATCCCCGCCGTGGCGCTCCACGCCCTCGTGCCGGGGGTCCGTGCCGAGCTCGCCGACGGTCGAGCCCGTCTCATCGAGTACCTCATCGAGAACTTCGACGAGCTCGTCTACGTCTGACGGCGCGGCCGCCCGGGTGGCGGCGCACGTTCGGCTGGTCCATCCGTTCCCGAGCGCACTCGACGGTGTCGTGGTGGCCGGAACCGCGCTCCTGGCCGGGGGAGGGCTGGCCGTGGCAGCGGGCCTCGGGCTGTCGATGATCGCCCTGCAGTCGTCGATCGGCGCGCTCAACGACCTTCACGACGCACCTGCCGACGCGGGACGGCTGCCGCCCAAGCCGATCCCCGCGGGCCAGGTCTCGACGCGGATGGCCCGGGCGGTGGTGGTCGGTGGCGCGACGATCGGGCTGGTCCTCGCGGCGGGCGCCGGTCCGGTGGTGCTGGCCCTCGCGGTCGCGGTCCTGGCCGTCGGGTTCGGCTACGACCTGCTGGCCAAGGGCACGCCGTGGTCGTGGCTGCCGTTCGCGATCGGCATCCCGATCCTGCCGGTCTACGGCTGGGTCGGTGCCACCGGGGTCATGCCTGACTTCTTCGTCGCGCTCGTCCCGATGGCGATGCTGGCCGGGGCGGGCCTGGCGATCGCCAACGCCCGGGCGGACCTCGAGCGCGACATCACGGCTGGCTCGAGATCGGTCGCGACCGCGTTGGGGACCGAGCGGGCGTGGCGGCTCCATGTGGGGATCTGGATCCTCGTCCTGACCCTTGGGCTGGCCTCGCTGGTGTCCACAGGAGCCGCGTCCCCGTTCGTGGCGCTCGTCGGGGTCGCCGGAGCCGTCGTCGTGCTTGCGGCGGTCGCCAGCCGTGAGCTGGCTCCGGCTGGCCGTGAGCGGGCGTGGGAAGCCGAGGCGGGCGCGGTGGCGATCGCGCTGGTGGCGTGGTTGGCGGGGGTGCTGGGCTGAGGGCGTTCGGCGCCGTGCGGATGGAACGCCAAACGGATCAGGAGATCGGTCGTTCCCACCGGTAGACGCATCGCACCGCCGGGTGATCAGGAGGTCCGACCATCGTGCATCGACTCAGCCGCCAGCTCCGTGGCGTGGCCATCGCCATCGCCGCCCTCGCCCTCTCCGCCGGGTTCGTCCTGGCCGCGCGCCCTGCCGCCATGCCCGACGCCGCCCGCGATGGGCTCGCCCGCGCTTCGGCGGCCGCCGGCACGGTCGTCCCCGTCCGCCCGGAGCGCCCGACCGCGCCCGAGGCGCCCTCGACGACGGGGGACGAGGCGACGACCGGCGCCGGGGATGAGCCGACGACCGGGGCACGCGACGATGCAGCCAGTGATACAGCGGCCGATGCGGGGGCCGACAACCATGGGTCGTTCGTGTCCACGGCCGCACGGGGTGACACGCCCGAAGGCTTCGACAACCATGGCCAGTACGTGCGGACCATCGCCCAGGGCGACGATGGCAAGCCCGATGCTGCGTCGACCGGGCAGGCGGCGTCGACCAAGGCCCACGCCAACAAGCCGACCCCACCCGCGCCCGCGACGCATGGTCGTTCAGGTTCCGCCAGGGCCGCTCACCCGTAGAGCTCGCCTGGGACCCGAATCTCGAAGCCGGCTCCCGATGGAGCCGGCTTCGATGTGTGTACCCCAGGTCCGAGCGAGGTCAGTCGCCGGGATCACCGCTCCGGACGAGCGCGATGGCGTTCTCCAGACGGAGCTTGGCGATCGTCAGGTACTTCGCGAGGTTGGCGCGATCCACGTCGGCGATCGAGTGGATCGCATCAGGACTGCGCAGCACGGCGACGAGCTCCTCGAGCGCCTCGCTGAGCGATGCCTTGGCATTGACGAGGGAGTCGTCGCTCAGCTCGCGAATGGGCCGCGACGGGAGCGTGGCATCGGGTTCCGACGGCACCGGTGCGTCCTCGAGCATCGGCCCGAGATCCTCGGACTCGATGGTCGCGGGCGCGAGCCCGTCGGGGAGGCGCGGCTGTCGGGCCCGGCGTCCCTCGATCTTGTCGCGCAGCTTGACCAGCGTCAGTTCCCCGCGAGCGACCTGATCGGCCAGCCGACGTCGCTTCTTGGGATCGTCGACCTTCATCAGCTCATAGGCATGGGACAGGGTGTCTTTGCGCAAGGACACCAGCGCCCGGACTTCCTCGGGTGCGTCGGCCAGCCGGAGTCGGTTCTCGAGGTAGCCCTTGTCCTTGCCGATCTTGTCGGCCAGCTTTCGGATGCTGTAGCCATGCTCGCGGACCATCCGGTCGTACATCGCAGCTTCGTCAAGGGGTGAGATGTCTTCCCGCTGGAGGTTCTCGATGATCGAGATCTCGAGCGCGGTGTCGTCGTCGATCTCCTCGATGAGCGCCGGGATCGACGCCAGCCCCGCTAGCGTCGACGCACGCCAGCGACGCTCGCCCGCGATGAGTTGGTAGCGGTTCGGCCCGACCGGGCGCACGAGGATCGGCTGGAGGACGCCGTGCTCGCGGATCGAGGCCGCGAGCTCATCGAGCGTTTCCTGATTGAAGGCGAGACGCGGCTGTTGCGGGTTGGCTTCGATGTGGTCGATCGGGACGATGCGGACACCGACGCTCCGGGTCGGGGAATCCGGCGACAGCAGGCTGACGATGGCGGGGGAGAGCTCGCGCTCCTCGGACAACCGACGGGCGGCTGCCGCCCGGAAATCAGGACGAGCCAAGGTCGACCACCTCCCGTGCCAGCTCGCGATAGGTGCGAGCCGCTTCGCTGGCCCCGGCATACGACGTGATCGGTCGACCCACCAGGGGCGCTTCGCCGAGCTTGACCGTGTTGCGCACGATGCTCGAGAACACGTGGTGGTCCCCGACCACGCGCAGCTCATCGAGCATGTCGCGGGCCAGGTTCGTGCGGCCGTCGTAGAACGTCGGCAGCAGACCGAGGATCCGCAGGTCGCGGTTGAGTTTGAGTCGGATCGCGTTGATGACCTTGACCAGGTTCGTCAACCCCTTCATCGCGTAGTACTGGGTCTGGACCGGGATGATCACACCGCTCGCCGCGACCAGGCCGTTCACCGTCAACAGGCCCAGGTTGGGCGGGCAGTCGATCAGCACGTACTCATACGGGTCGATCTGTCCCTCGAGCGCTTCGCGCAGGATCTGCTCGCGTCCGAGGGCGGTGAACAGCTCACCCTCGGTCGATGCGAGATCGATATGCGCCGGTGCGACATCGATGCCGGCGCTGTCGGTGGCGAGGATGACATCACCGAGGCTGGATCGGCCATCGGCGAGGACATCGGCCATCGAGCGTTCGACGGTGTTGAGATTGATGCCGAGCCCAGCGGTGAGGTTGGCCTGCGGATCCATGTCGATGCACAGGACCCGGTAGCCCTCCTCCGCCAGGGCACCGGCCAGGTTGATCGCCGTCGTCGTCTTGCCGACGCCGCCCTTCTGATTCGCGATCGCGATCACGTTGGTCACCGGGGCATCACCTCAAACTCGGGAGCGGATCGGGCACGTCGCGCGGAGTCGCATGCGCGGGGAAGTCCGGCCATGCTACTCCAGCAGCCGTTGTTGCGAGCACCGGTTTATCCACACGGACTGCGAGTTGTTCACCATTTCGGTGGATAACTGGGACCCCGTATGATGCACGCTGTCCTTGCGCAAAGACGCCCCAGCTGCCGGAGGTCCGTGGATTGTCGACCAATGAGGAGCGGTTATCGCGGCTCGAGGCCATGCGCGCGCAGGCGATGCTGGGCGGGGGAGAGGACCGGATCGAGCAACAGCACGAACGCGGAAAGCTGACCGCGCGCGAACGGCTCGACCTGCTCCTGGACGCGGACTCGTTCATCGAACTCGACGCGTTCGTCACGAATCGGAACGGCGAGGAGGGATCGGCGTTCCTCGGCGACGGCGTCGTCACTGGGCACGGCACGATCGACGGCCGACTGGTCTTCGTGTTCAGCCAGGACTTCACGGTATTCGGCGGATCGCTGTCCGAAGCCTACGCCGAGAAGATCTGCAAGGTCATGGACCTGGCGATGAAGGTTGGTGCGCCCATCGTCGGGCTGAACGATTCCGGCGGTGCGCGGATCCAGGAAGGTGTCGTGTCGCTCGGCGGCTACGCGGACATCTTCCTTCGGAACACCCTCGCCTCCGGCGTCGTGCCGCAACTTTCCGTGGTGATGGGTCCGTGCGCAGGTGGCGCCGTGTACTCGCCGGCCATCACTGACTTCACGATCATGGTCGAAGGCACCAGCTACATGTTCGTGACCGGGCCCAACGTCGTGAAGTCGGTGACCCACGAAGATGTCGATGCCGAACGGCTCGGGGGAGCGATCACCCATACGACGAAGAGCGGCGTCGCGCA
>DASSII010000011.1:0-33194 GCA_035692005.1 Candidatus Limnocylindrales bacterium | reverse complement strand
CGGGCTTGCGGCCGTGACGATCAGCCGACCTCCCAGCGTGCGCAGCCCACCGATCTCGGTGGCGGGCGAATCGATCTCACCGATCAGGCTGCCCGGCGCGATGTGGATGAGTCGGTCACGACCGCGCGCGCGGGCGACGGCCAGGATCCCGCCGTCGGGCAGGAAGCCGTATGACGACCGATCGAACAGCCACGCCGGGTCGGCGAACTCCGCCTCGGCCGGCGCGAGGGGCTCCAGCCGTGGGCCATCCGTCAGCCGGTAGATGTTCCACCAGCCTGTCCGATCGCTGACGAAATGCAGGATGCCGTCGGGTGACCACTCGGGCTGCACGATCGATTCGTCGAGCCCGCCGGCCGCCAGGTCGCTCCTGCCGAGCATCCCGTCGTCCCGGACCGCCGCCGTCCGCAGGCGAGTGGCGTCCCACGGCATGTCGGGCTGATCCCACTCCAGCCAGGCCAGGGTCGCGCCGTCGGGTGACAGCCGGGGGGCGGCCAGGAAGTCCGGGCCGTCCACCATCACGCGCGGCGCCCGTTCGCCGTCGAGCGGCACGTCGACGATCGCGGCGGCCGGCTGACCCTCGCCGCTGTGGTCCTCACGTACGGCGAGGAATCGGCGGCGATGCGGATCGAAGCGCAGATCGGCGTAGCGGAACGGGCCCTCGGGCGTGATCGGTTGGGGCGTGCCGTCGCCAGGGTCGATCCGGTACAGACGACCGTCGTGGAGATTCGAGAACAGCACGGTGCCCCCGGCGACGGTGTACGAACCGCCGCCGTACTCGTGCACCCGCGAACGCACGTTGAACGGCGGTGGCGTGACGTCGGCAGTCGTTCCGTCCGCAGCGTGCCGGACCAGGACGCTGCGGCCGTCCTCGTCGGCCCGGCCTTCGATCCAATAGACGTCGTCGCCGTCGATCCACGGCTCACCGAGGCGGACGGTGGCGGCGACGATGTCGTCGATGCCGATGACCGACGGCCAGCTGCCATACGGCCGGCGCTCGGGTTCCGGCGGCGGAGCCCAGTCGGGCCCGGCGGGCGGTGTCTCGAGCGGTTCCGTCGTCATCGCGGAACCCTACCGCGTTTTCCGGTCAGGTTCCGTGCTGCCAGGACGAGACGTAGGCGGCCTGCTCGGGCGTCATCGGCTCGAGCTCGATGCCGAGGGCGGCGAGCTTGAGGCGGGCGACCTCGGCATCGATCGCCTCGGGCACGACGTAGACCTTCGGCTCGAGTTCGGCGTGGTGGAGCGCGACGTACTCGGCCGACAGGGCCTGGTTCGCGAAACTCATGTCCATGACCGCCGCGGGATGGCCCTCCGCCGCGCCGAGGTTCACGAGGCGGCCCTCGGCGATGAGGTTGAGCTTCTTGCCGCCGAGGTCGAATTCCTGGACGTTGTCGCGCACCTCACGCACGTGGCCCTCGGCCATCTCGCGCAGCGCGGCGAGGTCCAGCTCGGCGTCGAAGTGGCCGGAGTTGGCCATGATCGCGCCGTCGTGCATCGCCTCGAAGTGCTCGCGGCGGAAGACGTTGAGGTTCCCGGTCGCGGTCACGAACAGGTCACCCCAGCGAGCCGCCTCGCCGTGGCTCATCACCGCGAAGCCATCCATCAGCGCCTCGAGCGCGCGGATCGGATCGACCTCCACCACGGCCACGTGGGCGCCGTGGCCGTCCATCCGGGCCGCGATGCCCTTGCCGACCCAGCCGTACCCGGCCACGACGACCTTGCGCCCGGCGATGAGGATGTTGGTCGCGCGCAGGATGCCGTCGAGCGTCGACTGGCCGGTGCCGTAGCGGTTGTCGAACAGATGCTTGGTCTGGGCCTCATTGACCGCCACGACCGGGAAGCCGAGGGCGCCGTCGGCGGCCATCGCCTTGAGCCGGATGACGCCGGTCGTCGTCTCCTCGGTGCCGGCCAGCACCTCCCGGACCTGTTCGGGCCGTTCGCTGTGCAGCAGCGACACGAGGTCGCAGCCGTCGTCCATGGTGATCTGCGGCCGGGTGTCGGCCACCGCGTTGAGATGCGCGTAGTAGGTGTCGCGGTCCTCGCCGCGGCGTGCATGGGTGGCGATGCCGAACTCGGCCACGAGCGCTGCCGCCACGTCGTCCTTGGTCGACAGGGGGTTCGATGCCGCGAGCACGACCTCGGCACCACCGGCCTTGAGGGTACGCATCAGGTTGGCGGTCTCGGTCGTGACGTGGAGGCATGCGCCGATGCGCAACCCGTCGAGCGGCCGGTCGCGTTCGAAGCGCTCGCGGATGAGCCGGAGGACCGGCATCTCGCGCTCGGCCCACTCGATCCGGCGCACGCCCTCGGCGGCGAGCTCGAGATCGGTCACGTCATGCGCCGGGAGCGTGGTCGGGAAGGTCATCGGGGATCGGTCTCCTTGCGGGTCAGCAGGCGCCGCAGCGGCGCGGTGAGGTCGGGCCACGGCGAGCCGAGGCGGTGGATGAGGCGCTCCTCGAAGCGGGCGTGCTCCTGGTAGCCGAGTCGCCGGTAGGCATTGATGGCCGGCGGGTTGTCGGCCCGCACGTTGAGCACGACCTGGTCGCACGTTCGCAACAGCTCGGCGGTCACGGCGCCGGTGACGGCGGTCGCGAAGCCGCGGCCACGGTAGTCGACGTGGGTCAGGACATTGCCGACGACCGCGAGCCGAGCCGTTCGGCTGATGACGTGGGTGCCCGCCGCGGACACCAGGTGGCCGTTCACGCGCATCCCGTAGTACACGCCGTCGTCGATCGCCGTCGATGGCAGCCACGACGCGAAACCCAGCTGGTACAGCCGGTTCAGCTCGCCGATCTCGACCGGCAGCAGCCGCTGGACGGTGGCGGGATACGGCCGGAAATGGGTCCGGTCGACCCACATCCGGACCATCTGTGGCCCCGCATCGATCCGGTAGTGGGCCTCGATCGCGGGCAGCATCGTCGAGCGCGCCGCGATGTAGGCGGCACGCGGGCGGATGACGTCGCGCAGGACCGCGGCGATCCCCTCGCTCCGCCCCATCACGAATAGCGGCTGGGGCGTGGGACCGGTGTATTCGAGCCCGACTGCGATCAGCTCCTGGCCGTCGTAGGCGGCTCCCCAGCGGGTCCGTCCGAACTCGCGCTCCTCGAGGTCGCAGATGGCGTACGCCGCGTACAGCCGATCCTGGTCGAGGAAGCCGCGCAGCAGCGCCCGGTCGGTGGTCTGACGGGCCTGCGCGGCCGACCGCCGGCCGATGACGACCGACGCCATCAGCCTGTCGCCGCGGGTCGGTCGGAACCGCTGGCAAGCCCGGCGAACCCGGGCGCGGCTGCGCGGCGCCGCTCGCGGCTGGCGACGGCTTCGGCAAGACCGTCGGCGTACGGCGCGCGGATGACCCCCTCCTCGGTGACGATGCCGCCGATCAGCTCGGCCGGCGTCACGTCGAACGCCGGGTTGCGGACGTCGGTGTCGGGCGGTGCGATGCGCACGCCGCGGAACTCGAGCACCTCGGCGGGCCGACGTTCCTCGATCGGGATCGCACCGCCGTCGGGCGTGGCGAGGTCCACCGTGCTGATCGGGGCGGCCACGTAGAACGGGATGCCGTGACGGGCCGCGAGCACGGCCAGCGGATACGTCCCGACCTTGTTGGCGGTGTCGCCGTTGGCCGCGATGCGGTCGGCGCCGACGATGACCACATCGACCTCGCCGCGAGCCATCAGGTGACCGGCCGCGACGTCCGGGATGAGCGTGTGGGGCACGCCCGCCTGGGCCAGCTCCCACGCGGTCAACCGCGCACCCTGCAGGTACGGACGCGTCTCGTCCACCCAGACATGGATCGCTCGCTCGGCATGATGGGCGGCCTGGACGATGCCCAGTGCCGTCCCGAACTGGCCGCAGGCGAGCGGACCGGTGTTGCAGTGGGTCAGCACGCGCAACGGTCCGTCGTCGGGGAAGGCGAGCGCCGCCAGGCCGAACGAAGCAAGGCGGCCGTGGTCCTCGGTCGTCTCGAACACGATCGTGTCGGCCTCGGCCCGCATCGCCGCGGCGATCGCATCGCCGTCCTCCGACAGTTCGCCGACGGCGGCGTAGGCGGCCATGACCCGATCGACCGCCCAGCGCAGGTTGACCGCCGTCGGCCGGGCGTTGACGAGCGCGTTGGCAGCGCCGCGCAGCGTCGCCCGGCGCGCGTACGGACGGGTCGTCCGCGCCTTCGACCCGGTCATCGCCAGCCCGAGGGCCGCGACCTGGCCGATGGCCGGCGCGCCGCGGACGATCATCTCCCGGATGGCGAACGCGGCCTCGGCCGCCGAATGGGCCTCGTACTCGACGAGGGCGTCCGGCAGCTGGCGCTGGTCGACGATGTAGACGACACCGGCACCCTCGCGGAACGGTGTCCGAAAACCGGTTGGAGCCGGCGCCACGGCCGGCGTCGCCACGCCATCGAGCCCGAGCGACGAGGGGTCGAGGATCGCGCCAGCCGCCTCGGCCGACATGCGCTGGATGGCCTGCGCCGCGCCGACGACGCCGGCCGCGCCGTGCAACACGTCGCCGGCGAACTGCCGGAAGAACCGGCGACGACCGAGATCGGCGCCACCCTCGGCAGGCGCCGGCGGGTCGGCCTCGGGACGAGGGTCGGAGAGGTCAGCCAATGGCGATCGCCGTCCGCGCCGTGCGGTTCAGTACTTGACGACGCTGGTGACGCGGCGTCCTTCCAGGCGGTCGCGGCCCTTGAGGAACTCGAGCTCGACGAGGAAGCCCAGCCCGACGACCTCGCCCTTGAGTCGCTCGACGAGTTCGATCGTGCCCTTGACCGTGCCACCCGTGGCGAGCAGGTCGTCGACGATGAGCACGCGCTGACCCGGGGCGATCGCGTCCCGGTGGATCTCGAGGGTGTTGGAGCCGTACTCGAGCGCGTACTCGACCGTGATGGTCTCGGCCGGCAGCTTGCCCAGCTTGCGCACGGGCACCAGACCGGCGTCGAGCAGGTAGGCCATCGGGGCGCTGAAGATGAAGCCGCGCGATTCCATGCCGACGACGATGTCGACCCGCTCGTCCTTGTACGGCTCGAGCATCAGGTCGATCGATTCCTTGTAGGCGGCCGGATCCTTGAGCAGGGTCGTGATGTCGTAGAACAGGATCCCGGGCTTGGGGAAGTCGGGGATCTCACGGATCCGCTCGCGCAGCGCTTCGGCTGACATCGGGCTGGGACCTCCATGGGGTCGGTTCGGATCGGGGCTGGGTCGCCCTTGGGATCGTGGTCGAGGCCGGTCGAAAGTCTACCGCAGCCGGAGCGCATCGCCGACGCGCGGACCGGCGGTCCGGGGCGGTGTCGCCGGCGGCCTGGGACGGTGGCGCCGGCGGCCTGGCGCCGGCTGGCGCGAGCTAAGCCCCTGGCGAGTGGCCCCCCGAACCGGCAGAACGCCGATCAGGGAGACGCGATGACCGGTCGAAGCCGGCGACGGAGCCGAATCGCCGGGCCGTTCCAGATCCGGCTGCGTCCACGAGCGTGGGATCGGGATCGCCGCACCGGCCGTCGGCATCCGGGGGCGCCTCGAGTCGACGTACGGTCGTGGTGGTTGACGTTGTGCCGCCCAGGAACCCGGGATCGCGGTCAGGCCTTTCGGGCGACGAGTGACTTGGGGTGCGCCGTCGCCGTGCCGTGGTGCAGCCGCCCACCGATGAGCGTGGCGACCAGCCCGACGGCGAGGGCGACCGCGAACCCGACCGCGAGTCCGGGCGCCGGACCGTCCCCGGCGCGCACGCTGATCGCGACGGTCGCGGCCGTGACGCCGGTACCGAGCGCGGTGCCGAGCGAATCGGTCAACGACAGGGCGGCCGTCGCGGCACCCTGCTCGGCGGGTGGTGACTCGCGCAGCACGATGAGGGTCAGCGGAGCGTAGGCGAGGCCCATGCCCAGACCCGCCAGTCCGAAGGTCGGGATCGCCAGCCACGGTGAGACCTGCGGCAGGAGCACGACCATGAACGCCGCCAGCCCGAGGACCACGACGATGACCCCGGCCCGGACGAACCGGTCGGGCTCCCAGCGATGCGCATTGCGTGCCTGGATCCACGAGCCCGCCGTCCAGCTCAGGGTCGCGGCGGTCAGGCTGATGCCGGCCTCGGTCGGGCTGAGGCCGCGCCAGTTGACGAGGGCCAGGGCCACGTACGCGTCGACCGCGAAGAACGCGAACGTCAGCATGCCGCGCATGAGCACCGCGGTCGGCAGGCCGCGCGCCAGGCGGAGCGTGCCCGGCGGGGTGAGCTGGCGCAGGGCGTGCAGGCCGATCGAACCGCCGATCAGCATCGTCGCGAGCGCGATCGGCGGGTCGCTGATCTGCAGCCCGCCGAGCAGCAGGCCGGCACCGAGGGCGACCCGGACCGCGAGCGGCAGTCGGCGACGGAACGACGCCGCGGCCTCGGCCTCTGGGCCGATGGCCGCCTCGGCGGCGGCGATGCGACGGATGGCCGGCCACGACATCGCAGCGGCGAGGGCGATCAGCGGGAGCAGACCCAGGAACACGACTCGCCAATGGAGATGCTCGCCGACGAAGCCCGCGATCGCCGGTCCGATCACCCCCGGCAACACCCACGCCGTCGACAGCGTCGCGAACATCTGCGGACGGAGCCGCTCGGGCAGGCTGCGCCCGATGGCGACGTAGGCGATCGGCGGCACGGCCCCGGCGCCCAGACCCTGGACGAAGCGGGCCGCGATGAGGATGGGCATCGACGGGGCCAGGCCACCGACGACGAGGCCGACCGCGAACAGCCCGAGCCCGAGGCCGAACGGCAGGCCGAGGCCGCGCTTGTCGATGAGGCCGCCGCTGACCACGATGCCGATGAGCGACGCCAGCATGAACGCGGTGAACACCCAGCCGTAGTGCTCCAGATCGTGCAGGTCGCGCACGACGATGGGCATGATCGTCGAGACGGCGAGGGCCTCGAACGCGACGAGGGTGATGGTCAGGACCAGGCCGACCGTCAGCTGGCGACGCTGCGGTGACCACAGTCCGCCGTCGGCGGCTTGGCTGGGTGGCATGGGCCAAGTCTGCCACCGCTGGCCGGGACGGCGCGTCGGCCATCCGTCGCATGCCGTCATCGTCAAGCGCCAGCCGACGGCCCGGTCGCGCTCAGGCGGGCGGGTCGACCATCGACAGGCGGGCCACCACGGCCTGGGTCAGCTGCCACGCCCGCCCGGCGCCGCTCGGGACACGGATGCGGACCTGGTTCGAGGCGAACGTCACATCCGAGGGCCGGATGCCCGGCAATCCGCCGTCGCCCAGCAGGCCCATCGCCGCGGCCCGGGTCAGGCCCGCCCCGAAGCGGACCACGAGCCGACCGTCCTCGCGCGAGATCGACGCGACACCTGCCGCTTCCGCCGCGAGGCGGAGCTCGGCCACCTCGACGAGGCGCACCACGGACGGCGGCATCGGCCCGAACCGGTCGGTCACCTCCTGGCGGAAGGCGGCGATGTCGCCGGCCGTGCGGGCCGCGGCGAGGCGCCGGTACAGCTCGAGCTTCTGCGCTTCGTCGGGGACGTAGTCGTCGGGCAGGTGGGCATCGACCGGCAGGTCGACCACAGCCTGCGGCGCGGGGAGGATCGCGGCGCGGCCCTCACGGGACGCCTTGTGCTCCTCGACCGCCTCGGCCAGCATCCGCGAGTACAGGTCGAAGCCGACCGCGGCCATGTGGCCCGACTGTTCCCCGCCGAGGATGTTGCCGGCGCCGCGGATCTCGAGGTCCGACAGGGCGATCTGGAACCCGGCCCCGAGCTCCGACGCGTTGAAGATGGCCTGCAGGCGCTTGCGCGCCTCGTCCGACAGCCGCTCCCGGCGTCGGTACAGGAGGTAGCTGTAGGCCCGCCGCGCCGAGCGCCCGACCCGCCCGCGCAACTGGTAGAGCTGCGCCAGGCCGAGCGTGTCCGCGCGATCGATGACGATCGTGTTGGCGTTGGGGATGTCGAGCCCCGACTCGATGATGGTCGTGCACACGAGGACGTCGGCGGCGCCGTCGGCGAACGTGAGCATGACCCGCTCGAGGGCGCCCTCCGCCATCTGGCCATGGCCGACCACGAAGCGGGCGTCGGGCAGCAGCCGCCGGAGCTGATCGGCCTGGGCTTCGATCGTCTCGACCCGGTTGTGGACGTAGAACACCTGCCCGCCGCGATCGAGCTCGCGCAGGACGGCGTCGCGGACGAGGCCTGCGGACGCTTCGGCGACCCGCGTCTGGATCGGCAGGCGGTCCTCCGGTGGCGTCTCGATGACGCTCAGGTCGCGGATGCCGGCCATCGCCAGGTTGAGCGTGCGCGGGATCGGGGTCGCCGACAGGGTCAGCACGTCGACCTCGCGACGAAGGCGCTTCAGCCGCTCCTTGGCGGCCACCCCGAACCGCTGCTCCTCGTCCACGACGACGAGGCCGAGGTCCTTGAACGCGACGTCGCTCGACAGCAGGCGGTGCGTGCCGATGACCACGTCGACCGTGCCGTCGGCCAGGCCGGCGATGGTCGCGGCCTGTTCCTTGGCCGACACGAACCGCGACAGCAGGCGGACCTCGAGCGGGAAGGTCCCGAATCGCTGGCTGAAGGTGGCGTGGTGCTGCGCGGCGAGCACGGTCGTCGGCACGAGCACCGCGACCTGCTTGCCATCCTGGGTCGCCTTGAACGCGGCTCGCAGCGCGACCTCGGTCTTGCCGTACCCGACGTCGCCGACGACGAGTCGATCCATCGGGGTCGACCGCTCCATGTCGGCCTTGACCTCGGCGACCGCGCGCAGCTGGTCGATCGTCTCCTCGTACGGGAAGGACGCTTCGAGCTCGGCCTGCCAGGGCGTGTCCGGCGAGAACGCGAAGCCGTGGGCCTCGGCCCGGGCCGCGTACAGCGACAACAGCTCGTCGGCGAGGTCGGCGACCGCCTTGCGCACCCGTTGCTTGGCGCGCAGCCACTCGGTGCCGCCGAGCTTGCTGAGGGCGGGCCGCTCCCCGCCGGCGTAGCGGGTGACCCGCGCGATCTGCTCGACCGGGACGAAGATGCGATCTCCGCCGGCGAACGACAGCTCGAGATAGTCGCGCTCCTCCCCCGCCCCGCCGCGTCGCAGCATCTGTTCGTAGCGCGCCACGCCGTGGTCGATGTGGACGACCAGATCGCCCGGCGTCAGGCGCTCGAGGATGTCGCGCGGGACGACCCGCCGGAGAGCCTTCGGCCGGCGCACCCGGACGGTGCCGAACAGCTCCCGATCGGTGACGAAGACGAGCCCGTCGGGGCCGCCGCTGAACCCGCCGTTGAGGCTGCGGCCGACGAGGGCGATGGCGCCGACCGGTGGCGGCGCCTCGATCCGGTCGACCACCGCGACCGGCGAACCCGCCTCGTCGAGGATGTCGGCGAGCCGGGCGGCCTGGTCCGATGCCAGCACGATGCGGGCGCCGTCCGCGCGCCAGCCGGCCACGGCCTCCTCGAGCCGACCGGCCCGACCGGGCGGCAGGCTCGGTTCGCGCCAGCCGAACAGGTCGCCCGAGCTGCGCCCGCCGGCCGCCATCGCGCTGTCCGCGGGCGGTTCCGACTCCCAGGTCAGCTCCAGCGTGCGCGACGCGACGAGGCGGCCCTTCCAGGCCCGTGGCGGCAGGTACGTCTGCGGCCAGGTCTTCGGCAACTCCCCTGCCGCGATCAGCTCCTCGCGCCGTTCATCGGCCTGCCGCCACAGGAAGGCGGCGGCCTCGGCGATGTCGGCCGGTTCGTCGAGGATGAGGATCGTTCCCGGGTCGACATGATCGAGGCCGGTCGCCGGCGCGAGCTGGGCCGCCCAGACCTCGGCGGCGTCGCCGACCGCCACCGCCCGCGACACGACGCCCGAGCCGGGCCGCAACGGGTCGTCGGTCGATCCCTCGAACCTGGCAAGGTCCGCGGCGAGGCGTTCGGGCAGTCGTGCGGCTGACGTCCCGAGGCGCTCGCGGATCGCGGCCACGCCCGTGGTCGGCAGCAGGAACTCCGACGCGGGCAGCAGGACGACGCGGTCGACCGCGCCGGTCGTCCGCTGGTCGGTCGGGTCGAAGGCACGCAGCGAGTCGATCTCGTCGCCGAAGAACTCGAGGCGGACCGGCAGATCGCGCGACGGCGGGAAGACATCGACGATCCCACCGCGCCGGGCGAACTCGCCTCGTCCGGCGACCTCGGTGACGGGCGTGTAGCCGAGGTCGAGCAGGTCGCGCAGCAGGACGTCCTGGTGGATGCGCGCCCCGACCGCCAGCTCGCGCGGGTCAGCCGGCAGGTCGTCCGGGGCGATGGTGTGCTGGAGCAGGGCCTGCACGCTGGCGACCAGGACGCGCGCCGCCCCGCGCCGCCACGCCGCGAACGCCGCCACGCGAGCGGCGGTCTCATCGGCCACCAGCTCGCTCCGCTCGTAGGCCAGGGCCGTCCGTGGCTCGAGCACGGCGACTGCCCCTGGATCGCCCAGCCAGGCGACGAGCTCCTCGGCGACGCGATCGCCGATCTCGGCGTCCCGCGCGATCCAGACCAGCGGCTCGCCGGTCGCCAGGGTCGCCGCGAGGTACGACTTGGCACCGTGCGGGACCGCGACGACCCCGCCATGCCGACCCACCCGGCCGATGTCCGCCGGGCTTCCCAGACGCTCGCGCAGCGTCGCGAACGACCCGGTCGCGGCCAGCAGCGGGGGCAGGGCCGACAGGTCGGGCAGCCGGTGCCCGGTGGCCGCCGAGCGCGGCTCCGGGCGGCGGGTACGGGCGACGCCCTTCGGCACGCGCGCGGCGGCCTGCGCAGCCTCGGCGACCTCCGCGTCGACCGCCCCGATGTCGAAGTCGACCGTGGGGGCGTCGCCCGGGGCGTGCCGGGCGGCGAAGTCCGCCGCCACGCGTTCTGCGATCCGCCGGTCGCGGCCGCGTCGGCCACGGAGCGGCGGTCGCGGCTGGTCAGGCATCCGGATCGCCCTCACCGGAGCGGACCTTCCGCCAGCCGGTCCTCGTGCGTCGGATGCCGTTGCCATCGGGCGGGCCGTCGACCTCGCCCGGGGCGGCCAGCCGATCCGCGTCCGCCTCGCGCAGCTGGAACGTGTTGAACCGGTTGGCCGCCTTGCTCGTGCCGTCACGGCCCCACGCCTCGACCGCATCGGCGGCCGCGTCGAGCAGCTCGTCCAGTCGCTGGGTCTCATCGGGTGCGAATCGCGACAGGACGTGGTCACGTCCGTTGCGGACCGGGTCGCCGATGCCGACGCGAAGCCGGCCGAATTTCTCGGTCCCAAGTTCGTCGATGATCGAGCGCAGACCGTTATGGCCGCCGTGGCCACCACCCTCGCGGAAGCGCAGCTTGCCGAACGGCAGCGCGAAGTCGTCGGCCACGACCAGCAGGTCGCCCAGCGGGGCGTGCTCCCGGGCCAGCACCTTGCGCACCGCGAGGCCCGAGTCGTTCATGTAGGTCAGCGGCTTGACCAGCGTCAGATCGAGCCCCCGATAGCGCCCGAGGACGACGTTCGACGCATCGCGCTGGCGGCCACGACCCGCCCAGCCGGCCCGCTCGGCCAGCCGATCCATGACCAGCCAGCCGATGTTGTGGCGGGTCGCGGCGTAGGGCGCGCCCGGGTTGCCCAGACCGACGATGACCTTCAACCCGTCCCTCCGCAGACATCACGACGCGGCCCGAATCCCGTCCGACCGCGACGACGTCGCATGGGCCGGCGAGAGGGCCGAGGGTCGATGGTACCCGGCGTCGGTCGCCGGCGCCCGGAGTCGATGCTCAGCGCCTACCGGTCGTCGGCGGCCAGAAGGCGACGCTCCAGCGCCCGCATCGCCGCTTCCTCGATCGGCGCGGCGTGGTCCCAGCCGCTGATGTGCAGCGTGCCGTGGACGACGAGCAGCCGGAGCTCGTCGGTCGGGGTCCAGCGGACGTCGCCGGTCTGCCCGCCGACGCCACGCGCGGCCTGGTCGATCGCCCGCTCGACCGAGACCACGATGTCCCCGAGGTGGACCCGGGATCGAGGCGGGAGCACGAACGATGTCGAGCTGCCGTGGGGATCGGCCGCCGCGCCACCGGCATGCGCCGGATAGGCCGCCGGTGGCAGCAGCGGGAACGACAGGACGTCGGTCGGCCCGACCGTGCCCATGTGCGTGGCGTTGAGCTCGGCCAGTTCCGCATCGTCGGCGAGGATGACCCCGATCGAGGCAGGCGACGGGGCGCCGGCGGCGCTCAGCGTGTCCCCGACCAGCCGGGCCAACGCCGCCCCCGGCAGCGGCGAGGTCACGCCGTCACGGACATCGAGGTCGATCCGCCACGGCCCTCGATGGATCGACCGGGTCACGACGCGGGGCGGCCGCCTCCGACCGCGGCGTCGCCGACCGACGCCTCGCCGACGCCCGCGTCCCCGGCCGACCCGCCGCCGGCGGCAGTGGCCCGGCGCGACTCGAGCTCGACGATGGTGTTCTGCGGGTACGCGATCCGGGTGTGGTACATCCCCAGCAGCTGCTCCACGAAGGCGGTCTTGATCCGCTCGAGGTCGCGCAGCGTCAGGTCGCACTCGTCGAACTGGCCGTCGCCGATCCGTTCGTCGATGATGCGCGTGACCATCGCCCGGATGGCCGGCTCATCGCGTGCCGCCAGCGACCGCACCGACGCCTCGACACCATCGGCGAGCATGATCAGGGCGGCCTCGCGGGTCTGTGGCTTCGGGCCGGCATGGCGGAACTTGCGCTCGTCGACCGACGCGGCGGCCTTCGCGCCATCGACCGTGGCCGGTCCGCCGTACGGCTCGGCTGCCCGCTCCTTCGCCCGAGCGAAGAAGTAGCTCATGATGGCGGTCCCGTGATGCTGCGGGATGTAGGCGATGAGAGCCTTGGGCAGCTTCGCCGCGTAGGCGATGTCGATCCCGTCGGCGACGTGCTGCTTGAGCGTCTGGGCGCTCATCTCGGGTTCGAGCTGGTCGTGGATGTTCTCCCCGCCGGCCTGGTTCTCGATGAAGGCGAGCGGGTTGGCGAGCTTGCCGACATCGTGGTAATAGGCCGCGACGCGGGTGACCAGCGGGTCGGCGCCGATCGCCTCGGCGGCGCGCTCCGCGAGGTTGCCGACCATCAGGGAGTGGTGGTACGTGCCCGGCGTCTCCACGAGCAGGCGACGGAGTAGCGGCTGCGACGGGTTGGCGAGCTCCAGCAGCTGGAACACGGTCATGATCCCGAACACCGAGCCGAGCACGGCGAACGTGCCGATCGCGGCCACCGATGAACCGACAGCCGACGCGCCCGACGCCAACCACAGCTCGAGCACGCCGCGAATGTCGCGGGTGCCGAGCAGGGAGAACACCGACACGACCGTCGCGTTGACCACGAAGATCGCGATCGCCGCCTGCACGAAGATCTGGAGCCGATCGCCCTTGCGGATGGCGACGATCCCGGCCAGCCCGCCGAGGAACGTGTAGGCCGCGAATTCGAGCGACCCGTCGTTCAGGGCGCCGCCGATGATGGCGATGATGGCGATGACGACCGTCGCCACCGACGCGTCGAGCAGGATCGCCAGCAGCATCCCCATCGCGGCGGTCGGGATGAGGTAGGCGAGGACCTCGCGCCCGGCCGTGACCTTGAGCGCCAGCGTGGTGGCGACCACCAGCAACCCGATCAAGGTGAGCACATTGTCGCGGTGCCACAGGGTCGGCCGGAATCGCCAGATCCAGGCGAGCAGCATCGCCACGAGCAGCGCCGCCAGCAGGAACCAGCCGGCCAGGCTGGCGAATTGGGGGGCGGTGTCCTGGCCGAGGCCGAGCGCATCGATCGCCTCGAGATCGGCGGCCGACAACGGCGCGCCCTTGCGCACGACGATCTGGCCCTGGGCGATATCCACCCGGACGGGCACGACATCCTCGGCGGCCTTGTCCCGGGCCTGGTCGGTGAGGGTCTGATCGAACGACGAGTTCGGCACGATCAGCGGGGCGATCAATTCGGCGGCCAGCATCCGCTCGGCCTCGTCGAGGTCGCCGCCCATCCGACTCGCCATGTCCTGCCGAGTGGCGGCCACCTGGGTGTCGAGCAGCTCCGTGCGCAGCGTGGCGTCGAGGACACGCGCAGCCTCGGTCCGCACCGCAGCCCAACGCGCACCGGCGAGGCCGATCAGGGTCTGGCGGGCGGTGTCGCTGAGGCCCGGCACGACGACGTCGAGCAAGGACCGGCGTTGGTCCTCGGTCAGATCGGCCGAGAACGCCGTGTCGATCCGCCCCACCCGGTTCTCGAACGCCTTCGCCTGCTCGGCCGCGATGGCGATGGCCTTCTCGGAGGTGTAGTCGTACTGGGGCAGGACGGCGGTACGCGCCGCGGCCCGGGCCTGGTCGGTCAGCGTCCGGCTGTCGAACGACGTCGCGCGCGGGGCGCTGATATCCGCCCGCGCGATCTCCCCGACTCGATAGCTGACGGTCTCGGCGGGCAGGATGTCGGCCGCCAGGATCGCGGTCAGGACGAGGACGAGGATGGCCGAGGAGATCCCGAGGCGGGTCGCGTCGTGTCGCGTGAACCGGGCGAGCGCGGGAGCGCGCTGGGCCAGCATCAGCCGTCGCGCCCGGTGTGGTCGTGCCCGCCGCCATCGTCATGGGCGGCCAGGTCGGCCTGCGCCAATGCACGCGCGACGAGGCCGCTCAGGAGCTTGCCGTCGGCGCGGCCACGGGTCCGCGGCGCCAGCCAGCCCATGACCTTGCCGAGGTCGCGGGCGCTGCTCGCCCCGGTCGCGGCGATGCCCTCGTCGACGAGCGCGCCGAGCTCGGTTTCGGACAGTGCCGCGGGCAGGTACTCCGTCAGGATGTCGATCTCCGCCCGCTCCCTGGAGGCCAGGTCATCGCGACCCGCCGAAGAGAAGGCATCGACCGACTCGCGGCGCGTCTTCACCTCCCGCGTCAGCACGGCGAGGAACTCGTCCTCGGACAGCGGCTGACGGTTGCGCTTCTCGAGGTTGTAGGCGGCGTTGATCGCCATCCGGAGCACATCGCGGCGCAGGGCATCGCCGCCGCGCATGGCCACGGCGATGTCGGTCTGGACTCGTTCTCGAAGGGACACCGGTGTTGGCTACCTCGGGCGATCGTCAACGGACGCCCGTGGGGCCGCAGGGGTGACGGGTCGACGGACCCGGCTCAGCCGGCCTGCGTTCGGGCGTTCTTCTTGCGCTTGGCTTCCTTGCGCTTGCGCTTCACGGAGGGCTTCTCGTAGTGCTCGCGTCGGCGAGCCTCGGCGAGGATGCCACTCTGCTGGATCTTCTTGTTGAAGCGGCGCAGGGCGCTTTCGAACGTCTCGTTCTCTCCCACTCGGACTTCAGCCAATCGGTGTTCACCTCCTCCGGCCTGGGTCTCGCGTCATTCGAGTCCCGGCGCGCGGCCGACCGACCGGGATGCGGCGTCCACGGCACCGCCGCAGAGCCGCCGGAGTCTACCCGAGCCGTCGTGAGGGGGTCAAACGACGGGCAGGCGCTGCCCGAGCACGAGCAGCCAGTATGCGTCGAGGACGGCGACCACCAGCCAGAAGCCGACGATGTAGGTCGGTCGGCGCAGGAAGCACTTCGTCCAGCCGACCCCGAGCGTGATCGCCCGCGCATACAGCGCCACCGCGATGACGGCGACGATGAGCACGAACCACGCCGGCCCGATGGCCCAGGCGATGAGGCCGACGGTGCCCATCCGGCAGAACGTGAACGCCATCCGCTCGTATTTCTCCGGGCGACTGAGCACGCGTCGCGGATACGACCACGGGCCGACCGTGCCCTCGGCGGGCGGGACGTCGGCGCTCACGACACGACTCCCAGGCGCGTGGCCGCCTCGACCATCGGCAGGTCGCGGGCGGCGACCATCCCGCCCGAGGTCCGCCGGCGCAGCGCGCCGAACGTCTGCCGGGCACAGAACGGGATGCGTACCGGCTGCTCGACGCCCGTCGAGCCGACGTGGACGCAGCATTGCTGGAGCCGCTCGACATTCATCGTCCACGGATCCATGAACGTCTTGATGCTGATCCGCTTGACCCGCTTGGCGATCGACTCGACCGGCACGTCCGATCGGTCCATCACCCATCGACCGAGTGTCTTCACGAAGCCGGACACACCGAGATCGCATACCTCGCAGATGTCGAGCAGGTGATCGATCAACTCCGGGCGACTGACCATGGCGGTCTCCGACAGCAGTCGGGTGAGCGCATCCCACAGGGCGTCATCGGGCGCGATGCGGTTGCCGATGAGGACCAGCCGCTGCTTGAGCTCCGCCCGCCCGATCATGTCCACGACCGAGCGGTAGGTGCCGTCGTCGCCCCGGACGAAGTAGGTCAGCGAGGCACAGTCCGGATGTGAGCACGGCAGCGCGATAAAGTCGTCGGCGCTGACCCGACCGCCGGTCTGCGCCGCGAACCGCGCGATCGTGCCGGTCGTCGTGGCCCGGTCCATCGGATCGAGCGGGTTGGCCCGGCCGGCCGTGAACATCGGCTGGATGGCGACCCCGGCGAGGTAGTCGGTGTCAAACACCAGATCGACGATGGACCCGACCTCGTCCTCGTTGACGCCCTTGGCGACGGCGACGGCGAGGGTCGTGAAGATTCGCGCGTCGGTCAACCGGCGGATGGCGGCATCCTTGACCGCGCGCAGGTCCTCGCCGCGATGCCAGCGATAGGTCGATTCGCGAAAGCCGTCGAACTGGAGGTAGATCTCGACCCGGTCGCGCAGCCGCTCGAGCGCGTGGAGGAACGCGTCGTCGCGGGCGATCCGGATGCCGTTGGTGTTGAGGATGACGCGGGTCACGTTCCGCTCCACGGCCGCTTCGACGAGGTCCAGGATGCCGGGGTGGACGGTGGGCTCTCCGCCCGACAGCATGAGTGCGTCGATCCGACCGCCTTCCCGGGCGATCGTCGCGTCGAGCGTGCGGAGCACCTCATTGCGCGGCGCATGCCGTCCGACTCCCGGCGCGCTGACGGCGAAGCACGTCGGGCATTCGAGATTGCAGGTCTCGGTCACGTCGACCAGCAGCACGCAGGAGTGCTGGGTCTGGAGGTCGCCCAGCCCGTCGAGATAGCCCATCGGGATCGGCCGCGTGTTGCCGACCCGGTCGGGCACGACCTCCCGCGTCGGGATGCGCCACTGCTGCAGATCCTCCCAGACCTTGACGTCCTCCTCGTACAGGCTGGTGACCTGGCCGTGCCCCCGCCGGCACATCCGGCGCAGGTACACGCCACCGTCCATCGCCACCAGGTTGCCCTGGAGGATGTCGGTCTCGTAGTCGATGTCGCGGTCGGGATCCTCACTGAAGCACTGGCCGCAGACGGTCAGGACCATCCGCAGCGGGGTGTACGGACGGAGGGCCAGCGTCATCAGACCACCCCGAACGGTCGGGTCGTGACGACGCACAGGCCGGCCACGGCGACGAGCATGATGAGCGGCAGGGCGAGGATCCCCGGCAATGCCCCCTCGAGCCGGGCGGGGAGGCGGCGACGGTTGACCCACACGATCGAGATGACGAGGCCGATGCCGAGGACGACCGACAGGACGATGAGCGCGAACTCGCCCATGCCGTACGAGCCGAGGTTCGGGGCGCTGAGCAACGCCCATGCCAGGACGGCATAGACCAGGGCGTACGCGCCCAGGACGATCCAGCGCGCCCGCGCCCGGATGGGCCGCGACGCCTGGGCGATCTCGCGTCGCGTGGCCAGGCGCTGGCCGGCCAGATCGATCTCCTCGGACGTGAACCCGGCGTCGCTGGCAGCGGCGCGCAACGCCTCGAGGGTATATCGCCCTTCGTGTTCCACGAAGTAGGCAGTCAGCCGATCGACCCGATCCTCGGTGGCAGCTTGCCAGCCGGTGGGTCGGACGGGCGGATCGCTCGGCGGTGGGGTGGTCACAGCGTCAGCCTCCTTGGAACGACGTAGCGCACGATGCCGCTGTCAGCCGGTCAGGGACCGACCGCCGAGCACGATGACCAAACACACGCCGAGCACGACCAGCCCGATCACGACAGGCAGGACGATCGCCAGGACGATGCCCATACGCAGGCCCCCCGCCAGCGCGGGGTGCGTTCCGCGCAGCGCCAGCCACGCGGTGCCCACCACGAGGGCGATGGCCGGCACGACGATCGCAACACCGCTCGTGTCCGGGACCAGGGCCGTGATCGCGGTGATCCCGTAGCTCGCGACCAGATACCCGATGGTGACCAGGGCCGGTACCGCCGCTCCCCTGCCCCGCGCCGGAACCGGCTCGGCAGTGACGGCCCACGCCGCGTCGACGTCGCGCGCCTCGTAGCCCGCGTCGAGAGCCGCCCGACGGAGGCTCGCCTCGGCGTAGGTGGCCCGCTGCACCCGGAAGTACGCGGCGAGCGCGTCGATGCGCTGCGTCCGGCTGACGTCGTCGGTGCCGCCCGTCGGCGCGGGCGCGTCGGCGGGTGCAGGCGCACCGCTCACGGGGGCGGTCATCGGACCGGCACCTCGAGGCTGGGCACCGACAGCGGTGGCGGCGGCACCCGGTAGATCCCGGATCGAAGCCGCCGGACGAAGAACGCGAGCAGCAACACGATGAGCGGGATGAGGACCCATTGCGGACCGCTCAGACCGAGCGCCTGCGGCGGGTTGCCCCGGACGGTTTCGACGAGGAAGCGGAAGGTGGCCGCCGCGAGCAGGTAGAGCTTCAGCGCATCGCCCGGGATCGGGACGCGGTCGCGATAGCGCCAGATGACGATGGCCGCCACAAGGTTGAACGCGATCTCGTACAGCATCGACGGGTGCATCGGCAGGCTGCAGCCCGGGCAGACGGCGAACCCCGCTGCGACAGCCGGGTCGACCGACACTCCCCATGGCAGCGTCGTCGGGGTCCCGAGCGGCAACTCGGTCAGGAAGCAGCCGACGCGGCCGATCGCCGTCGCGATCGGGATGGCGAGGACATAGCAGTCGCCGGTCGAGCGGGTGTACCCGAACCAGCGCTTGGCCAGCGTCGTCGCGAGGTAGCCGCCAGCCACCGCGCCGATGATGCTCTTGCCGCTGTTCTCGATGAGCACGGTCAGCGGCACGTCGGCCGCGGCGGCCGTGGCGTAGTAGTCCAGGTGCTCCCAGGCGGTGATGGTCCGGGCGCCGATCGCCCCACCAAGGATCGCCACCAGCGAGATCCACACGATCGTCCCGTCGAGCCAGTGCCGGCGAGCGAGTTCGCCGTAGTAGATGGCCAGCCCGACGAGCAGGGCGAGGATCGTGAAGACGTCGTGGGTCGAGACCGCCAGCGGGCCGAGGGTCAGGACCGGGACCATGCGGATAGGCCTCCGAGATGGACGGGGCCGGGTCGACCCGCGAACCCTAGCATCCGGCCATCGGGCGCGATGGGCCCCTTGGCGGCTCGCGTAGCATCCACGGGGTGGCGACCCTCATCGATCTGCTCGATCGCGCCGCCAGTCGCTACGGTGAGCGGCCGGCCCTCGGCCTGCGGCGGGACGACGGGTCGACGATGCGCTGGAGCTACCGCGAGCTCGACCGCCGGGCGCGCATCGCCGCGTGGCGGCTGCGTGCGCTGGATCTCGAGCCCGGCGACCGGATCCTGACCTGGAGCCCGTCGACGCCCGAGCTGCCGGCCGCGTACTTCGGTGCGATGCACGCCCGCCTCGTCATCGTGCCCCTCGACCTGCGCATGTCGGCCGATGCCGTCGAGGGCATCGTCCGTGCTTCGGGAGCCCGTCACCTGATCCTCGGCACGGGTCGCGACGCAGCGGACCCGCGTGAGGCCGGCCTGGCCGACTTCCCGACGACCACGGTCGAGGCCCTCGCCGCCGACCCGAGACCCGACGATCCGGCCTTCCCAGCGGACTGGGAGGCGCGTCAGGCGGCCTGGAACCGCCCGGTCGCCGACGAGGTCTTCGAGCTCGTGTTCACGAGCGGCACGACCGGGACGCCCAAGGGCGTGATGCTGACCCACGACAACGTCGTGGCGTCGATCGAGTCGTTCCACCGGATCGTGCCGGTGATGGAGCATCGCATCGTGTCGCTGTTGCCGCTGTCGCATCTGCTCGAGCAGGCGGTCGGGCTGTACTACGCGCTCGATGTCGGGGCGGACGTCCTGTACGTCCGCAGCCGGAACCCGAGGGTCATCTTCGACGCGCTGCGTGCCCATCGCGTCACGAGCATGATCGTCGTTCCCCAGGTGCTCGACCTCTTCTGGAGCGCGATCGACCGCGAAGTCGCCAAACGGGGCCGCTCCGCCACGATCGCTCGACTGCGACGCATCGCTCGCCACCTGCCGTCGGGCGTACGCCGACTGCTGTTCCGCAGCATCCATGCGCAGCTCGGTGGGCACTTCCGGCTGTTCGTCTCATCGGGCGCCTTCCTGCCGCCGGCCCTGCAGCTCGCCTGGGAGGACCTCGGGGTGACGGTCCTGCAGGGCTACGGCGCGACCGAGACCGGGACCGGCACGTGCACCACCCTCGACGATCACGGCCTCGGCACGGTCGGGCGCGTGCCGGAGGGCATCGACATGCGCCTGAGCGCGGACGGGGAGATCCAGTTCCGTGGCCGGACGGTGTTCCGCGGCTACTGGAACGCCCCCGAGCTGACCGCCCAGGCGTTCACCGCCGACGGCTGGTACCGGACCGGGGATCTGGGCCATCTCGACTCCGACGGTCGGCTGATCCTCAGCGGCCGGATCAAGGACATCATCGTGTTGCCCAATGGCTTCAACGTGTACCCCGAGGACATCGAGAACGCGCTGCGCATCGCCGGTCTGCGCGACACGGTCGTCGTCGAGACGAGTCCCGGCCGCATCGAGGCGGTCGTGCTCGAGGTCGCCGATGAGGACCCGCCCGTCGGCCGCGCGCGGGTGGACGCCGCCGTGCGGGCAGCCAACGCGACCCTCGGTCCGAACCAGCGCGTCGCCGGCTGGCGAACATGGCCGGCCGACGATTTCCCGCGGACCCACACGCTCAAGATCAAGCGCGAACCGGTCCGCCACTGGGCCGCGTCCGACGCGCCGCTGCCGGTGAGCGACATCCGCTAGGCGGCGGCGCCCTCAGGACGGGATCGGCACCCCGACGCCCAGCGTTTCGAGCGCGGTCTGGATGTCCGGCTGGCGTGGGTCCTCGACCCCGTCGGGCACCCACGAGTACAGCACGACGGTCGACCCGACGAGGCGCATCACGTGACGCGTACCGAACGCCGATTGGACCCGCGCCGGGCCGGTGGCAAGGTAGCGCGCCTGCTCATCGGCCGCCTCGGCCGCGGCCGTGGGATCGGCGAATTCGTAGACGACGACGAAGCCCTGGGACGGGGCCTGCGGCAGGATCACCTGGTAGAGCGCCCGGGGCGCCTCGGTGAACCGTCGGTCCTCGGGCGGTCGGAAGGCAGCCTGCGAGTCCTGCAGCACGAGATTCCGCTGGCCCAGGACACGGACGAGGTCTCCGCGCGTCTGCGCCACCGCCGGTCCGACCGTGCCGCTCGGCCCCAGCGACCCGGCCGGGAAGGTCTCGAGGGCGACGCCCCCGCCGGCTCCACAGCCGGCGACGGTCAGGCCGACGCCCAGCATCGCCACGGCGATCGCAAGCCGTGCCCGTCGCACGCGGCTCATCCGGGCGGCCAGTCGAAGGCCCGGCCGCCCATCAGGTGGACGTGCAGGTGGTCGACGGTCTGCCCACCCCACCGGCCGACGTTGGTCACCAGCCGATAGCCGGCGGCGTCGATGCCCTCGGCCCGGGCGAGGTCGGCCGCCACGGCGTGGATCCGTCCGACGGTCGGCGCGTCGGCATCGGTCAGTTCCAGCGCGGAGGCGATGTGGCGGCGCGGCAGGATCAGGATGTGGGTCGGCGCGCGTGGCGCGATATCGCGGATGGCGATCACCAGGTCGTCGTCGTGCACGATCGTCGCCGGGACGTCACCGGCGACGATCCGGCAGAACAGGCAGTCGGCCGCGGCCGGTGTGTCGGCCGTCATCCGAGCGACGGCTTCGTGCTCATGAGAAAGCCGATGACGCCGACCAGGCCGGCCATGAGGTACGAGATGTAGCGCTGCCGGCGCGCCCGATCGAGCCACGTCCGGTCATCCGCGGCCGCCTTGATGCCGATCAGGCGGCGCAGGTTCGGGCGCTGGATGAAGAACGCGATGGCGAGATTCGCGAAGTAGATGCTCAGCGCCAGGAGCAGCCACGGCTGCTGGAGCAGCGATGGGCCGAGCACGGTGATGAGCCCGACACCGGTCAGCGCCAGACCGGCCCCGATGACGACGGTCCCGTGCGATTGGGTCCACAGCAGGGCGCGCACGAGGCCGTGCTCGGAGTCCACGGTGGCGCGCCGCGTGCGCAGGGCGAACGGCAGCAGGATCGACGGCAGGAACAGCCCGATCGCGAGGGTGATGTGGGTGGCGAGCAGGAGCGGGAACAGGCTGGCGGGCATCGGGGCCGATTGTAGGAGCGGGGCAGCAGGTTCGCCCGAAGCGCGACCGCGGCTCACGGCCTCCGAGCGGCGAGGGCGACCCAGTCGCCCTCCGCGGACCGTCCGTCGATGGCCAGCCCGGCTGCCTCGAAGGCCCCGCGAACCTCCACTTCGCGGTCGACGAAGATGCCCGATGCCAGCAGGGCCCCGCCGGTGGCCAGCTCGTCGCGCAGGAGCGGGGCCAGCGGCACCAGCAGACCGGCGATCAGGTTCGCCAGCACGACCTCGAACGGCCCGCCGTCGCTGGGCAGGCTGCCGCGCTGCGCCCGGAGCCGGCGGGCGACGTGGTTACGGCGGGCGTTCGCCAGGGTCGCCTCGATGGCGATCGGATCGGTATCGACGCCCACCGCCCGCGCCGCCCCGAGGCGCAGCGCGGCGATGGCCAGGATCCCGGAGCCACAGCCGACGTCGAGGACACGCGCGCCGGCGAGCGTGCCATCGTCGGCGAGGCCCTCCAGCGCGGCGAGGCACAACCGCGTCGTTGGATGCAGGCCCGTGCCGAAGGCCATGCCCGGGTCGAGCGCGAGGACGACGTCGTCCGGGGCGGATCGATGGCGACGCCAGGTCGGCCGGATCACCAGCCGCCGGCCCACGCGCAGGACCGGGAAGTGGGCCTTCCAGGCCTCCGCCCAATCCGCTTCGTGGACGACTCGAGTTCGCAGCTCGCCGATCGGTCGCAGCCCGAACGCCTGCAGGTGACCGAGTGCCTCGGCCACCTCGGCCGTCGCCGCCTCGGCCGCGGACGCGTCGCGCGCGGGCACGTAGCCGCGGACGATGGCCGGACGGGACGGGTCGACCTGCGCGGCAAGGCCCTCGTCGACCAGCTCGAAGGCCGGTTCGACGGTCGTCCCGCCCGCGGCGACGCGAGCGAGGATCTCGCTGACCGTCTCGACCGCCTCGATATCGGCCTCGACCGACAGCTCGAGCCACGCCCCGCCGGCGCGCTCCGTCAACCGAGGCCGAGCTTGTCGAGGATGCCGCCCGTCCCGCCGACCTCCTCGCCCGACTCTTTCGCGTACGCCTCGAGCAGGTCGCGCTGCTTCTTCGAGAGCTTGCGCGGGACGACCACGTCGATCAGCACGTGCAGGTCGCCGCGTCCTCCGCGGCGCAGGTGCGGGACGCCCTTGCCACGCAACCGGATCTCGGTGTCCGGCTGGGTGCCTGGCTTGACCTCCACCTCCTCGTCGCCGTCGACCGTCGGCACCGCCAGCTTCGTGCCGAGCGCCGCCTGGGCGATCGAGATGTGGGCTTCGTGGTAGAGCTCGGTGCCATCGCGCTTGAGGCTCGGATGGGGCGCGACGTGGACCGCCACGTAGAGCGATCCGGGCGGCCCGCCCCGCGGACCGACCTCGCCCTCGCTCGTCAGGCGGATCTGGTGACCCTCGTCGATGCCCGCCGGGATGGTCACCCGCAACGAGCGCTTGCGCTCCGTGCGACCGTCGCCCTTGCACGTCTCGCACGGGGTCTCGACGATCTTGCCCTCGCCACGACAGCGGGGACAGGCGCTGACGTTGACCATCTGTCCGAGCATGGTCTGGCGTACGGTGCGGACCTCGCCGCGACCCTCGCACTGCGGGCAGGTGATCGGCTCGGTGCCGGGCTTGGCGCCCGTGCCGCTGCACGTCTCGCAGCGCCCGAGGACCCGGAAGTCGATCTCGCGCTCGACGCCATGGATGGCTTCCTCGAACGTGATTCGCAGGTCGTAGCGCAGGTCGGCCCCGGGCTGCGGCCGGCCGCGCCGAGCCGAGCCCCCACCGGCGGCACCGCCGAAGAACGCGTCGAAGATGTCGCTGAAGCCACCGAAGCCCTCGAACCCGGCCCCGGGTCCGCCGGCCCCACCATCGACACCGGCCCGGCCGAACATGTCGTAGCGCTGGCGTCGTTCCGGGTCGGACAGGATCTGGTACGCCTCGCTCGCCTCCTTGAACCGGGCCGGTGCCTCCGGGTCGGTGTTGACGTCGGGATGCCACTGCTGGGCGAGCTTGCGGAAGGCACGCTTGATGTCGGCGTCGGTGGCGCCGCGCTCGACGCCGAGGACCTGGTAGAGATCGCGCTCGGTGGTGGCCATCAGTCGCAGAGTGTACGAGAGGTGCCGTGGCGGCTCACGGGTCCCCACTCGCGAGCACGGCGGCGCGCCCGATGACGGCGTCGAACATGGCCGGGGTCAGGCGCCCGGTGAACGTGTTCTGCTGGCTCGGGTGATATGTGCCGACCAGCACGTACCGGCCGACCGCCACCTCGGCGCCGTGCCCGAAGCGCGGCTTGGTGGCGGTCCCCGGTCGCGCCCCGACAGCGGCCAGCGCCCGCAGGGCGGCATCCCAGCCGAACCCTCCGAGGGCGATCACCACCCGAGCCCGCGCGAGCAGCGCGACCTCGCGGGCAAGGAACGGCGCGCAGTCGTCGCGCTCGTCGATCGTCGGCTTGTTGGCGGGCGGTGCGCAGCGGACGGCGGCAGCGATGTACACGTCGGTCAGGGTCAGGCCGTCATCGGCCCGCCGCGATGTCGGCCGGTCGGCCAGCCCGGCGCGGTACAAGGCGGCCCACAGGAAGTCGCCCGATGCGTCGCCGGTGAACACCCGGCCGGTCCGGTTGCCGCCGTGCGCCGCGGGGGCCAGCCCGACGACGAGGATCCGGCCGTCCGGGTCGCCGAACCCGGGCACCGGCCGAGCCCAGTACGGCTCGTCGCGAAACCGCGCCACCTTCTCGCGGGCGACGCGCTCCCGCCACTCGACGAGACGCGGGCAGCGCCGGCAGGCGACGATCTCGGCGGTCAGGTCCGCGAGCGCGGCTCGGTCGGTGGTAATCGGCTGCGACACCGGCTACTGGAGCAGGAGCTTGTCGAGCCGGCGCGAGACCACGACCAGGCCGCCGATGCCCATGACCACCAGGTACGCAACGTGGAACAGCAGGATCGGCGAGATCGCGCCGACCGTCAGCGACCGGATGAGATCGACGCCCTGGTAGAGCGGCGTCAGCTGGACGACCAGGCGCAGGGCCTCCGGGTAGGTCTCGATCGGATAGAACGTGGCCGAGAACAGGAACAGCGGCAGGATGACCAGCTGGATCAGGTCGAAGTCCTGCCACGTCTTCATGAACGACGTGGCAGCCATCCCCACGGCGCCGAACGCGAAGCCCACGAGCAACGCCGCCGGCACGGCGAGCACGACCCACGGCGACACGACGAGACCCAGCACGACCATCACGATCATGAACCCGATGGCATACAGCGCGCCCCTGATGAGCGCCCAGGCGAGCTCGCCGACAGCGACATCGCCGGGCGCCAGGGGCGTCGACAGGATCGACGCGAAGGTCTTGTTGTAGTTGAGCTTGAAGAAGAAGTTGAAGGTGCTCTCGGCGATCGCGCCGTTCATCGACGAGCTCGCCAGCAGCGCCGGGGCGACGAACAGCTGGTAGGAGATCGGTTCGCCGCCCGGACCGGGGATCGTGCCGACCAGCGCACCCAGCCCGAAGCCGATCGACAACAGGTAGAACAGCGGCTCGAAGAAGCCCGACAGGATGATCAGCCAGCCGTGCCGGTAGACGTACAGGTTTCGCTCGATCAGGCGCAGCGAGCGGCGACTGCCGATGAGCAGCCCGCTCGTCAGCGGGAAGGCGGTCATCCGCGCACCAGTGCCCGGCTCACGGTCCGGATCGCGAGCCACGAGCCCACCAGCACGAACCCGAGCAGCACGACGAGGTGGATCACGGCCATCCCGGGTGCCTGCCCGACGGTCCCGAGCGACAGGCCGCGGGCCAGGGCGACACCGTGCCACAGCGGCGTGATCCAGGCCAGCGGCTGGAGGAAGGTCGGGAGGGATTCGACCGGGAAGAACGTGCCGCTGAACAGGAACAGCGGCGTGATCCCGAACCGGAACACGGCGTTGAACCGTTCCGGGGTCTTCTGGGTCGCGCAGAAGGCCATGATCGGGGCCGCGAACGCCAGCCCGGTGAGTGCGGCGACCGGGATGGCCAGCACCAGCAGCGGCGACGCGGCCGCCCCGAAGGCCACGATGATCAGCGTGAAGACCGACGCGATCATGAGCAGCCGGACGCCGATCCAGAGGAGGTTGCCGATGGCCACGTCCGGCCCGCTGATCGGGGTGGCGTACATCGCATGGAAGATCCGTGACCAGCGCAGGCCGGCCATCATCGGGAAGGCCGATTCGAACGCGGCCGACTGCATGCAGCTCGCGGCCAGCAGGCCCGGGGCGAGAAAGGCGAGATAGGACACGCCGCCGAGTGACCCCGGTCCACTGCCGCTGTCGACATAGGAGCCGAGACCCAGGCCCATCGCCCCAAGGAACAGGACCGGCGTCAGGAACGAACTGAAGATCGTCGCCCGGAAGGTCCGCCGATAGGTCAGCAGGCGGTGCTCGAAGACCCGGCCGATGCCGTTCCCGACGCCGGTCGCGACCGTCATTCGATGAGCGACCGGCCCGTCAGTCGCAGGAAGACGTCCTCCAGCGACGACCGCCGGACGAGCACCTGCTCGGGCTCGAGGCCGCGGGCATGAGCGGCGGCGACCGTCGCCTCACCGTCGTCGGCATACAGCAGGACGCGGTCCGGCAAGCGCTCGATCCGCTCGGCCAGGCCGTCGAGCTGGCCGTCGAGCGTCTCCTGGACGCCGGGCTTGAAGCGCAGTTCCGTGACCTCCCGGGTGGAGTACTGCTCGATCAGCGAGCGCGGCGAGCCCTCGGCCACGATCTTCGCCTTGTCCATGACCACGAGGCGATCGCACAGCTGCTCGGCCTCGTCCATGTAGTGGGTCGTCAGCACGAGCGTCACGCCGCGCTGCTTGAGCCGGTACAGCCGATCCCACAGCAAGTGGCGCGCCTGTGGATCGAGACCGGTCGTGGGCTCGTCGAGCAGCAGCACGTCGGGCTCGTTGATGAGGCTGCGCGCGATGGTCAGCCGCCGCTTCATGCCGCCGGACATGTGCTCGACCTGGTCATCGGCCCGTTCGGTCAGCTGGGCGAACTCGAGCAGGTCGTCCGCGCGGCGTGCACATTCGGCCCGGCTGAGGTTGAAGTAGCGACCGTAGATCAGCAGGTTCTCGCGGACGGTCAGCTCGGTGTCGAGGGTGTCCTGCTGCGGGACGACTCCCAACCGCGCCCGGATCCTGGGGCCGTCCGCGATCGGGTCCATGTCGAGGATGCGCAGCGTCCCGCCCGACAGCGGCGAGACGCAGCCGATCATCCGCATGGTGCTCGTCTTGCCTGCGCCATTCGGACCCAGGAAGCCGAACGATTCCCCGGCGGCCACGTCGAAATCGACGGCATCGACTGCGGTGAAGTCGCCGAAGCGCTTGGTCAACCCGCGGGCATGGATGAGCGAGGAGATCGACGGGGCGCCGGGGGGAGCCGCCGTCGACACGTGGGTGTCGGGCATCGGGCGACATCGTACTCCGGACACTCGTTCAGAGCGCCTTGCGGGCGAACGAATCGACCGTTCGCAACGCCATACCGATCGAGGGGCCAGGTCGTCCGCCACCGCCGACCGCCCGACCGTCGAGGAGGAGCATCCATGCGCCGAATTTCCCGTCGGATCGCCGGAGCGATCCTGATCGCCGCGGCGACCGCCCTGGGCAGCGTCACGGTCGCCGCCGCCCGCGCGCCCGTCGACCCGACGACGCTGAACCCCCCGCCGCCCGATTTCTTCAACGCCACCTGCGAGCAGGTCGGGCATGGCATCGTGTGCGACCTGGCGTTCAGCGACCCCGCGATCGTCGAGGAACCGGGCGGGATGGTCTGCGACGGCACCGAGCTCCTCGTCTCGCAGACACGGTCGGTCGTCGGCAAGCGGTTCTATGACGCCCAGGGTGATCTCCTCCGACGGCATTTCCGCGAGGACTACGCGGGGACCCTGCTCGACCCGACGACCGGGAACGTCCTGAGCTGGGTGGCCCATGACACGGTGATCCACGACCTCGCGGTCGCAGGCGACATCGCCACGGGGCGCACATCCTTCACCGGACAGGCGTTCCGCGTTTTCGTACCGGGTGGCGGGACCGTGTTCACCGATGCTGGCCGGGTCATCGTCGACGAAGCCACCGGAGAGATCCTCGCGACGAAGGGGCCGCACCGCCTCGACGACTATTTCGTCCGAGGTGACCCCGACGCGATCCACGCCATCTGCGACGCTCTGGGCTGACCCTGCACCTTCCGCTCCCGATCCCGTGGTGGGGTCGGGAGCGGTTCGTGGTTCCGCCCCGATCTCCCGCGGCGACCGGTCGCCGCGGCCCGACGAAACATGCTACGCGTCGGTAGCATATGCGCTATCATCGGCGGCAACCGGACCCATGACACCGCAGGAGCCGCCGATGGCCACCATCCCTGTTTCCGTGACCGAGCTGCTCGACCGAGCGCTCGTCGCCGAACTCACCGTCGTTGACGCGACCGGGCGACCGGTCACCTATCCGCTCATCCCGCTGTGGGACGGTGAGCATGTGTACATGACCTCGTCGACGCTGTTCAGCCGCAAGCTCGAGCACATCGCCGCGAACGCCAAGGTCTCTGTATCGATCACCGACCCGGTCAGTGTCGGCGGACGGACCGATCGCGCCACCATCCAGGGCGATGCCCGGGTGATCGCCGAGGACCCGCACGGCGGATGGGAGCGGCTGCTGCCGATCTGGGAAGCCAAGGAACCGTCGATCGTGACGTTCCTCAAGGCGCGCGTGGCGCTGCCGCTGTTCTTCGAACGGGCCCTCATCGAGGTCACCCCGCGACGTGTGCTGTACTGGGCCGACGGCGGTGCCCAGGACGCCCCCCAGGTCACGGAGCTCAGCGCGAAGGAGGCGGCGTGATGCGCTCGACACCCGAACTCGACGCGCGCAGCGGTCTCGAGCGCCTGGCCACCTACCCCTACCAGATCGCCTCCTGGGTCGACGACTCCGGCTATCCGTTGAGCGTTGCCGTGGAGGCGGTGGTCGATCCCGACACCCTCACCGCCACGTTCGCCGCCCCGGCCGGGTTGACCGTGCCGACCGACCGCCCGGTGTCGCTGACCGGATCGCACATCCGGCCCCAGCCCGGCTACGGCTACGACGAGCGGCGCCACGTGACGGTCTGGGGTCGGGCGATCAGGGGCGAGCATGCGATCACGCTGGGCGGCCGGACGGCGTGGGGCTGGGACGAACGCGAAGTTCCCTTCTTCGAATACTCGGAGCGGTCGGCGCCCCAGTCGCGCCGCTACTTCGACGCCCTGTCCGCGGAGCGCGGCACGCCGGTCAAGCCGCGACTGTCATTCGGCTTCCTCGCCCTGCGGACCACGCGCCTGCCATTCCTGACCGCGACCGTGGTGCCGATCGTGCTCGGCATCCTCATCGCCGCGAGCCACGGCGCGTTCGACCTGGTCGCCGCCGCCCTGACCCTGCTTGGTGGCGCGTTCGTCCATCTCGGACTCAATGTCGCCAATGACGTGTTCGACACCGCCCAGGGCGCCGACGACGCGAACGTCACGCCGACCCAGTTCAGCGGCGGTTCGCGGGTCATCCAGTACGGACTCGTGACCTTCCGCCAGATGGCCACGATCGCGACCGCGTTCTATCTCGCGGGTGGCGCCATCGGCCTGGTGCTGCTGGCGTTCTACGGGTCGCCGGCCCTGCTGGTCATCGGGGTCGCGGGCTTCATCGTGAGCCTCGGCTACACCGCACCGCCACTCAAGTTCGTGTATCGCGGTCTGGGCGAGATCGCGGTCGCGATCGGGTTCGGACCGCTGATGCTGCTGGGCGCCTATGTCGTGCAGACACGGGGCAGCCTCGCCTGGGAGCCGGTCGTGGCATCGATCCCGGTCGCCCTGCTGATCGCGCTCATCCTGTACGTCAACGAGATCCCCGATCGGCGGGGTGACGCGCACGCCGGCAAGCGCACGCTGCCCGTCCGCTTCTCGCGCGACGCCGTCATCGGCGGGTACAACGTGGCCGTCGTCCTGGCCTACGGGACGCTGGTCGCCGGGGTGCTCCTCGGCATCCTGCCCATCCCGACGTTGTTGATGCTGCTGACCATCCCCCTCGCGCGACGGGTCTCGGCGGGCCTGGCACCCAATTACGACAACCCGTACGGGCTCATGGCGGTGATGGGCGTCAACGTCCAGTTGCACCTGGTGGCCGGGCTGTTGCTGTTCGCCGCCTACGCGGTCGTGCTGGCGATCGGTGCGTTCGCGCCGGGGGTCGACCTCTTCCTGGGCTGAGCGGCCGGGCCGTCTATGCGAGCCCTCGCACGGCCCACGCCCGGGCCGGGATGACGAACGGCGCGGCCGGCAGTCGCGCCCGGAGCCGCTCGCGCAACGCCGCCTGGTGCTCGGTATCAAGCCCGATCGTGTATGCCCCGGCGGGCCCGACGCCGTGGGTGAACGGCAGCCACCACTCCTCGAAGCTCGAGTGCTCGAGGTCGGCGACGAGCGTCGTGGTACGCACGTCACGCAGGCCGGCCACCACGAACAACGCAGCGAGGTGGCCGACGCGGGCGCCCGGCAGCGCCGACTCGTCATGGACCCCCGGATCGAGCTCGCGGGCGACGTCCCAGAAGAGGCCGAGCGGACCCTGCCCCCCGGCGTGGTCCCAGACGCACGCGGCGACGACGCCGTCGCGCCGCGTCACGCGGGCCATCTCGGTCAGGCCCGCCACCGGGTCGGGCATGAAATGGACGACGAGCTGGGCCAGGGCCACATCAAATGCCTCGTCGTCGAACGGCAGCGCCGCGGCGGACGCCTGGCGGACGTCGACCCCCGGCTGGCGCAGCCGGACGGCCGCGACGAATGGCGGGGACGGGTCGACGGCGGCGACGGCGTGGCTGCCGAGTCGGGCGACCAGCTCGCCCGTCAACGCGCCCGGACCGCACCCGACGTCGATCGCTTGCTGGCCCGCCCTGACCCCGGCGAGGTCGGCCATCTGCGGCGACAGGAGTCGCGAGTAGCGACCCATGAATCGGTCGTAGGCCTCGGCGGCCACATCGAACGCCATGCCGCCACGGTACCGCGTCGGTGTACCCGGCGCCGGGGCGCCGGACAAGGAAGGGCCCGGACCGGCAACCGATCCGCCGCACCGGCGAACCGCACCCCGCACCGGCGAACCGATCCGCCGCACCGGGGAACCGATCCGCCACCCGACGTTCTTGACATCGGCTCATCAGGCGAGCCTTCGTCAGCTCGTTCCTGACAGCTGGTTCTGAGCCGGGGCGGCTGTCAGCGATGGCGGCCGCGGTCGCCAGCGCGTGAGCGTGGCGTGCATCGGTCGAGCGATCGGTGACCTGCGACGCGCTGACGAGCGCTCGTGTCGTGGGCATCTGACAGAAACAGGATGCCGTCCAGCCGGCCGAGGGGGGCGCGCAGCCAGCGACGAACCTGGACGGTGCGGGCCGGCAAGGCGGCAAGGAACGTCGACCCGTGCTGATCGACCCGGCGACGAGCCGTTCGATCGTCCGGCAGCACCAGAAGGCGCGACACGGTTCGAACGTGCCAGCCGCGTTCGCGTGCGATATCGATCGCCAGGCGCACCTTGCGGTCCAGGGCGCCCAACATCGCCTGTAGGTCTGGCACCACCGATTTGATCTCGACGACCAGCAGCGATCCGCTCGGTTCGTGGAACGCGAGGATGTCGATCGCCCCGCGCTCGCCGCGCACGTTGAAGGTGACCTCCGTTGCCACGTCCCAACCCAGCGAGCGAAGCCACGTGAGCATCCGCTCCGTCAGCGACGCGTGGTCGGCGTCGAGGAGTCGGTCGAGTCCTTCCCCATGCCATAGGACCCGCACGCTGATCGAAGCACCGAGGGCGGCCGCGACCGCGATGAGGCAATGGACCGGAACGCGGTCTGCACGGCCACGCTCGATGCGTCCGATGAGACTGCGCGACACCCCGACCGAGCTCGCCAAGCGCGCCTGCGTCCAGCGACGACGCCGGCGGAGTGCTCGCATCGATAGTCCGAACCGGATCACGTCCATGGAGGGAGTGTCGCGCCGGCGGCTCACCACGGACGTATCGGGACCGGCGATCTCGGCCGGCTGGACGGCATCCTGTTCCTGTCAGATGCCCACCACACGAGCGCTCGTCAGCGCGTCGCTGGTCATCGATCGCTCGACCGATGCACGCCACGCTCACGCGCTGGCGACCGCGGCCGCCATCGCTGACAGCCGCCCCGGCGCAGAACCAGCTGTCAGGAACGAGCTGACGAACGCTCGCCTGGTGAGCCGATGTCAAGAACGTCGGGTGGCGGATCGGTTCGCCGGTGCGGGGTGCGGTTCGCCGGTGCGGCGGATCGGTTCGCCGGTGTGGCGGATCGGTTCGCCGGTCCGGGCCCTTCCTTGTCCGGCGCCCCGGCGCCCGGGTACACCGACGCGGTACCCGCGCGGCACGAAGCTGGCGCGGATCGGTTCGCCGGTGCGGCCCGCGGCTACCGTGGCGGCACGAACCAGCACCGCACGAACCGGCAGCCCCGGCCACGCGGAGGCGCGGCCGCCCGGCCGCCGCGGTCCTCCGGTCACCGCGACCAGGAAGGCGGTCAGACCTCCTTGAACTCGCCCTCGACGGCCTCGTCGCCCTCCGGCGTGCCGGCGGCCTCACCACCGGACTCCGTCCCGGCATCAGGGCCGGAACCGGCCGATCCGTCCGTCCCGTCACCCGAGCTGGCGTCCGCGGCCGATGCCTGGTAGGCCGCCGTCGAGACCCGGTTGAGGGTCTCGGCGAGGGCCGTCATGCCGGTCCGGATCGCGCCCGCATCGGAACCCTTGAGGGCTTCGCGCAGCGAGCCGATCTGGTTCTCGACCTCGAGCTTGTCCTCCGAGGGGACCTTGTCGCCGAGGTCCTTGATCGTCCGCTCGGCCTGGAACGTGAGCGCCTCGGCCTGGTTGCGGGTCTCG
>DASSII010000010.1:0-10986 GCA_035692005.1 Candidatus Limnocylindrales bacterium | reverse complement strand
GCGCTTCGGTCGCACCTCCCCGTTGACTCGTGCGTGAACAAGCACGGATCCAACCAGAGTCGCGCCCGCCAAGGCCCCGCCAGGCCGCCGAACGCTCCCACGGCGGAGATTTGGCGGTCTGGAGCCACGGGCTCCTGCCCCTGTGCGCGCCCGCCCGCGCGACACGCGCCGGGGATGCCCCCACCCGTGCCGCCGTCCCACCCGTGCCGTCCCCAGCCGCGTCCAAACGTGGATCGAACCGTTCGACCCCGTTGCGTATCTGGTTGTTGTCAGCGGCGACACCGAGGACCCGTTCACGGTCCCGGAACCTCGGCCGCAGGAGGCAACACATGAATAGGCACACCATCCTTCGCGGCCCGCTCGTCCTGGCCATCGCTGCGACCCTGTCGGGCGCCGTGCCGGCCCTTGGCGTCCCGGCCCTGACGGTCCCCGTCCTCGCCGCAAGCCAACCATCGACGGCCACGACCGCGGCGATCGATTCGACGGTCAGCTGTACCCCCGGAACGCGAGCCTGTCCGATCCGCATCGCATTCGCGTCGGGTGCCTACAGCGGCCAGAGCCATGCCCGGATGGCCGGCATCCATTCCGCGCGGTGGTTCGTCGTCAAGGCCCGAGCCGGCCAGCGGATGATCGTGATCGTCAAGGGCGCCGGTCCGACCCGTGGCGTCGTCTACTTCCCCAGTGGCCACGCCGAAGGCCAGCCCGGCGGTCGAGTGTTCGACGGTCGCCTCCCTTCGACCGGCGACTACCGGATCCGTGTGACCGAAAGCTCGATGGGCGAAGGCTGGTCCGGCCGGGTCGATGTGCTCGTCGTCATCTATTGACCGGCCAGCCCGGAACCGGCCGAACGCGCACCATGCGATGGACATGACCCGAGGCCGGCCAGAGCGCATCCGACGATTCGAGCGAGGCGAGACGTCGGCCACCGTGTCGGCCGGCGACGCCGCTCCCGGACTGGCGGCTCGCCGCGCGGCGTTCGACACGCTGACCGACCGGCGCCTGGCCCGGGCCTACCGCCTCGCGGCGCTCATCCTGCGTCGCGATGGCGACGCCCAGGATGCCGTCCACGACGCCGCAGTCCTCGCCTGGACCCGGTTCGACGAGCTCCGCGATCACGCCCGATTCGACGCATGGTTCGATCGGATCGTCGTGAACGAGTGCCGCCGCCGGCTGCGCCGGGGACGTGTTCGAGCGCTGGTTCTCGAGGACCCCGGGACGCCGTCGATGGCCGACGGGACCTCCGACCGGGCCGAACGCGATGCGCTGCGCCGAGCGCTCGATCAACTGACCCCCGAGCACCGGGCCGTGGTCGTCCTGCGCCACCTCGATGGCCACTCGATCGGCGAGATCGCGGCCCGGACCGGCGAGCGCGAAGGAACCGTCAAGTCGCGACTCCACTACGCCCTTCGGGAGTTGCGCGCTGCCTACGACGCGGTCGATCGAGGGCCGGAGGGACACCGATGAGCAACGAACGGTTCGACCAGGACCTGCGGGCCGTCCTGCTGGAAGACGCACCCCGCGACGTGCCCGACGAGCTGCGCCGCCGCGTCGCGGCCGTGTCGACCAACCGGCCGATCCCGGCTCCGACGCCCGTGTGGCAACGACCGGCCGTGCGTTGGGCCGTGGTGCTGGCGGCGGCCGTCGTGGTCGTGACGGTCGGCGCGTGGCAGTTGCGTCCGGCGCCCGAAGCCGCGGTCGGCACCGATCCCTCGACGACACCTTCCGCGGCTCCATCGTCGGATGCCTCGCCGGTCGCTTCGGCGTCCGCCTCGTCCAGCCCGTCGGCGGCGCCCGAAGTCGTGGCCTGTCTCGCGGTCGACCTCGATGGCCGCATCGTCGGCTGGCAGGGTGCGGCCGGTAGCCGCATCGCCGACGTCCGCGTCACCAACGGCGGATCGCGACCGTGCCGCATCCAGGGCACGCCCGGGCTCGCGCTGGTCGACGCGACCGGCCGGGTGCTCATCGACTCGACCGCCGCCGGACCCAGCGGCAGACCACACGTGTCGGCGACCGACCCGCGGTTCGAGCTGGCACCCGGCGAGCCGCTGACCACGGAGGTGCAGGTCTCGAACTATTGCGGTCCGACACCCGTGGCGCCCGTGGATATTTCGTTCGACCTTCCTGGCGGCGGCGGCCGCCTCGTCGTCGGCCCCGAACCTGGCGTATCGAGCTCGGAGGCGGTACCGCCGTGCATGGGGTCGACGCCGTCGTCGATCACGACCAACGGGTGGCGCAGGTAGGCCATCGCGCTTGCGTGAGCGGACGTCCCGGCGGGGGTGAGCGGCAGCTCGGCATCAGGCGACCGTCCGGCGACGGACGCGGCGGGTGGATGCCGCAGCGGCGACGTCGCCGCCCGACCACGACGACAACGCGTCGATCGATCCGCTCGGATCGGCCAGCCATCGATGCACCCGCCGGCCATCGTCCGGGAAGGCCGACCGAAGCACCGACCGATGATCGGCGATCCGACGTTCGTTGGTTCGTGATGACGCGACCAGGACCCAGGTCGAGACGGTCAGCGGATCCCAGTCACGGTCCCTGACGATCTGGGCCCCGAGCCGCCTGCGGCGATCCGCCGTCGCGATCAGCTCGCCGGTGTCGACGATCTCGGTCTTGAGCTCGACGATGAGCAGCGCGCGCCGGCCCGGATGCCACATCAGCAGGTCGATGACGCCGCGCTCGCCCCAGATGTTGAACGAGACCTCGTGCGCCATCTGCCAGTCGGGAAACTCGCGCGCGAGCGCCCGCGCGACCGACTCGTGCAGCGCCGAGTGGCCAGCATTGACGATCCGATCGAGATCGGCGCCTCGTCCGCGCGGCGTCAGTTCGACTCGAATATCGAGCGGTGCGCAGATGCCCCGGATCGCGCGGAGCGTCATCTCCTCGAGCCGACCGCGCTCGACACGCCACACCCCGGCGGCCGAAACGCCCGCCCGACTGGCGAGATCCTCCTGTCGCCAACGGCGCTTGACCCGCGCCGCCCGGATCGCTCGACCGAAGCGGATGTCCTCCATCGAGAGAGCATGACGACGGGCGCTTATCCGGCACTTACTCGGTAGGTCCGGGGGCGCGGAGGCGGGCCGGGGGCGGAACCGCGGTCGGGCCAGCGGCCGAGGCGGAACCGCGGGCGGGGGCAGGAGCGCGGCGGAGGCGCCGGGGCGCGGCCAGGGCCCGGGCCGCGATCGGGCCGCCGCGCCGTCGGGCCGCAACAAGACCGCCAAATCCCCGCCCCCGGAGCGTTAGGCGGAGCTGGCCGAGCTCGAACGACAGATCCGGGGGCGTCGCAGGTCCGCTCACGCACGAGCGCGGCTGGTCGGAGCCGGAACGGGCCTCTTTCACCCCTTCCGACCGCGCCTAATCCTCCCCGGGCGTGGATTTGGCGATGTCTGGGCCGGCGGCGGCGACGGCTCAGGCGACGGACCGCGGCGACGCGCGGCACGGACCGCGGCTCACGGACCGCGGCCGACGACCGCGGCCAACGACCGCGGGCTGGGGCAACGAACTGCGACGAACCGCGACGAACGGCGACATCCACGCCCCGACGCCCAGACGCCCCACGGCCGCACACCCGATCGCGATTGCCCACAAACAGAACGCCCGTTCGGTGTACGATCCGTGGAAACCCCGTCGACAACCCAGCCACGGACCGTGGACAGCCACTCCCCCACCGTGGACAACCGACCCCGCAAACGTGGACGGCAGGGCCCTCAGCGTGGATGACGCACGAACGCCGCCAAACCACCACATGTTGCGGCCATCGACCCGAACGTACCACTACATCTTGTGTTTTTGCCCTTGACGAGCACGTCCCGTCAGCGTATCGTGGACCGGTCGCCCAACGACCACCGAGACGCCCGAACGAGGTCCCGACGGCCAAGCCGCCGATCGGAACAGACCGCCCCCACGGACCCTCGGCCCGACGACGTAGCCAGGAACGCGGCAGCTACCGCGGATGCGGGACAAGGACCGCGGATGCGGGACCAGGACCGCGGGACATGGGACAAGCACCGCCGATGCGGGGACCACGGAGGACGCGGCACGGACCGCGGACACCGAGCAGGAGGATGCAGCAGATGGCTCGAGGCACCAGCGCCGCCCCGGTCGCCGAGCAGGAGACCCGGGCCAAGGCCACGGCCCACCGCCGCCACGCCGGTCCGTACGGCGCCAGCTTCGATGGCACCACCGAAAGCGGCAAGCCCGCCAAGGGCCTGACGTTCGAGCGTCGCTGGACGACGCCTGGCATCCATCCCTACGACGAGATCACCTGGGAGTACCGCACCGCCGGCATCAGCAGCGAGACCGGCAAGAGTGTCTTCGAGCAGAAGGACGTGGAGGTCCCGAGCTTCTGGTCCCAGCTCGCGACCAACGTCGTCGTCAGCAAGTACTTCCGCGGCCACCTCAACACGCCGGAACGCGAGACGAGCGTCCGCCAGCTGATCGATCGGGTCGTCAACACGATCACGGCCTGGGCCGAGACCCAGCGCTACTTCGCGACCGACGACGACCTCCAGACGTTCAAGGCCGAGCTGACCCACCTGCTCGTCCACCAGAAGATGAGCTTCAACTCGCCGGTCTGGTTCAACGTCGGCATCGAGGAGCGGCCGCAGTGCAGCGCCTGCTTCATCAACTCGGTGCAGGACACGATGAGCAGCATCATGGACCTCGCCAAGACGGAGGCGATGCTGTTCAAGTTCGGCTCGGGCGCGGGCTCCAACCTGTCGACCATCCGAAGCTCACGCGAGAAGATGACCGGCGGCGGCACGGCCAGCGGACCGGTCTCGTTCATGAAGGGCTACGACGCCTTCGCGGGCGTCGTGAAGTCGGGCGGCAAGACCCGGCGCGCGGCCAAGATGGTCATCCTCGATGCCGGCCATCCGGACATCATGGACTTCATCGAATCGAAGCTGAACGAAGAGAAGAAGGCGTGGGCCCTGATCGAAGCCGGCTACGACCCGAGCTTCACCGGCGAGGCCTACGGTTCGGTGTTCTTCCAGAACGCCAACCACTCGGTCCGGGTGACCGACGCGTTCATGCAGGCCGTCGAGAAGGACCAGGAGTGGACGACCCACGCCGTGGTCGGCGGCGAGCCGATGGAGACGTACAAGGCCCGCGACATCTTCCGCAAGATGGCCGAGGCGGCGCACGTCTGCGGCGATCCGGGCATCCAGTACGACACCACCATCAACGACTGGCACACCTCGGCCAACACGGATCGCATCCACGCGAGCAACCCGTGCTCCGAGTACATGTTCCTCAACGACACGGCCTGCAACCTGGCCAGCCTCAACCTGATGAAGTTCGTCGACGCGGACGGCGAGTTCGACCCCGAGGCGTATCGATTCGCGGCCAAGGTGACGCTGACGGCGCAGGAGATCCTGGTCGACAACGCCAGCTATCCAACGCCAAGGATCGAGGAGAACAGCCACAAGTTCCGGCCGCTCGGGCTCGGCTATGCCAACCTCGGCGCGCTGCTGATGAGCCGCGGGCTCGCCTATGACTCCGACGAGGGGCGCAACTTCGCCGCGGCCCTGACCGCGATCATGCACGGCGAGGCATACAAGCAGTCGGCCATCATCGCGCGCGACCACGGCGGCCCGTTCGTCGAGTACAAGAAGAACGAGGCCCCGTTCCTGCGGGTCATCGGCAAGCACCGCGATGCCGCCTATCGGATCCCGGTCGACGGCGTGCCCGCCACCCTGATCCGCCACGCCCACCAGGTCTACGACGAGGCGCTCGAACTCGGCACGAAGCACGGCTTCCGCAATGCGCAGGTGACCGTCCTTGCCCCGACCGGCACGATCGCATTCATGATGGATTGCGATACGACCGGCGTGGAGCCGGACATCGCCCTCATCAAGTACAAGAAGCTCGTCGGCGAAGGCTTCCTCAAGATCGTCAACCAGACGGTGCCGGCCGCGCTCAAGAAGCTCGGCTACAGCGCCGACCAGACGAGCGAGATCCTCGACTACCTGACCGAACGCGAGACGATCGAAGGCGCTCCGCACGTCAAGCCCGAACATCTGTCGGTGTTCGACTGCGCCTTCAAGCCGGCCAACGGCACGCGGTCCATCCACTACATGGGCCACGTCCGGATGATGGGTGCGATCCAGCCGTTCATCTCGGGCGCGATCAGCAAGACGGTGAACATGCCCGAAGCCGCCACGGCCGAGGAGATCGAGACGGTCTACCTCGAGGGCTGGAAGCTCGGCCTCAAGGCGATCGCCGTCTATCGCGACAACTCGAAGCGCAGCCAGCCGCTGTCGACCTCGAAGAAGTCGGGGTCGGACGCGGTCGATACGGAGGTCGTGGCCAAGCTCAAGAAGCAGCTGGAGAAGGCACAGGCCGAGGCGGCCCTTCCCCATCGCCGGCGCCTGCCGGCCGAGCGAACGGCGGTCACCCACAAGTTCGAGATCTCCGGCCACGAGGGCTACATCACCGTCGGGCTCTACCCAGACGGTCAGCCCGGCGAGATCTTCCTCAAGATGGCCAAGGAAGGCTCGACCGTCAGCGGTCTCATGGACACCTTTGCGACGACCGTGTCGGTGGCGCTTCAGTACGGCGTGCCGCTGCGCGACCTGGTCAACAAGTTCGCCCACGTCCGGTTCGAGCCGTCGGGCTTCACCGGCAACCAGGAGATCCCGATCGCCAAGTCGATCGTCGACTACATCTTCCGCTGGCTGGGATCGCGGTTCCTGTCGATCGACGACAAGGCCAACCTGGGCCTGATCGACCGGTCCGCGATGGTGGAGAGTGAGCCGGGTACGGTCTCACCTGCGCCGGCTGCAGGGGGTCCTGACCCGGCACCCATGACCTTCGCTATCGAACCAAGGGGGGCAATCTCCGAGACCTCCGAGGCGGCGCCTCCTCCTGCCGCCTCGGAGGCCCAACCCTCCGACACCGATCTCCCCAAGGCGACGGCCGCCGGGGCGACCGAGGCTCGCGAGGAGCTCGCGGTCATCGCGACCAACGGTCACGCCAACGGTCACGCGGCCAACGGCAACGGGGCCGCCAAGGCCAACGGCAACGGCGGTGGTGGCGGAGGCACCTCGGCCATCACCCTCAACCTGGGCGCCACCAGGGTCAGCTTCCAGACCCAGGCCGACGCGCCCAGCTGCGCCGACTGCGGCTCGATCATGGTCCGCAACGGGTCCTGCTACAAGTGCCTCAACTGCGGGAGCACGAGCGGCTGCAGCTAGGCGGCCACTGCTCTGGCCATGAATGACATCAGCCCGGCTCTCGCCGGGCTGATCCGCATCATCGGTCCCCATCAACAGCCCGCGGCTCCAGGACCACGACCGCGGTGCCACCCGGGCGTCGGGTGGCGTAGCCGTCGACATCGTCCCCGAACTCGCGCCACCTCGCCCACAGGCGCTCCCGCTCCTTGCCTTCGGCCGCCCGACCGCTGACCGTCCGGGTGCCGCCCTTGAGCTCGACGGTCACGTCGGGCTGGGCCTGCAGGTTGAGCCACCACGCGGGCTCGGGTTCCGCCCAGCCGTTCATCGCCATGGTGACGAGGTTGGGACCATCCTCGAAATAGCCGAGGATCGCGCTGCGCTCCTTGCCGGTACGCCGGCCGACCGTCGTGAGTCGCATCGTTCCCCACTTGCCGGCTCGCGGCTCCCACAGTCCGCGACGGCCGCCCGTCACCCGGTGGATGGCACGGTGCACCACCCACGCAGTACGGACGAACCAGCGCGGCGGCAATCGCGGGGATCTCGGTCGCGCTCCGGACATCACCACTGACTCCATCTGGGCCGACCGGCCGATCGACCGCGGGCAAGCCTACTCGCAGCCGAGGCCGTCGTGATCTCGATCAAGGCGGTAGTCGTCGGGGCCGATGACCCTGACCGGCGCCTTGCCAAGGTCGCGGACATCGGGGCAATCCAGGTCGGCGACGATCGGCAGGCAGGGCGTGTATGAGGGATGGCACCTGGATGCCGGTTTGGGCTTGGCCGTCGGCTTGGGGGTCGGCTTCTTCGTCGGCTTGGGCGTCGCCTTCGGTGTTGCTTCGGGGGTCGCGGGGGCGGGCGTCGGGCCGAACAATCCAAGTGCCGACGTCTGCGCGTCGACGACGCCGGCGCGGTAGAGCCCGTCGTACCGGACGTCGGGCGGATAGCTCTTGGCGATCGCGACGCCCTGGCGCACGAGTTCGAGGTTGACCAGCGTCCACGCCGCACCATCCGTCAGCCAGACGTGGCGGAGCAAGCGACCGAACTGGTCGACCTCGGAGACGTCCTTCTCGAGGAAGACGGTCTTTCCCTCGACCAGCCGGGCGTTCGCCGCGGTCGCCTCGGGGCCCATCCATTCGATCAGGCTGTTCGGATCCTTCGTCTCTGGCGCATCCATGCCGATGTACCTGACCTTGTGCTCCGCCCCATCGAACGCGACGACGATCGTGTCACCGTCGATGACCCGGATCACGATCGCCTCCGTCGTCGGGTTGGTCGGGCCGAAGGTGGCGGCCGGGCCGGGAACGACTTCGGCGGTCGCGCCTGGCGTCGCGGCGAAGCCCATGGAGGGAGCCGGCGTCGAGACCGCTGCGGTCCCTGGGGCGGGATCATCGGGCGCAAACGAGCCGATGGCGGCGAGCCCGAACAGGGTGGCAACGCCACCGATCAGCAAACGACGTGGGGTGAGGCGCCGGCCAGTCCGGCCCGGCGTGACAGGACCGACCGGGACAGCGTGGGTGGCCTCGGCGGTCGGAGGGCTCGAACCCACCACGCCCGCGTCCGGGCCGAGCGAGTCGTAGTCAAGGCGGCAGCCGCGGCAGAAGCGAAACGCGCCGATGCGCGCGGTGCCGCATCGCGGACAGAACTCGGTCACGGATCCCCTGCATCTCCCGTGGCACCACTGCGGCGCCTGGATCAAGTATCGCCGCGCCTTTGCGGACGGGCATCACGCATACGGACGAGTCCTGCTTCCGCGCGATGGACGATGATGGCGGCATGCCGCTGACCGACGACATCGCCCGGACCGCTCCGCTCCCCATCGTCGTGCTCGGCACCAGCTGGTGCGAGGACACGGCCGTCGTCAGGAGCCGGCTGCGCGCGCTCGGCGTTCCGTTCGTCGAGCATGACGTCGAGGCCGACCCGGCCGCCGCGACCAGGATCCGCGAGCTGAACGGCGGGGCGCAGGTCACCCCGACCGTCGTGTTCGGCGACGCCGAACGGGTCATCGCCGAGCCGTCGCTCGAGCAGCTCGGCGAGCTCCTGTCGGCCGCGGGCTGGACGGTCCAGCCGCCGACGGCCGAGCAGTACCGTGCGCCGATCTCCGAGCGCCCCATCCCCCTTCCGCCACGGACCGTGGAGATGGTCGGGGACGGCTCGATCGAAGCCCTGCGCGGTCGACGACCGGTCGCCCTGTTCCTTGCCCACGACGCCGGCTGCCTGGCGTGCTTCGGGTACGCGCGCCAGATCGGCCGTCAGGGCGAGGCATTCGCGGCGTCGGACGCGACCCCGGTCGTCGTTGTCCGCTCGGCCCCGGAGGCAGCCCACGAGTGGCGCGACAGCCTCGCTGCGTCGGTCGTCCTCGTGGCCGATCGGGACGGGTTCTGGCGGGAGGCGATCGCCGATCAGGTGGGGTTCGGGACGGACACCGTCGGGCTGCTCATCCTCGATCGGTGGCACGCCGCGCGAGCCGGCTCGATGGCCACCGAAGCGGGCGGGCTGATCGATCCATCGGAGGCCGTCCGCTGGCTGGAGTTCGTGGAGCTCGAGTGCCCCGAATGCGCCGGCGAGATCCCGTGGGAGTCGGATCGGCCCTGACGAGCGCCTACTCGATCTCGATCGTCTCGCGATCGTGCGACGACCGGTCCGCACGGGCCTCCGCATCGTCGATGCGCCGGATCCAGTGGTCGACGATCGAGCGGACGCCGAGGAGATGTTCGCGACCGGCGTTGCGGAAGTGCTCGCTCGCCTCGGGCGGCATCACCCGATCCATCATGCTGCGGCCGCGATCGCGCAGGCTGGGCGACCGCTCCAGACGGGCGAGGCGCGTTTCCAGCTCGGCCATCCGGTCGTCCTCGGCGAAGTCGACCGCGGAGCGCCTGGGGGTGGTCGAACCGCGACGGTTGGGGCGGGTCGGTTCGGTCATCGTCGTCCTCCTCGCTTGCCGGCAGGTGCCGGTGTGTCGAACTGGATGCGCAGGGTGCCGCCGTCCATCTTCGCCCCACGCGTCGGCGCGGTCATCAGGGCGCGTGGAAGGAGCAGTGTCCGCCTCCAGCCACCGACCTGCAGCACCAGCTCGTCGGACCGGCGCGATAGCTGGAGCTCGCCACGCTCGGTGAACGGCAGCTCGACCTGCAGCACGTAGTGGCCGTCCTCGCGACTGACCCGGTATGGCTGGCCGTGATAGTGGACCGCGGTCGGGTCGCCGTCGCCGAACAGCGCGGTGCCGATCTCGCGCAGTCGATCGACCCCGACCATCTCGTGATCGAACTGGGGCACCGTCCGGACAGGCACCGGCCCGAACTCCTGGGCCACGATCGGCAGGTAGCGCTGCTGGGCCTCGCGCAGGTGCTCGAAGTACGGCCCGGCGTTGGCGGGCAGCACCCGGTTGGCGATGACCATGTCGCTCGGGTAGCCGAAGAGGTGGAAGTAGGTGAACGACCGGCGCGCCTCGGCCACCGACAGCTTGTCGAGCGCGAGGGTGATGCGCACCGACGTCCGTTCCGGATCGCTCAGCAGTCGATGGACGTCGGCCAGGCGATCGAGCAACCGCTCCGCGGCGGCGAATACCTCCTCGCGTGGCATCGGCACGCCGAGCACCTTCTCGAGCATCGGCCGACCCAGGCGGCTCATCCGCCGACCGACCGGGGCGATGCGCTCGATCCACCAGCGGCTGGCGTCGGGCAGCGACAGGAGGCGCAGCGTCTCGCCGGTCGGTGCGGCGTCGACGACGATGACGTCGTACTTGCCCGAGTCGACGTGATCGGTGATCCACAGCAGGTTGCCGAGCTCGTCCATGCCGGGCAGGACGGTCATCTCC
>DASSII010000009.1:0-29915 GCA_035692005.1 Candidatus Limnocylindrales bacterium | reverse complement strand
GAGCTCGCGATCGTTCCCTAACCGGTGTTCTGGAGCCCGGCCGCGATCCCGTTGACGGACCGCTGGACGAGCCGCAGGTGGCGGTCGCGCTCCGGGTCGTCGGGCGGCAAGGCTCGGAGCCTTCGGAGGAGCCGGACCTGGACCTCGGACAGGGCATCGACGTACGGATTGCGCAACCCGATCGAGCGCTGCAGGACCGGGGCGCCGTCGAGCAGACGGTCGCGGCCGGTCACCCGCAACAGGCATGCGACGGTCCGCTGGTATTCCAGCTCGATGGCCGCCCAGAACGCCTCGCCGCCGTGCGACGTCACGAGCGACGCATACCGCCGGGCGACGCCCATGTCCGCCTTGGCCAGGATCATCTCGGCGTTGTCGAGGATGGAACCGAGGAACGGCCACGTCCGATACAAGCGGGCGATCCGCTCACGGCCGCGCTCGCCGTGGGCGGTGGCGAACGCTTCGAGCGCTGATCCAAGGCCGTACCAGCCCGGCAGGTTGATCCTCGATTGCGACCAGGCGAAGGTCCACGGGATCGCCCGCAACGCATCGATCGACGGCGCGGCATCGGTCGATGTCGTCGGGCCGCTGATGGACCGGCGCGCAGCAGGGCGCGAGCCGAGGCGCAGGTCCGACAGCTCGCTGATCGGCGTGACCTCGCGGAAGAAGTCGGCGAATGACGGGTCGCCGTGGACGAGCTGGCGATATGCCTCGCGGGCCGTCGTCGCCAGCTCGTCCATGAGCGCCGCACCCTCCCCCAGCGCCAGCTGGGCCGCCGCGTCGTGCTCCGGCGTGCTGGCGATGAGCACGGCGCCGGTGAGTTGTTCGAGATGGCGGCGGGCGATCGCCGGATCGGCGTAGTTGGCCGCGATGACCTCGCCCTGTTCGGTCAGCTTGAGCCGGCCAGCGACCGAGCCCGGAGCTCCGCCGAGGATCGCCCGGTTGGCCGGTCCGCCACCGCGCCCGATCGCCCCGCCGCGCCCGTGGAACAGCGTCAGCTCCACGGACCGTGCCCGCGCCACCGCGACCAGCGCCTCCTGGGCTCGGTGCAGCATCCAGGCCGCCGCCAGGAACCCCGATTCCTTGTTCGAATCGGAGTAGCCGAGCATGACCTCCTGGCGATCGCCCCGGCCACGGAGGTGCGCCCGGTAGGTGGCGTCGGCCAGCAGGGTGTCGAGGATCGGACCGGCGGCCCCGAGCGCCGCCGACGACTCGAACAGCGGGACGACGTCGAGGACCGGCGGGGCCGTGCCGGTCCGCGTCCCGGCGATGTGCGCCAGCTTGAGGACGTCGGTGACATCACGTGGCTCGGCGGTGAACGAGACGATCACCCGATGACAGGCATCCACGCCGAACCGCGCCTGGATGTCGGCCATCGACCGGAAGGTGGCGAGCACCTCGCCGAGCGTCACCCCGGGCGCGACCGGGTGATCGTCCGGCATCCCGCGATCGACGGCCTCGAGCGCCGCGCGATGGACGGCGCCGTGCTGACGGATCTCGAGCGATGCGAGGTGGAACCCGAAGGTGGCGACCTGCCAGCGGAGCTCGGCGATCTCGCCCCAGGCGACCCGCTCGAGCCCATCGGCGACGAGAGCGCCCTGGATCTCGACCAGCTCCGCATCGAGCTCGGCGGCGGCAAGGTAGCCTCCGGCCCGCGGTCCCGGATCGTCGATCAGTGCCGCCCGGGTCCGGCGGATCCGCTCGGCGATGAACCCGAACCGCTGGCGATACGGCTCGTCCGGGAAGCGCCGGCGCAGCTGTCGATCGGTCTCCGGCAGGGACTCAGCATCGCGAGCGAGGCGCATCGCCAGGGCCCGCCCGACTCGATCGTGCGAGATGGCGGCTGCGACCGTCTGCGACAGGCGCAGCGCCACCGCCTCGTAGCCACGCAGGACATGGTCCGCCTGGATGCGCATCGTGCGTTCGGTCATCTCGGCGCTGACCGACGGGTTACCGTCGCGGTCGCCGCCGACCCACGTGGCGAAGCGCACGAACGCCGGAGCTCGCGGCGGCCTGGCGCCGGTGTCGGCCCCCAGCGCCGCATCGGTCGACCGGTACAGGCGCGGGACCAGGGTGAACAGCGTGGCGTCGAACACGGCCATCGCGGTCCGCACCTCGTCGAGCGGTTGCGGGGCGGTCGCCCGCAGGTCCGAGGTGCGCCACAGGAGGGTGATCTCCTCACGCAGGCGCCGTCGGATCTCGTGGTCCTCCGCCGGGGTCAGGCGCGGGTCGTCGAGGCGCTCGAGCATCAGCGCGCAGCGACGCAAGGCGACGAGCGTGGTCCGCCGGCGCGCCTCGGTCGGATGGGCGGTCAGGACCGGCTCGATGCGCAGCTCGGTCATGATCCGGTCGAGGTCCGCCTCGGTCCGCCCGGCGCGGCGCAGCCGGTCGATGGCTTCGGCCACCGAGTCGTCGAGTGGGCCGTCGCGGGAGGCCCGCTCCCGGCGGCGCAGCGCCCGGACGCGGGCGCGGGCTTCGGCGAGGTTCACCAGCCCGAAATACAGCGAGAAGGCCGAGATGACCGCCTCGAGGGCGCCGAGGTCGAGGCCGTCGAGCTCGGCCTCGAGTCGCGCGCGGACCAGCGGGTCGTCCTCGCGCCGGAGCTCGATCGCGGCGATGCGCAGGCGCTCGACGAGCTCGAACGTGGGCCGACCCGCCTGTTCGACGATGACCTGCCCGAGCAGGGCCCCGAGGAGCCGGATCTCCCGAGCGAGCGGGTCGCGGGCACCGGCGGAGCCGATGCCCGACGGCTCAGCACGGCGTGGGCGGACGGCGCCGTCGCTCATGGCGCGGGCCACGCGGAGCGGGATCGCAACGCAGCGGCGACCGCAGCGCAACCATTCTCCGGTGCCAGCATTCCTACCCTTGTAAGGTGATGGGCGTGGCCGACGGACGAACCAGCCTGGGAACCGAAGCCGCGTCCACCCTGGCGCGGACCTCCGATCAGCTCGACCAGCTGCGCTTCATCCACGACGTCGCGCGACTGGCGACCACGGCGCGAACGTGGGACGAGCTGCTCGAGACCGTCGTCGACGGGACGCGTGACGAGCTCCACGCGGACGTCTCCTCGCTCTACCTGCTGGACCGGGACGGAGCGTACCTGACCCTCGCGGCGACCAACGGGCTCGATCGGTTCCAGATCGGCCGGGCTCGGGTCCCGTTCGGCGAGGGCGTCACCGGTTGGGTCGCCGAGCACCAGCAGCCGCTGCTCATCCCGGATGTCCCAGCCGAACCCCGGTTCCTGTGGGTCCGCGGCATCGACCAGCGACGGTTCATCGCGTCGATGCTCAGCGTTCCGCTGACGTGGCACGACCAGACGATCGGCGTGCTCAACGTCCAGACCGAGCAACCGCGCCAGTTCAGCTCGTCTGACGTCGCGCAGCTGAGCGCCGTCGGCGATCTCCTCGCCGGCATCGTCGAGAAAGGCCGCCAGCAATCCGAGGCGGAAGCTCGGGTGGAAGCGCTCAAGGCGATCGACGAGGCGCGCTCCGAGCTCATCGCGCTCGTCACCCACGAGTTGCGCACGCCGCTCGCGGTGGTGCGCGCCTATGCCGACCTGTTGGCCGAGGAGCCCGGACTCGTCGGGCGCGAGTCGCGCGACATCGAGCGGCGGAACACCCGCGCGGCGTGGCACGACGCCGCCCTCGAGCAGATCGAGCGGCTCGACCGCTTGGTCGATTCGATCCTGGCGTCGGTCCGCGTCGTGCCCGAGGATGCGGCGGCCGTCCTGCCGGTGGACGTCGAGGCGCTGGTCGGTGAGGTGCTGACCTCGCTGCGACCGCTGGTCGGTCATCATCATCTGGCGGTCGGCGGGTCCTCCCGCCTCCACGCACTTGCGGACGCGCCGCGGCTGCGCCAGATCGTCGAACACCTCGTCGAGAACGCGGTCAAGTACGCGCCGGCCGACACGACCATCAGCATCGACTGGAGTCTCGTGGAGGGCGTCGTCCATATCGGCATCAGCGACGAGGGCCCGGGCATCCCCGAGGAGTGGCGCGAGCGGGTCTTCGAGCCGTACGCCCGACGCGACACGCACACCGCCCGAGGGTCCGGTATCGGGTTGTATGCAGCCAAGCGACTGGGCGAGTCGATGGGCGCCCATCTGTGGTGCGAGCCGGCCCGACCGCACGGCGCCCGATTCGTGGTCGCCCTGCCGGCCGCCGTGGCCATCTGAAGCCCAGGAAGCGAGGATCGCCCGTGTCGAGCCACCGCCCCCTCCGGATCCTCGTGGTCGACGACGACCCGGCCATGGTCGGCGCCATCACCGCACTCGTCGGGACGGAGGGACACCACGTCATCACCGCCTACGACGGCCTGACGGCCGTGAAGCGCTTCCGCGAGGAGCACCCCGACCTCGTCCTGCTCGACCTGGCGATGCCCGGTCCGGACGGCTTCAGCGTGGCCGGCCAGATGCGGGCCGCGGGCTCGGCACCGATCCTCGTCGTGTCGGGCGAGAGTGGCGAGGCGGCCAAGGTGCGCGCGCTCGGCATCGGCGCCGACGACTACCTGACCAAGCCGTTCGGCAAGGCCGAGCTCCTGGCGCGGATCGCCGCGATCATGCGCCGGGTGGACCGCTCCGCCACCGCTGGCGGCGTGAGCAGCGGGCCGCTCGAGGTCGGGCCGCTCCTGTTGGAGCCGGGCCGTCATGAAGCGCGGGTGGCCGACCGCCCGCTCGCCCTCACCCCCACCGAGTTCCGCCTGCTCGAGACGCTCGTCCGGGCCGCGGGCGACATCGTGCCGCACCTCCAGCTGGCCCGTGCCGGCTGGCCTGCCGAACCCGATCCGGACCTGCTCTGGCTCAAGCCACATCTGGCTCGCCTGCGATCGAAGGTCGAGGCGGCCGGGGGACCGCACGTCGTGGCCGTGCGCGGCGTCGGCTATCGCATCGTCGTCGAGCCCGACGCTGGCGGGTGAGGCTGCGGCCTAGACCGGCACCGAGATCGGCTGACCGGTCGCGTCGTGCGCGGCGTCGGCGCAGGCGACCCGGCAGCCCCGCGCGTCCCGACCACCCAGGGGATTGAAGTGGAACCACGCATCGCCTGTCGCCGCAAGGCGACAGCCGCACGCCGCGCAGGTCACGGGCGCGCCGGTGCCATCGCGCACGGCCAGCGGGTGGCGGAGCTCGGAGTCGGTTCGATGGAGCATCGCGGTCACCTCTTCGCTGGTCTGGAACATGAGGCTACGCCGGCCCGGCCGCGACGTCGTTAGCGGAACGGGTCCCGCTCGGTTGCGGACGGGTTGCGCCGTCGGGTCACGCGGCAGCCCGATCCGGAGGGGAAACCGACAGCCCGCGGCCCATACCTGACAGGAACTGGCATCTTTGGATGCGATGATGCAGGCACGTCGGTCGAACGGTCTGGCCTCATCGAGATGGCGTTCCGTGGCTCTGGCAATGGGGCCAGAACACCTCGATGATGGGGACCATCGACACGCACAGCGGAGCCTCGGACATGGATCAACTGCTCACCCTCTTCATCGCGATCAGCGGACTGACCGGACTCGCCCTCGGCGCGTTGCGCTGGGGCGCCGACTCCCGCGATCGCCTGCCCGACGACCATCGACGCTGATCCGGCCACGTTCACGAGGAGTCATCATGACCTTTGCCGACATCTTCCTTGCCGCCGACCTCATCGCGGAGCGCCGACGCGACGCCCGCCGCGATGCCCTTGCCGTTCGAGCAGCGCAGGCGTCCCGCGCCGGCTCGAGCCCGAGCGGATCGCCGCTCCGGCACCTGACGGCGGTCGGTCTGGCCGGCCTCAGCCGGGCGAGTGCGGCGGCGGTCCGCCGCCTCGATAGCTGCATCGCCGACGAGCTGACGGCCGGCATGACCGCCCGCCCGCAGGCGTGACGGCGTGACGGGCACCACGCGGCCCGGGGTCCCACCGAGTCCGGACCCCGTTGCCAGCCCAGACGCCTATCGCGCGACGATCCTCGGATGGCTGGCTGACGACGATCCGGCCGAGGTCCAGGCCGGCACGCCCGGGAGCCTGCGGGCGCTCGTTCGCGACGCGGGCGCACGACTCCGCGAGCGACCGGAAGCGGCGGAGTGGTCGGTGATCGAATGCGTGGGCCACATGGTCGACTCCGAGATCGTCGCTTCGGCCCGCGCGCGCTGGATCGTGTCCGAGGACACACCGGACATCGTCGGCTACGACCAGGATCGCTGGGTCGCGGGTCTGGGCCATCGTGACGACGATCCGGACCAGCTGATCGCCCTGTTCGAGGCGCTGCGGAGCGCGAACCTCCGGCTCTGGGCGAACACGGATCCCGCGACTCGCATTCGCGTCGGCGTCCACCGCGAGCGCGGCCCCGAGTCGTATGGGCTGATGTGGCGCCTGATCGCCGGCCACGACCGACATCACCTCGACCAGGCGGAGCGGGCACTGGCCCGCCTGCGCGGCTAGAGCCCGGCGCGGCGCCTGGCCGTCGTTCGCTCAGCGCACCAGCAGGCTGTCCAGGCCGGCCGACCAGCGGATCCGGTCGTCCCAGCCGATCGACAACGCGGCGTATCCGTCATGGGCGGCGATCCAGTCGAGCCCGTCGTTGCCGAGGACATAGCCCGCCGTCGCGTAGGCATCGGCCCAGGTGAGACTTGGCCCGACGACGGTCATGCTCCGGACCCCGTCTGGCACCCGGCCGGAGCGCGGGTCACGGATGTGGGCGCCGCGCTCGTACGCGGCGGACGTCGCGATCGCTGCATCCGGGACCGTCAGGACGGCCGCCACGCGATCGGGTCGGTCCGGGTGTCGGATCCCCACCCGCCAGCCGCGGTCCGGCTCGCCGCCGCCACGCGCGACGAGGTCGCCGCCGGCACCGATCGCGAAGGTCGAACAACCGGCATCGGCAAGGATGGCGGCCGCGGCGTCGATCGCCCAGCCCTTGACGATCCCGCTCGGATCAAGGCGGCCGTCGGGCTGCCAACGGCGCACATCGAACGCCCCGTCGCTATCGATGGCGAGCGCATCGGCCAACTCCAGCACGGCGCGCAGGTCCGCGTCCGCATCGACCTCGGCCAGGGTGCCAGCGGCGATGCGGCTGACCTGGCTGTCCGGTCGATACGGGCTGAACCGCCGGTCCACGTCGTGCAGCCACGCGACCGCCCGGTCGATCGCCATCGCCGCCGCCGGGCGACGGTCCGGATCGGCCGCCGGATCGCGGACGTCGAACGAGGCGACCGTGCCCATCACGGTCTCGACGCGACGGAGCGGCCCACTCGCCGGCGACCGGCCTGCGGCCATGCGGGTCACGCGTGGGCGTTGTCGAGCGCGGACTGCAGCGACTCGGCGTAGGCCTCACTGGTATACGTGGCGCCCGACAGGAGGTCGATGTCGGCGCTCTGGGCGGTCAGCGCTTCCTCGCGCAGGATCGGCGCGGCGACCTGGGCGATCCGGCGCGAGTGACCGTCGCCCGATGGCAGCTGCAGGGCGGTCACGTCGGACACGGTGCCACCGGAGATCACGACTGCGACCTGGACGTCGCCGTAGCGGGTCGAGACCGTGGCACCGGTGAATGTCCCATCGGCATAGGCACCGCCGGCCGTCGCCCCACCGGCGCCACCAACAGCCGGTGTCGGCGCGGCGGCAGCCGTTCCCGTATCGGTCGAGCCGGCCGAACTCGTCGAGCCCGATGTCCCCGGCGTGCCGACGATGACCGGATCGGACGCCCCCGACGCCGTCAGTCGTGTGGCGTCGGGCGTCTTGAAGCTGAACAGCAGGACCAGGCCAAGGACCGTGGCCAGCAGGGCGGAGATGGCGCGCTTCGGGATCATCGGCTGCTCCGCATCAGGTATCGAATCGTTCGCGGTGGATGCGCTCGGGCGGAACGCCGAGCGACTCGATGGCGGCGCCGACCTCGGTCATCATCCCGGTCGGGCCGCAGAGGTAGACCTCGCGCGACGCGACATCGGGCACCAGCCGGTCGATCGCCGCGGCGGACAGCGGACCGGGCCGGCGCACTCGGTCGCGATCGCGACGCGAGCCGACGAGGTACTCGATGCGAACGCCGCGTCGCTCGGCCAGGGCGTCGAGCTCGCGCCTGAACACGACATCGGCGTGGCGTGCCGCTCGATAGAGCAGCGTCACGGACGACTCGCCCGACACCTCTTCGAGGATCGCCCGCAGCGGCGTCACGCCGATCCCGCCCGCGACGAGGAGGACGTCCGGCACGCGCCGCGCCTCGCTCGTCAGGTTGCCGTACGGTCCCTCGACGATCGCCCGCGTGCCGATCGGCAGCTCGTCGAGCCGGCTCGAATCGTCGCCCAGCGCCTTGACCGTCAGGCGCAGCCAGCGACCGTTCGGCTGCGCCGAGATGCTGTACGGATGCGCCCGCCACCAACCCGCCACGAGGAAGCGGACGACGACGTACTGGCCGGCGCGGATCGGAAAGCGATCCAACTCCCGCCCGGTCAGATAGACCGACACGACCCCCGGCGCCTCTCGCACGACGTTGGCGACCCGGAAGCGATGGCGCCAGTTGGCGACGAGTGGAGCGCCGAACCGGAAGACCACGAGGGTGCCGACCGTCGCCAGGTAGAGGCCGATCCAGTACAGGCGCGCGACGGGGTCATCGACGAAGTCGGTGCCGACCACGAGTTGATGGGCGAACCCGAGCGCGACCGCGAGATAGGCGTACAGGTGGATGCCGTACCAGGACTCGTACGACAGCCGCGTGCGAGCGAGCCGGACGGACGTGACCGCTATCCCGACGAACAGGGCGAGACTGACGGTCGCCATCAGCACGTACTCCCAGGTGCTGATGAGGACCCAGGCCTCGCCGAACACCGATCGGCCCTCGGTCAGGGCGAAGCCCACGGTCGTCAGCAGCCCATGCCCGACCAGCAGCCAGATCGTGGCGAAGCCCACCCAGCGGTGGGCCCGCGTCAGCCGGTCCCGACCGAACGTCCGATCCAGCCAGGGCGCCCGAGACATCAGCAGCAACTGGAGCAGGGCGAACGCGGTCCCGAGCAGCGCACTCAGCTGGCCCACGCCGGTCGCCAGTCCGGCGACCGTGCCGAGCTGGTCCAAGCCACCGTGGCGCACCCACATCGCGACGATGAGCACGAGGTTGGCGCCGATGACGCCCACCACGTCCTCGGCCCGAGCGCCACGAAGGGAGCGGCTGAAGGTGGCCGGAGCAGGACGGGTGACGGCGGTCATCGTTGGGCAGCGTCGCGTCCGCCGCTGAGAGCGTCATGAGAGCAGGCGATCCGGCCTGCTCCGCCGTGGGCGTGTCAGGCGCGTCCGGTCACCCGGACCGAACCGTCGACCGGAAGCGCGGACGCGGCAGGCCCGCCGGTGACGCTGCCCTCGCCCGCCACACCGATCGGTTCGACCAGCCAGAAGTCGAACGCGACACGATCGGACAGCACCAACCGCGCGGCGGTGGCCGAACCGGCGGCGGCATGGTCCTGGAGCAGTCCGAACAGCTCGTCGAATGCGCTCGGGCCATCGACCCGACGTCGGATCACGTCAGACAGCCGGACGGCGTCGACGCTGTCGCGATCGAGCGCGGCCGCGTGCCGACCAGTCGGATCGTAGAGGTACGCCCGCCCGCCGGTCATGCCCGCCCCGAAGTTCGCGCCGATCGGACCGAGCACGACGACCGTGCCGCCGGTCATGTACTCGCAGCCGTGGACGCCGATGCCCTCGACGACCGCGGACGCGCCGCTGTTGCGGACCGCGAAGCGCATCCCCGCGCGCCCGACCAGGTGCAGTCGACCTGCCGTCGCGCCGTAGAGGACGGTGTTCCCGGCGATCGCCGCACGTCCGGACTCGGCGGCCAGATCGCCCTCGGGCACGACCAGGATCCGACCGCCCGACAGCCCCTTGCCCACGTAGTCGTTGGCCTGTCCGACGAGGGTCAGCTCGACACCGGGACCCGCGAACGCTCCGAACGACTGGCCGGCCGTGCCGCGCAGTTCCAGGTGGACGGGTCCCTGCAGCTCGCCGCGCTCGATCGCGCCGGTGAGGGCCGCCCCGAACGAGCGATCGGCGGTCGTGAGGGTCAGGCCGCTCGCACGCAGCGGGCCCTGCCCGCGCAGTGCCCCCGAGATCCGCGCCTCCAGGCGTGACGACGGTGCCTGCCGACTCATCCGGCCGGGGAGCGACGGGTCCGCACGTCGCGCGGCGTCCGCCGCCCAGGTCGCCGACCCGACGACGGCCGCCAGTTCGGCCCGAGCCTCGCGCGTCGGGTGCAGGAACCGGCGGGACTCGCCGATCACCTCGCCGACCGAGCGCGCCCCGACGCTCGCCAGCTCACGGCGCAGATCATCGGCGAGCGCGAGGAAGAACCGCTCGACCATGTCGGGCGTGCCGCGGAACTTCGCGCGCAGGTCGTCGCGCTGGGTCGCGATCCCGGTGGGGCACGTGTCGAGATGGCATTGGCGGGCCATGTCGCAACCGATGGCGACCAGCGCCGCCGTCCCGAACGCGAACTCCTCGGCGCCCAGCAGTGCCGCCACGAGCAGGTCGCGGCCCGTCTGGAGGCCACCGTCCGCCCGCAACGAGAGGTGGTCGCGGAGACCGTTGCGGAGCAGGACCTGGTGGACCTCGGCGAGACCCAGTTCCCAGGGCGCGCCGACGTGCTTGATCGATGACAGGGGCGAGGCGCCGGTCCCACCGGCATGACCGGACAGGTGGATGTACGTGGCACCGGCCTTGGCGACCCCGGCCGCGATGGTTCCGACACCCCGGCTGGCCACGAGTTTGACTCCGATGCGCGCCGCCGGGTTGATCGCGCGCAGGTCGGCGATGAGCTGGGCGAGATCCTCGATCGAGTAGATGTCGTGGTGCGGCGGCGGGCTGATGTAGCTCTGCCCGGCCTGGCCGCGCCGGAGCGCTGCGATGTACGCCGTGGCCTTGCGACCGGGGAGCTGGCCGCCCTCGCCGGGCTTGGAGCCCTGGGCGATCTTGATCTCGAGCTGGTCGGCCCGGGCGAGGTACGTGGCGGTCACCCCGAACCTCGCCGAGGCGACCTGCTTGATCCGCGCATCCCGGCGCCGGCCGTCAGGGCCGGGCTCGTACCAGGCCGGATCCTCCCCGCCCTCGCCGGTGTTCGCTGCGCCACCCGCCCGCTGGATGCCGATCGTCAACGCCTGGTGAGCCTCGGGCGACAGGGCGCCGACGCTCATCGCCGACACGACGAAGCGGCGGACGATCGCGCGGGCATCCTCGACGTCGCCCGGATCGATCGCGGCGGCAGCACGCCGGGTTCGCAGCTCGTCGCGAGGTGCGGCCGTGGCGACCGAGGCCGCGAGCGTCGCCCGGTACCGTGTCAGGGCCGACTCGACCGCCTCGTCGGCGCCATCGGATCGGGTCGTGGCGGACGCGCCCGACAGCACCTGGATCTCGGTGACGATCCTGGGCGCGAAGCGATGCGCCTCGCCGTCGGTCCGGAAACGGGCGTAGCCGGGGTCGGGCAGACGCGCCTCGCGACCGGCCGCGGGCGTCGGCAGGACCCCAGCAGTCGCGGCGCGCCGAACGATCCGCTCGCCCAGGTCGTGCAGCGTCGTCCGCCCCGGCCACGTCGCGGCCGCCGGGAAGCACCGGTCGACGACATCGGGGGCGAGGTCGATCGTGTCGATGAGCGAGCCACCGATGTAGCTCGCGATCGCGCTGATCCCCATCCGGGCGAGCGTTTTGCGCAGGCCCGCCTCGAACGCGGCGAGGAGATTCGTGACCGCGATCCGCGGCGTGACCTCCTCCGCGCCGCGAGTCCCCGCCAGCTCGACCGCCAGTTCGATCGCGAGGCGCGGATGGGCGATCGTCGCGCCGACGGCGAGGACCATCGCCATGGCGTGGACGTCAAGGATGTCGGCCGCATCCGCGACGATGTCGGTCCGGCCACGCAGCCCGGCGGAGGTGAGCGCCCGGTGGACGGCACCGACGGCCAGGACCGAGGGCACCGGCAAGCGATCGAGCCGTAGCGCCGCATCGCTGACGATGACGACCTCGACCCCACGCATCGCGGCACGCACCGCGCTCCTGCCCAGGCCCGCCAGCGCCAAGTCGAGGCCGGCGGCGCCATCGGCCATCGGCCAGGTCGCATCGAGCATCCGGACGCGCTGCCCGCGTGCACCCAGCGCGTCGGTCAGGCCCCGCAGGTCGGCGATGACCGGCCGTTCCAGACGGAGCGTCCGTGGCCAGCGAGGCACCCCGCCGAGCAACGCCGGTCGCCGGCCGAGCTCCACCCGCAGATCCATGACGAGGCGTTCGCGCTCGGGGTCGATCGCCGGATTCGTGACCTGGGCGAACGCCTGGCGGAGGTGGTCGGCGACCGGTCGGTCGAGACGGGCGCGGCCGGCGGTCGGGGTGTCGTCGCCCATGCTCCACAGCGGCTCGTGCGCCTCGAGCACCATCGTCCTGATGTCGAGCCGGGCGCGTTCGGCGTCCAGCCCGGCCAGGTACCGCACCGGCAGGCCCAGCGGCGGACGCCCGGTCACGGCGTGGACCGCGTCCTCGACGCTGTCCTCGTGGAACGGCCGCGGTGCGTCGTGGATGGGCAGCTGGCGCAGGACCCAGGCCTTCGCCTCGGTGTCCTCGCGGATCGCCCGCCGGCCGGGCTCGACGAGCAGGATCTCCCCCGGCCCGAGGCGGCCACGCCGGACGGTGTCGCTCGCGGAGAGTGGGACCGCGCCCGCCTCGGAGGCCGCCGCGACGATCCGGTCGCGGGTAATGGCGAACGCCAGCGGCCGCAGGCCGTTGCGATCGACCATCGCCCCGACGTGCCGTCCGTCGGCGAACACGAGAGCGGCGGGTCCGTCCCACGGCGCGAGCATCCCGGCGCTGCGTCGCCGCAGCGTGGCGACATGGGGGTGCGGCGCCCGGCGCAGGCCAAGCGCCTCTGGGATCACCGTCATGAGGGCGGGCACGAGATCCCAGCCGCTCGTCGTGAGCAGCTCGAGGCCCTCATCGAGGGCGAGCGAGTCCGAGCCGTCCGGCGAGAGCAGCGGACCGGCGTCGACGAGGTCGGCCGCGATCGCACCACCGCCGCGATCGGCGGCTCGCCCGCGGACCTGCTCGCGGTTGCCGCGCACGGTGTTGATCTCGCCGTTGTGGGCGATCGACCGGAACGGTTGAGCCAGTCGCCAGACCGGCCGCGTATTCGTGGCGTAGCGCTGGTGGAAGACCGCGTAGTCGACCTCGAGCGGGGCGCGCAGATCGGGGTACAGGTCGGCCAGCCGGCCACCGGCGACCAGTCCCTTGTAGACGATCGTCCGGCACGAGGCCGACGGCACCGACAGCTCCGCCAGCCCCCGACCCGCCGCGCGGACGGCGGTCTCCAGGCGGCGGCGGGCGACGACCAGGCGTCGCTCGAAGTCCGCCTCGCTGATCGGCCGCGGATCCCCGGCGCCTCGAGTCGGCCGGGCGACGACGGCCTGGACGACGCGTGGTCGGCTGGCCGCGGCATCCGCCCCCAGCGCGGCCGGGTCGAAGGGCACGGCCCGCCAGGCCTGCACCGGCAGGCCAGCCTCGGTGAAGACGCGCCGGACAAGGTCGCGACCGGCCCGTTGGGCCGCTCGGCCGCGAGGCAGGAACAGGGTCACCACCGCCGGCCGCCTGCCCGGCACGACGTGGTCAGGAGCGATGAGCGACAACAGCGAGCGGCTCAACGGCAGCGAGATCCCGGCACCGTCGCTCGATTCACCATCCGCCCCGAAGGCCCCCCGATGGGCGAGCGCCCCGAGCCCCGCGAGGGCCAGCGGCAGGACCCGCGCCCGTGACCGCCCGCCCGCGTCCGCGACGAACCCGACGCCGCACGCGTCGTGCTCGTAGCGCGGGTCGTACAGCGGGTGGTCGTTCCGCATCGGTCAGGGCTGGTAGGCCACCTCGCCGTGCGTGGCGAGGTCGATGCCGATCTCCTCATCGCGGGGCGAGACCCGGATCGCCAGGACCACGCCGACCACCTTGACGATGATGAACGTGGCCACCACGGCATAGGCGATGGTGGCCCCGACCGCCACGAGCTGGGTCGCGAGCTGCCCGGCGTTGCCGTCGATGAGGCCGGCATAGGCCGGCTGGATCGCGGCCGTCGCGAGGACGCCCGTGGCGATGGCGCCGAACGTGCCGCCGACGCCGTGCACGGCGAACACGTCCAGCGCGTCGTCCACCTTGATCCGCGCCCGGAGCAGCGTGGCGCTGTAGCACAGTCCGCCGACCACGAGGCCGATGACCAGCGCGCCACCGGCCGTGACGAAGCCCGCGGCCGGGGTGATCGCGACGAGCCCGGCCACCGCGCCGCAGGCCGCCCCGACGACGCTGACCTTGCCCTTGTGCAGGTAGCTGGCCAGGACCCAGGTGATCGTGGCCGCCGCGGCGGCCGTATTGGTGACCACGAGCGCGCTTGCGGCCAGACCACCGGCCGACAGCGCCGAACCGGCATTGAACCCGAACCAGCCGAACCACAGGAGGCCGGCGCCGAGGACCGTCATGGGCACGTCGTGGGGCTCGAGGCTCTCGCCGTTCACCGCCCGGCGACCGATGACGATGGCCACGATCAGGGCCGAGATACCGGAGCTGATGTGGACGACCGTGCCGCCGGCGAAATCGAGCGCGCCGAGCTTGAACAGCCAGCCGTCGACCGACCAGACCCAATGGGCAAGTGGCGAGTACACGAAGACCGACCACAGGATCGTGAACAGCACGAATGCCCCGAACCGCTTGCGCTCCGCGAACGCGCCCGTGATCAGTGCCGGCGTGATGGCCGCGAACATCATCTGGAACCCGGCGAACAGGACGAACGGGACGGTCGTGGCGTAGACCGTACTGGGCTCCAGGCCGACACCGTTCAACAGCAGGTGATCGAAGCCGCCGATGATCCCAAGACCACCGACATCCGTCCCGAAGGCAAGGCTGAAGCCGACGACCACCCACACGACGCTGACGAGGGCGAGGCCGAAGAAGCTGTGCATGATCGTGGACAGGACATTCTTGCGGCGCACGAGCCCGCCGTAGAACAGGGCGAGCCCCGGCAGCATGATCATCACGAGGGCCGTCGACATCAACAGCCAGGCGGTGTCTCCGGTATCCAACCCATGGCCTCCTTCTCGCGTACGCGAGCACCCGAGCGCTGGGTGTGGCCGAAGGCTAGGCGGCGTCACCGCCCGGGTCGGCGCCCGAGTCGGGCCCGACAAGGTTGCCGTTCAGGGGCGTTCGCCGCCGCAGCGGCGGCGAGGGTTGCGGCGAGGTGTCGGCTACGTTCCGCCGACCACCCGGACCGAACCGACGCCGCCCTGCAGGTCGAGGTCGACGGTATTGGCCGCCGTGCCGTAATCGATCGACTGGTAGACGTCGCCGATGCGCGGGAAGCGTCCCTCGTCGATGTGGCTGCTGCCGAGCGCCATCCGCGTCCGGATCCGGGCGGCGACCCCGCTCGGGACCTCGAACGTCACCGACGCCGCCCCGGCCTCCGCCTTGACCGTCGTCGACCCCGCTGCGCGCGGCAGCAGGATGTGCGTCTCGCTGGCGCCGGTCTGCAGTTCGAGACTGCGGACCCGCAGGTCACGCAGGTCCAGCGTGGTCCGGCTCGCGCCAGCCTCCACCCGCAGGTCGAGCGGAACCTCGGCGGTCAGGCCGACGGTCCATGTCGATTCGCGATCGAGCCAGGGCAACCCGTAGGTGGTGTCCTGGGCAAGCTCGACGCGGCCCGGGCCGCTGATGCGGTGCTCGACACCGCCACGGAAGTCGCCGTCGACCAGGTTGCCGGACCCAGCCGGTCGGGTCGTGAGCGTGCCGGCCCCGAAGCGGATGCGAACCGCCGCGGACGGCGCGCCGCCCAGCGGCACCGCCAGCTGCTCGGTCGGGGCACGGCCGCCGGGGACGAGCGCGCCGACGAGGAACCACACGCCGAGGCCGACCAGCAGCCACGGCCAGTAGGTGGCGATGAGCTCACCCGGGCCGGCACCCAACCGTCCGGTCGTGCTGAGCAGGAGCAGGACGCCGATCACGATCCACAGCAACGGCCAGGTGAATGTCCAGATCCAGACGGCCCCGCCGCGATGCCCGAACAGGGTCGACACGAAGCTCGCCACGCCGACGAGGATGACGAACAGGGGCCACGCCTGGCCCCATGACAGGCTGAGCGCCTCGCGCACGAGGAAGACGACGCCGAGGCCGATCAGCCATGTCGCGGCGATGATCGACCCACTTCTGGCGCTGGTCATGCTCCGCTCCCGGGCTCGCGCGGTCCGCGGCCGACGGCCGACAGGAGCAGCACGACACCGAGTCCTACGAGGATGAGCGGCCAGAACCAGTCGAAGTCGAGCTGCGGCAGCCACTCGCGGGCCAGGAAGAAGAGCCCAAGACCGACGAGCACGAGACCACCGATCAGACCACCGGACAGCCCGCCCCGATGCTCGCCGCGGGCCGCCCGGCGCGCCACCCGCGCCTGCTGGCGGGCGTAGCGCGCTTCTTGGCGAGACATGTCAGGCGACACCCATCCGGCGCCGCTCGGTGGCGGCACGGACCCGCTCGCCAGCCAGGCGCTCGGCGTCGGCGCCGTCGCCGGCGCTTCGGTCCCGGCGGTGGTCGCGGGCGCGGCCGGGTCAGCAGAGGGCGTGCCGGCCACGGGCGCGGCAGGTGGCCAGCCGGCCGGCCCCGCGCTGGCCCCGAACGGGCTCGGGCCGAACGCGCCCGAGTAGCCGTAGGGCTCCTCTGGCACGACGATGGCCATGACGATGTAGACGACGAGGGCCACCCCGCCGGTGAACACGATGAGCAGCGCCCAGACGATGCGCAGCAGCGACGGGTCGATGTCCCACATCTCGGCGAGGCCGCCGGCCACGCCGGCGATCACGCGGTCGTCGCGCGAGCGGTACAGACGATCGTTCATGTCAGCAACCTCCCTCGGGATCCAGCGTGAAGCTCGCGGCGTTGCCGTCGATCGACAGGTCGATCGACGCGTCACCCGCCGTGCCGCCTCGCGTCCAGGTATTCCCGTTTCGGGTCAGACCACGGTCGCCGAGGTTGTGCCCGAAGGTGATCTGGTCATCGACCTGGAACCGCAGGCTCGCATCGGGCGGGACGCACAGCTCCATCGCTCCGGCATTGGCCGACAGGGAGCCCGCGACCGGGCCGCTGCCGAGGGTCAGCCGCAATCGACCGGCATTCATCGACACGTCGACCTGGGCGACGGCCGCCTGGGACGCGTTCACCCGCAGGTCCCCGGCGTTGAAGTCCGCACCGAACCGGGACAGCTCCGCGGTGCTGAGGTCGATCGTGCCGGCCGTGGCGTTCGACGTGATCGACAGCTCACCGAGCTGATCGGCCGGGAGGCGGACGGTCCAATCCTGGCCGTGCAGCCCGAAGCCACTGGGCGAAACGAGGTTCAGGCTGGAGCCGGACGCGTTGATCTCCGGCGCCTGGCCGCGATACTCGGCCCGGGCGTTCCAGTCGCTGCCCGACACCACCGACACGTCGAACGCTCCGCAGTCGAGGTCGAACCGGACCGCGGCAGGAGCACTGAACGTGCCGCTCTGTTCGACGACCTGGTCGCCGCCGCGACCCGGATTCGCGCAGTCACCGAAGTTGCCGATGAGCCCGGTGCCGGAGGCGAGCGCGCCGCCGACGACGAGCCCGAGCGCGACGGCCGCGATGCTCGTCCCGAGCAGGCCCGCCCGACCGCGCCCCAGGATGAGCGCGATGCCCAGCGCGACGAGCAGGATCGGCCAGAGTCGCCAGGCATCGGCGACCCGCGCCGGGTCGAGCGCGCCGGCCCGGACGAGCAACGGCAGGGCGCCGACCGGGATGAGGAACAGGCCCCAGAACAGGAGGCCACGTCGAATGCGCATGTCACCCTCGCTGTGCGATCGCTTGGTGGATCGGGCCGACGAGGGACAAGGGCGGTCGGCGTACCGATCGGCTCCATCTTCAGCCCGGCTGTCCAGCCACGCATCGGCCGAATGTCACGAAGTCCGCCGGCGCTCCAGACGACGTGGGGAGGCTGTCGGGCCACGTGGTGACAGCCGCTGACCGGGAATGGATCGGGCGCACGGCCGCCCACCGGACCTGACATCGCCGATTCCCGTCACCCGGTCTCGGCGCTTGACCGGTACGCGCGGCCGCCTGATGCTCTGCGGTGGCGATGGGGCTCGCCTTGGAACGCCCGGGCGGCCCGGGCTGATAGCTCCTGCGTGGTCCAATGCCGTTTGGTTCCCGGAGGCGCTGTGGTGCCCATCGTCCTGATCTCCCTCGGTGGTGCCGCCGGAGCGGCGAGCCGCTACGTCGTCGACCAGTGGGTCTCGCAGCGGATGCCCGGCGCGTTCCCGCTCGGCACGCTGGTGGTCAACATGTCGGGCTCACTCCTGCTTGGATTCCTGTTCGCACTGGCCATCGAGCGCGGCGTCTTGCCGGCCTCGGTCCGCGGGCCACTGCTGGTCGGGTTCATCGGCGCCTACACGACGTTCTCGACCCTGATGCTCGAGAGCTGGCGATTGATCGAGGATGGGGCGGTGGGGCTCGGCCTGGCGAACCTGGTCGGCTCGATGGTGATCGGGATGATCGTCCTGGTCGTCGGTCTGCAGGTCGGCAGGGCGCTGGCATGAAGATCGAGGGAACGGGGCTGCTCGCCCGCATCTACATCGGCGAGTCGGACACCTGGCACGGGCGGCCGCTGTACGAGGCGATCATCCACCGGCTCCGCGAACACGGGCTCGCAGGGGCCACCGTACTGCGCGGGATCGAGGGGTTTGGCGCCAAGCAGCACCTCCACACGACCAGGATCCTGTCGCTCTCGAGCGACCTACCGGTCCTCATCGAGGTGGTCGACCAGGAAGATCGCCTTCGGGCCGTGCTCCCGGAGCTGGACGCGATGGTCGCCGACGGACTGATCACCCTCGAGAAGGTCGAAGTCATCGCGTACCGCGCACAGGCCAGACCGTCAGAGGGCTGAGGCGAATCGTCGCGATGGCAGGCCCCCGAGGCGCCGCCCTGTCGGTGGGGCGACGGGGAATCAACCAAGTGGCGAGCCGGGTGGGATTCGAACCCACGACCAAAGGATTAAAAGTCCCCTGCTCTGACCACTGAGCTACCGGCCCGCGGGGAACGTAGCACGTTCTGCGGCTCTGTCGGACGGGCTGGCTCGCGGCGGCCAGAGCCATCCGGCAACGATGACGGTCGCTCCCCAGAGGATGGCTGCCACGGACCACCGTGGGTCGACGCCACCCGCAGAACCAGGCCAGCCGAACGACACGATCCCGAAGTAGGCGGCGGTGATGCCGACGGTGACGCTCAGCAGGCGCCGACCGACCGGCCAGCCGACAGCGAGCACGCCGAGCCCGACCATGGCCAAGCCGACGGCGCCCTGCACAGCGTAGTGGTCGATCCCGAGGGTCAGGTCGACGGGCGCATCCCGCCGGTCGAGTTCGAGCATCTGCCACGTGTAGGCAAGCCACGGCACCCCGCCGAGCAGCGTGATCGCGAGCAGCGGCCTGGACCACCCGGTGCTCGTCGTCGCACGTTCGTCGACGGCTACGCGCCGGCGACCGCGCGCCAGGAAACCGACGACACCCGCCTCGGCCACGATCAGCCCCGCCAGACCGATCAGGCGCGGCTCCCAGGTGACGATCGCTGCGACCGCCAGGGCACCCACGGCGACCCCGAGTTGTGCGGCGGCCGCCCGCAACCGATCGGGACGCAGTGCGACGAGGACGAAGGGGCCCGCCACGATGACGCTGAAGAACAGGCCCCATCCCGCTTCGAGGACCTGTGGCCACTCCGGCGACCACGTCACGGCGAGGTCGATCAGGCCGAAGCCCGGCAGCACGAGCCAGCCGAGCGCCGACACGACGGCCACGACGCGGGCCGCCTGGAGCCGCATCATGAGCCCGTCGGGTCGTGGCCGACCGTGTCGGGGAAGCGGGCTCGTACCGTGGCCAGCGCCTCGCCGAGGACGTCGGCGGGCGGCCGGTCGACGTCGATCATGACCCCGTCCTCATCCCCGGACAGCGGCTCCAGGGCGTCGAACTGGGAATCCAGCAGCGCCGGCGGCATGAAGTGGTCACGCGCCCTCATGCGCCCCAGCAGGACGCTCGACGGTGCGACGAGGTGCACGAAGAAGGTCGGACCGTCGGGCACGGCGCCGCGCAGCAGGTCGCGGTACATCCGCCGCAGCGCGGAGGAGGCGACGACGGTCGATCGGCCCTCGGCGTCGCGCTGCGCGGTCAACCGGCCGAGTGCCTCCAACCACGGGATGCGGTCCTCGTCGGTCAGCGGGATGCCGGCGCGCATCTTGGCGATGTTGGCCGCGGGATGGACCGCGTCGCCCTCGATGAAGACCCAGTCGAGCGCATCCGCGAGCGCCCGACCGATCGACGACTTGCCGGTCCCGGTCACGCCCATCACGACGACGTGCGCCGGTCGTCCGCTGCTCACGCGGGCGGAGGCACCTCGGTCGGCAACGGGTCGCCGCGCACCCCGGCCAGCAGGTTGGCGGCCGCCATGGCGGCCATCTTGCCTCGCGTCGCCCGTGACGCCGACGCGATGTGCGGCACGATCAGGCAGTTGTCGAGGTCGAGCAGCGGGTCGTCCATGGCGATCGGCTCCGGGTCGGTGACGTCGAGCGCGGCGCCGGCGATGACCCCGTCGCGCAGCGCATCGGCCAGGGCGATCTGGTCGACCACGGGGCCGCGCGACGTGTTGATGAGGATCGCGGTCGGCTTCATGAGGGCCAGCGTCGAGGCGTTGATGAGGTGGCGCGTGACGTCCGACAGGTTGACATGGAGCGACACGAAGTCGGCTCTCGGCAACAGGCCCTCGAGCGGCAGGTACGTCGCGTCGAGCGGACCGCTGACGTCGTCCGGCAGCGGCTGCAGGTCGTGGTACAGGATCTCCATCCCGAACCCCCTTGCCCGCCGGGCCACAGCCTGGCCGATGCGACCGAAGCCGACGATGCCGATCGTCGCGCCATGGACGTCGTCGCCGAGCAGGAGCATCGGGCCCCACGTCTGCCAGTGCCCGGCCCGCACGTAGCGGTCCCCCTCGGGCAGGCGCCGGGCTGCGGCCATCAGCAGTGCGAAGGCGAGGTCGGCGGTGGTGTCGGTCAGCACGCCCGGGGTGTTGCCGACCGGGATCCCGCGCCGAGCGCACGCTGCGACATCGATGTTGTCGAACCCGACGGCGTAGTTCGACACGACCCGCAGTCCCGGCCCGGCAGCGTCGAGGAACTCGTCGTCGACCCGGTCGGTGAGCAGGGTCAGCACGCCGTCGCAACCGGCGACCCGACGCAGCAGCTCATCTCGCGGCGGTGGCAGTTCGTGCTGCCACAGGTCCACATCGCACGTTGCCCGGAGCGCCGCGAGCCCTTCGTCGGGGATGATCCGGGTGACGAACACGCGCGGCCGCGCAGCCGTCCGGGCGGCGGACCCGGCAGCCCGCCCGTCAGCCACGACCGAGCCCCTCGACGAAGCGGCCGATCCGACCGAGCGCCTCGGTCAGATTGTCCCGCGAGTTCGCGTAGGAGATCCGGATGTGCTCGGTCCCGACGTGCCCGAACGCCGTCCCCGCCAGCACGCACACCCCCGCCTCGTGGAGCAGCCGGTCGGCCATCTCGGCGCCGGTCAGCCCGGTCCCGCCGATGGACGGGAACGCGTAAAACGCCCCGACCGGGGTCGCGCAGCGGATGCCCGGGATGGCATTGAGCCCATCGACGAGGAGATCGCGGCGGGCCTTGAACTCGACGACCATCGCGTCGACATCGTCCTGCGGCCCGACGAGCGCTTCGACGGCACCGACCTGGGCGAAGGTCGGCGCGCAGCTGATGGTGTTGATGACCAGCTGGCCGTACATCTCGATGAGCGACGGCGGGACCACGGCGTACCCCAGCCGCCATCCCGTCATCGCGAACGTCTTGGAGAACCCGTCGAGGATGATCGTCCGCTCGGCCATCCCCGGCAGCGAGGCGATCGACACGTGCTCGGCGCCGTCGTACAGGATGCGCCCGTAGATCTCGTCGGCCACCACCCACAGGTCGTGCTCGATCGCCAGCGTCGCGATGCGTTCGAGGTCGCCGCGGGTGAGGACGCCGCCGGTCGGGTTGGCCGGCGAGTTGATGAACAGGACCCGGGTCCGCGGCGTGATCAGCGCCGCCAGCTCGTCGACGTCGAGCCGGAAGTCCCGCTCCATCCGGATCGGGATGCCGACCGGCGTCGCGCCGACGAAGCGCGTCAGCGATTCATAGATCGGGTAGCCCGGGTCCGGGACGATGACCTCGTCGCCCGGATCGACCAGCCCGAGGATGGCGTACAGCATCACGCCCTTGCCGCCGACGGTCACGAACACCTGGGACGGGTCGGCCTCGACGTGCTTGCGTACGCTGACATCCGCCGCGATCGCCGCCCGCAACGGCGGGATGCCGGCGAACGGCGCGTAGTGGGTCGCCCCGTCGTCCAACGCCCGCTTGGCCGCCGCCCGGACGTTGGCCGGGGTGTCGAAGTCGGGCTCGCCGATCTGGAGGTGGATGATCGAGCGACCGTCGGCCTCGAGCGCGCGGGCGCGGGCGCTCACCTCGAATGCGCTCTCGGTCCCGATGGTGCCCATCCGGGCGGCAAGGTGGCGGGGGGTCGACACGGTCATCGGGGCGCCTCCGGGTTACGGCAGCAAGGAACGGATCGCGAAGGTCACGTTGGCGGGCCGCTCCGCCAGCCGACGCATGTACCACGGATACCAGTGCGCACCGTACGCGATGAGCGTCTGGACGCGATAGCCCTCCCTCGCCAGCCGGGACTGCTCGCGCGAGCGGATGCCGTACAGCATCTCGACCTCGAAGCCGTCGCGCCCGATCCCGGCCGATGCCACGTGGTCGGCGATCTGCTCGATGAGCGCGACGTCGTGGGTGCCCAAGCCCAACCGAACCGGTCGACCGCGGCCGGCCTTGAGGAAGTCGACCGCCAGGCCGACGTAGTTGGCATCGACCTGGCGCTTGTCGCGATAGGCGATGGCCTCGGGCTCGTCGTAGGCTCCCTTGACCAGGCGGATGGCCGGGTCGAGCGGCCGTAGCCGTTCGATGTCGGCGGCGGTGCGACGCAGGTAGGACTGCAGGCAGATGCCGGTGCGCGGCTGGACCGCCCGCAGCCGCTCGTACAGCCGGATCGTCCGCTCGACGTAGGCGCTGCCCTCCATGTCGATCCACAGGTACGAGCCGGTCGTCGCGGCGTGCTCCGCCAGGCGAACGAGGTGGGCCAGGGCGCGGTCCTCGTCGTGGTCGAGGCCGAGCTGGGTCGGCTTGACCGAGACCTCGCCGCGGTAGCCGCGGGCGGCGATCGCGTCGTACACGCCGATGTAGTGGTCGGCCACGGCATCGGCCTCATCGAGGCTGGCCAGGTTCTCGCCGAGCTTGGTGTACATCGTGCCGATCCCGGCGGCCTCGAGCGGCGCGGCGGCGTCCAGTGCCGACTCGAGCGTCTCGCCGGGCATGAACCGGCGCACGGCGCGCTGCATGAATCGGAAGCGCGGCAGGCGCTCCTTCAACCAGCCGTTCCGGGCGGCCCACAGGAAGACACGACGCATCACGGCAGACTCCTCACCATGCCCCCGTCGACGGGAACGATCGCGCCGGTGACATACGACGCGGCGGGCGACAGCAGGAACGCGCCGAGCCGACCGACCTCGGCCGGCTGGCCGTAACGCCCCAGCGGGATGCGACCGATGACGGCCGTGCGGATCTCCTCGGGCGGGCGACCGGTCCGCGCGGCCGTCGCCGCATCGAGCTGGGCGATCCGGTCGGTGGCGACGCGCCCGGGCGCGATCCCGTTGATCCGGATCGGGGCGATCTCGGCGGTCAGCGACTTGATCAGACCGGCCAGCCCGGGGCGCAGCACGTTCGAGGTCGTCAAGCCCGGGATCGGCTCCCGTGCCGACGAGGACAGGATGACCAGGATGCTCGGTCGGTCGCTGGCACGAAGGTGGGGCAACCCCGACCGGATGAGCCGCAGGGCGCTGCGCAGGGTGCCGTCGATGGCGCGCTCCCAGTCGGCCTCCGCGAGCTCCTCGAAGGTGCCTGGTGGCGGCCCGCCGGAATTCACGAGCAGCAGGTCGAGTCCGCCGAAGGCTGTGATCGTCCGCTCGATCGCCGAGGCCGGGCCGTCGGCCGTGGCGAGATCGGTGTCGACCGCGATGGCACCGGGCAGCCGGCCGACCGCTTCGTCCAGTCGGTCCGACGGCCGGGCCGCCAGGGCGACCCGCGCTCCCTCGGCGGCGAGGGCGGCCGCGACCGCGCCTCCGAGACCGCCCGATCCACCGCCGATGAGCGCTCGAGCACCGTCGAGCCCCAGGTCCATCGCGTTCGCTCGCTCCTCCGTCCCGGCCGTGCCGCGGCGTGTCGCCGGCGGCCACGCGGGACCTGATCCGGCTCCGATGGTACGCGACGCTGGACCTCCCCACGGGCCGCCATCGGCGAACTCGGGCTAGAATCCGCGGACATGTCCCGATTCTTCGACGTCGATGCCGCCAACGAGGCCCTGACCGAGGTCGCCCCGCTGCTGGCCACCCTGTCCGACCAGCGCTCGGAGCTGATCCGGCTGCGCGATCAGACGCTGGCCGCGCACGCCGCCGCATCGTCGGGCGGTGGCCCGGGCATCGACGAGGGCGAGGCACAGCGCATCCGGCTGCGGATGCAGGGCATCGTCGACCAGATGGCCGCCGCGGTCGCGCGGATCGATGCGCTCGGGATCACCCTGCGCGACATCGAGCGCGGCCTGATCGACTTCCCGGCGCTTGCTGCCGGTCGCCAGGTCTTCCTGTGCTGGGAGCTGGGCGAGACCGTCATCGCCTTCTGGCACGACGTCGACACCGGGTACGGCTCGCGCCGGCCGCTGATCGAGCTGGCGTGACCGAGGGCTCGGCACGCCGGTGTGTCGTCGGACCGGACGGACGTGCCAAGGCCTATCGGCCGTTGCCCGCCCGCGAACGCATCGCCGCGGTCGTCGCCGGGCTCGATGCCTACGCCGCCGGCGATTTCTTCGTGGCCCATGAGCACATGGAACCGGCCTGGATGGGCACCGCCGATCCGGCCGAACGAGCCTTGATCCAGGGCCTCATCAAGGTGGCCGCCGCCGATGTCCACGCTGTGCGCGGCAACCAGCGCGGTGTCGTCCGCAACCTCGAGGGGGCGCGCGATCGGCTTCGCTCCGGGGCGGACGGCCGCATCACCGGCATCGATCTGGACGTCCGCGCGCTGCTCGCCGGCATCGACGCCAGACTGGCGGCCGGTTCCGCAGGCGCGGCGGGGCCGATGCCCATCACCTGGAGCCTGCGATGAACGAACGACCGAGCGTCCCCGCGATCGACGTCGCGGAGGCGGATCGCCGGTTGCGCGACGACCCCGATCGACCGGTCCTGGTCGACGTCCGCGAGGCGGATGAGTTCCGCGCGGTGCGGGCCCCGGGCGCGGTGCTGATGCCGATGTCGACCTTCGTCACGCGCATGGGCGAGTTGCCCGCGGATCGACCGCTGCTGATCGTCTGTCACGTCGGCGGCCGGTCCGCCTCGGTGGCGAGCTACCTGCTGGCGTCGGGTCGGACCGACGTGGTCAACGTCGCCGGTGGCATGGACGCCTGGGAGCGGGCGGGCCTGCCGGTCCGGCGCGGGACGCCGCAGCCGGGTGAGGGCGAGCTGCCGACCTGACGGTCAGCCCCGGCGCAGCACCCGGGCGACCAGCCGACGCGCCTGCTCCTTGTGGGCGAACCCCCAGCCGATGAGGAGCAGGATGACGAAGTCAAGCGTTCCGGCGCCGGCGGCGTTCAGGTAGCCCAGCTGTTGGCCGATCTCGCCGTCGATCTTGAGTCCGGGCACGGTCGCGCCGACCAGGCCGAGCTGGAAGAACGGTGACTGCGGCGCGGTGTTGGCGCGTGCGCTGGAGGTCAGGACGGTCCCGTTCGCATCGCCGCCGACGATGACCGCATTCGGTCCGGTGACGAAGGCGCTGCCGCCGACGAGACCCGCCGGCAGGTCGCTCGCGGGCAGGTGCTTCCACTCCGGGATGTCGCCGCCGTTGGTGGGTTCGGCCCAGTACGTCTCGGTCCGCGGGCCGTCCGCGTTGGCCCCACCGACGAGGTAGATCGCCCCGTTCGCGCTCCATCCGGCCGCGTTGTCACGGGCATCGGGCAGATTCGCGGCGTCACTGACGTCCCAGCGCACGACCTTGCCCGCATCGGGGTTCGCGGGCAGGCCCGCCGCGGCCGCCAGGCCAAGGACACCGCGCTGCACGGCTCCGACCGGACCGTTGGCGTCGTGGCCGCCGTAGAGCCACACGAAGTCGCCGATGATGGCGACCAGCGCATCGGCCTGCGGACGCTGCATCGGCGCCTGGACCTCCCAGGCTCCGAGCTTGCCCTGGGCGGACAGGACGCTCTTCCAGGTGGTGGTGGTCGGCCCGTTGGGGCCCTCGCCGCCGATCAGCAGCAGACCGTCCGGGGCGGCCACGGCCGATGCACCGGCGCGCGCCTCGGGCAGGGCCAACGCGTCGACCGCCTGCCACTCCCCCAGGGCGCCGGTCTGGGCGTCGGGTGTCAGGGAATAGACCGTGGTCGTCGGGGCGCCGTCGGCGTCGTAGCCGCCGAGCACGTAGATGGTGCCTGACACGGTGACGACGCTGGCATCGGAGCGGGGCTGTGGCAGTGGCGGCCCATCGGCCCACTTGTCGAAGTTTCCGGTGCCGGCGACCGGTGCGACGAAGACGCTCGGCTGCGCCGTGGTCCCGTCGGACCCGCCGATGTACAGGATCTTCGTCCCGAGCTGGACGGCGCTGCCGTCGGTGCGCGGGGCCGGCAAGGCGACCTCCGCCGGCGACGGGTGCCACGGCACGATCGCCCCGACCGGCGCCGGGCAGGGCAGCGTCTCGTTGTCGGACGGGCAGAGGTTGACCGGCGACCAGGCCAGCACGCCGAGCTCGACCGTCCGGTTGACGGTCAGGTAGTAGGCGCGGTCGGGGATGTACCCGAGCATCAGGATGATGATGATCAGCCAGACGAAGGCCTTGATCCCGGCCCACGCCCAACCGTCGGCATCGAGCAGGCCGAACATGGCCCGCTTGCGCGGAACGATCATCCCGGTACCGAGCGCCTGCTGCGCCATCGTCCTCCCATCCTCACCCGACGCCGGCGCGAGCCGTCGCCGGTCGATCATTGCGCCGTCAGGGTCCCCGTCATGTTCGGGTGGACCGTGCACAGGAACTGATAGCTGCCGGCCGCCAGCGCGGGCACGGCGTAGTCGCGCTGCCCGACGCCGGCGAAGATCTCGCCCTTGAAGGCCACCGCGCCGGTGCTGTCCTTGATCTCGACGTTGTGCTGGATGCTGGCGTCCTGGTTGTCGAAGCGGAGGGTGAACGGGGCACCGGCCGGGGCAGTCAGGCTGTCGGTCGAGAAGGCCACGTTCTGCGCGGAGATCTCGACGGTCTCACCCGACGGCGCCGCCGAGCCGGATGGTGCTGCCGAGCCAGGCGGTGCCGCGGAGCCGGACGGTGCCGCGGAACCCGACGGTGCCGGCGAGCTGGCGAACTCGTCGGACCAGCAGGCGGGGTACGGCGTCGCACCCGGATCGGGCTTGTAGTTCGGGTCTCGCCAGCCCTTGAAGGTCAGCACCTGGCCCGTGATCGGATCCTTCTTCGGATCGAGCAGATGCTCGTCGCGCACCGTGTAGGTGGTGTCGTTCGGGGCGAGCAGGAACGCCACGAGCTCGTCGATCTGGCGGTAGTTGAGCGGGCCGGGCGGATGCCCCGTGTCGGCCCAGACGGGCATCAGCGAGTTGGCGGTGCCGCACGCCAGGCGGCCACCGACGTTGAGGATGTTGCGCAGGTAGTCCTCGTTGAGGTGACTGAACAGCTTGTCCTGGCGGTTGAGGATCGGGCCGATCCCGCCCTCCCCCTTCGAGCCGTGGCAGCGGGCGCAGTTCGCCTCGTAGATGTTGTAGCCGCGCTCGACCTTGGTGACCTGTTGCGTGTTGATCTCCTGCTGGAGGCGCGCCTGGGGACCGATGCCGCCGGGTGCCCCGAGCTCGTAGAACCAGTAGATCGACACGAACAGGATGACGACGACCACGGCCAGGAAGCCGACCCACCGCGCGTTGGCCGACTGACGAACGACCTGGGCCGCGCGCTCCGGGCTGAACTCGACCTTGCGGATCGACGGCGCCGCCGTGAAGCGGTCGGCCGCGTCAACCTCGGCCGGCGGCCGCGTGGCGGGCAGGCGCTGCTCGGGCTCGAGCCCCTCGGGTTCGCGTCCGGGCGTATCGGTCATGGATGTCCTCGATCGTCGTCGTGCCGGGTCATGTCGTCAGATGCAGCCGGTCGGCGTGCGCGGCGGGATGATGCCCGGCTGGCCGAGCGCCACGGGCAGCGGTCCAAGGGTGATCTTGCCGGTGTCGATGGTGAGGATGCCCTCGCCGTCCACCGCGATGGAGAAGCGGTCCATGCTCCGTGGCGCCGGCCCGTACTGGGCCCCGTCCGCCTTGATCCCGAGTCGGTCGTAGCGCGAACCGTGACACGGGCACTCGAGCCAGAAGTTCTTCTCGCACGGATTGGGCTTGCAGCCGAGGTGCGGGCAGCGCTGATACAGGGCGCGCACGTTGAGGGCGTGGCCGTCGCCGGTCGTGTCCTCACCGGGCAGGAACCGCTGCTGCGAGGGGTCGACCAGGATCACGAACGCGCGCGCCTCCGGGTAGTAGGCCGGGAACCCCTCATCGATCGGCAGCACGCTGTTCTGGGTCTTGACCTCCTCGAGCGTACCGATCGGCAGTTTCCCGCCGAAGCCGGCCGACAGGTTCGGCCACAGGAAGCCGATCGTGCCGGCGCTGAGCTCCAGCACCCACAGGCCGAGACCGGTCCCGAGCGCGGCGCGCAGCAGCTGGCGGCGGGACACGCCCGACACCTGTTCCTTGCGCAGCGACTTGATCGCCTCCTTGGTGAGGGCGGCGGGCTTGGCGGCGGGTTCGACGTGGTAGTTGCTCATGCGCACTCAGCGGTCCTCGATCGGTCAGAGGGCGAAGTACATGCCCGGAGCGGTCACGTACGGGATGACGAACGTGTAGCCGGGGCCACGGAAGAAGATGCCGACGAAGGTCAGGACGAGGCCCAGGATGCAGAACAGCGTGAACAGGATGACCGCCGTCTTGCGCTGCGACGGTCGGGTGACGTGGATGTCGCCACGGTCGACGTACGGGATGAGCGCGGCGCCGACCAGCACGAACGTCGGGACGAGGACACCCGCCACGGTCGGGTGGAAGTAGGCCAGCAATTCCTGCAGGCCGAGGAAATACCACGGAGCCTTGGCGACCGCCGGCGTGACGTTGCCGTTGGCCAACTCCTCGAGGGGAGCGTTGATGAACAGGCCCATCATCAACAGGAAGATGCTCATGATGCCGGCCGCGAGGAACTCGATGGTCAGCAGATGCGGCCAGACCATGACCGTGTCGTCGGGCTCCTTCTGGACCCGCACGACGGCATCCTGCTTGACCAGCGCGAGCAGCCGATACGGCCGCGCCGACATCGGCACGCGCTGCTTGTCGATCTCCGTCCGCCGCGTCGGATCGACCGGCAGCACGACCCGCGTCTCCGGCGGCGACTTCTGATCGGTCATCGAAGCCCTCGCTCCTGCGGGTCGCTCATAGCGGCCCCGAGATCCCGCCGTCCTTGCGGATGCGCCAGAAGTGGACCGCCAGGAAGATGGCCGCAACCAGCGGCAGGAACATGATGTGCAGCACGTAGAAGCGCAGCAGCGTGTTCTGGCCGACCTCCACGCCGCCCAGCAGGAGGCGCGACACCGGCGTGTTGAACAACGGCGCATAGCCACCCATGTTCGTGCCGATGGTGATGGCCCAGTAGGCGATCTGGTCCCACGGCAAGAGGTAGCCGGTGAAGCTCAGCATGATGGTCAGGAACAGGAGCACCACGCCGACCACCCAGTTGAACTCGCGCGGCGGCTTGTAGGCGCCGTG
>DASSII010000008.1:0-2446 GCA_035692005.1 Candidatus Limnocylindrales bacterium | reverse complement strand
CAGACGCGCACCCGCCGCCCGTTGTCGAGCGTCGCGTGGGCGATACGGGTCGGCTTGCCGCAGCTCGAGCAGACGACCATGACCTTGCCGATCGGGATCGGCTGGGCGATCTCGAGGATGCCGCCCTGCTGGATCTTGGGCATGCGGTCGGTCGAGCTCGAGCTCTGGCGCGGCTTGGTGTGGCGCTTGGCGATGTTCAGTCCCTCGACGACCACGCTCACGCCGCCGGCCGTCGAGCCGCGGCGGAACATGCTCCGGCCACGGGGGGCCGCCTGGCGCCGGATGACGCGCTCGACCGTGCCGCGCTTGCCGGCATCGCGGCCGGCGAGCACGACGACGGTGTCGCCCTTGCGGATCTCGGGCACCTTCGGCGAGCGGGGAGCGGCTGCCTGGACGGCCATCACAGCACCTCCGGGGCAAGCGACACGATCTTCATGTAGTTACGGTCGCGCAGCTCGCGCGCGACCGGCCCGAAGATGCGGGTGCCGCGGGGATTGACCTGGTTGTTGATGAGCACGGCGGCGTTCTCGTCGAAGCGGATGTAGCTCCCGTCGGCGCGGCCGTATTCCTTGTTCGTGCGCACGATGACCGCGCAGACGACGTCGCCCTTCTTCACGGCGGCGTTCGGGATCGCCTGCTTGACGCTGGCGATGATCACGTCGCCGACGCCGGCCGTCGTCTTGAGCGATCGACCCATCACCCGGATGCACTGGATGCTCCGGGCACCGGTGTTGTCCGCGACCTTGAGGCGGGTCTGCGGCTGGATCACGAGGCTGCCTCCTCCGTCGGGGCGGCGGGCTCGTCGGCGGACGTGTCGTCGGCGGTCGCGGACGTGTCACCGCGACCGCTGGCCGCGGGGGCCTCGGCCTCGTCGGTCTCGGCGTCGGCCTTGCTCGCGCGGCCGGGGTGGGCCGCCGCGTGGATGGCCTCGGTGACCTCGGCCTCCTCCGCCACGACCGTCTCGCCGGGCAGCCCGTGCTCGCCGGCCCGCGCGGTCACGCTGACGAGGCGCCAGCGCTTCGTCGCGGACAGCGGCCGGGACTCCTCGATGAGCACGGTGTCGCCGATGCGGGCGTCGTTCGTCTCGTCGTGGGCCTTGAATTTCGTGCTCAAGCGGATGACCCGCTTGTACAGCCGGTGTCGGGTCAGGCGCTCGACGGACACGACGATCGTCTTGTCCATCTTGTCGCTGACCACCCGGCCGACTTTCGTCTTCCGCTTCGTCTCCACCGTGGTGTTCGCTCCTGTCATCGCGTGATCTCCCTCAGGCCGTCTTGCCGAGCTTGCGCTCGCGCTGGACGGTCAGGATCCGCGCGATCGTTCGCCGCGTCTGCGGGATCGTGCTGTAGTCCTTGAGTTGTCGGGTCGAGAGCGCGAAGCGCGCTCCCCAGAGGTCCTGCTTCGCTTCGCGCAGGGCGTCATCGAGCTCGGCGTCGGACAGCGAACGGGCCTTGTCCATGTCCATCCGTTACGCCTCCTTCGCACCTTCCCGGACGACCACGCGGGTCTGCACGGGAAGCTTGTGGCTGGCGAGGCGCATGGCCTCGACCGCGGACTCGTGATCGACGCCGGCCATCTCGAACAGGATGCGGCCGGGCTTGACGACCGCGACCCAATGGTCGGGGGCGCCCTTGCCGGAACCCATCCGGGTCTCGGCGGGCTTCTTGGTGGCGGGCTTGTCCGGGAAGACCCGGATCCAGATCTTGCCGCCGCGCTTGACCGAGCGGGTCATGGCACGACGAGCGGCCTCGATCTGGCGGCTCGTGATCCAGGCCGGCTCCTGCGTGGCCAGGCCGTACTCCCCGAAGGCGACCATGTAGCCACCCTTGGCGAGCCCCGACATGCGGCCGCGCATGACCTTGCGATGCTTGACGCGACGCGGCATCAACATCGTCAGACCCCCTGGCCCGGCTGGACCGTGCCGGCGCCGGCGAGCTCGGGTCGGCGGATCGGCTCGGGCGCGAAGTCGCCCCGATAGATCCAGACCTTCACGCCGATGCGGCCGTAGGTGGTGTGGGCGTGGACCTGGCCGTAACTGATGTCGGCACGGAGCGTGCCGAGCGGGATGCGGCCTTCCTTGTCCCACTCGCGGCGACCCATCTCCGAGCCGCCGAGGCGGCCGGCGACGGCGATCTTGACGCCCTTCGCGCCGGCCTTCATCGAGCGCTGGATCGCCTGCTTCATCGCCTTCTTGAAGGCGATGCGGCGGCTCAGCTGCCCGGCGATGTTCATGGCCACGAGGTGGGCATCGAGTTCCGGCTGGCGGATCTCCTTGATCTCCAGCTTGACCTTGCGGTTCGAGAGCGCGCCGATCTGCTGGCGCAGGACCTCGACGTTCGCCCCGCCCTTGCCGATGACGATGCCCGGCTTGGCGGTGTGGATGGTGACCGTCACGTGGTTGATGCCACGCTCGATCTCCACGCCGCTCACGCTCGCGTTCGACAGG
>DASSII010000007.1:0-42714 GCA_035692005.1 Candidatus Limnocylindrales bacterium | reverse complement strand
CCGGGGAAGCCTCCAGATCGATGCCACCCTCGGCGGCGGTGGGCACACCGAGCGGATCCTGGAGGCGACCGACCCTGATGGCCGCCTCCTCGGTCTCGACGCCGATGGGGCGGCCATCGCCAGAGTGGACGGTCGCCTCCGCCCCCGGTTCGGGGATCGACTGGTCTTGCGCCAGGCCAACTTTCGCGAGCTCGGCGGCGTCGCCCGAGCGGCGGGCTTCGCCGCCGTCGACGGTGCGCTGTTCGATCTCGGCCTGTCGAGCTTCCAGCTCGCGGACACGGCGCGCGGCTTCGGCTTCCGCGCTGGCGGCCCGCTCGACATGCGCTTCGACACGAGCCGCGGGATACCCGCCGCCGAGCTGCTGGCGACCCTCGATGCCGACGAACTGACCGCCCTGTTCCGGCGCTACGGCGAGGAGCCGAAGGCGAGCCGCATCGCGCGCGCCATCGTCGATGCACGCGGGACCGCGCCGGTCGCCACAGCCGAGGAACTCGCCGCGCTCGTCGAGCGGGTGCTGCCGCCGAACCCGCGCCAGCCGCGCCGGACGCATCCTGCGACGCGGGTCTTCCAGGCGCTGCGCATCGCGGTCAACCAGGAGCTGGACGCGCTGAGCGCCGGCCTGACCGCCGCGCTGGACCTGCTTCGCCCGGGCGGACGCCTCGTCGTGCTGAGCTACCACTCGCTCGAGGATCGGATCGTCAAGCGGTTCATCGCGGCCGAACGGCGGGGCTGCGTGTGCCCGCCCGAGCTGCCCGTGTGCGTCTGCGGCCGGAACCCCCGCCTGCGGCTCGTCACGCGCCCATCGATGACCCCCAGCGCCGCCGAGATCGCGGCGAATCCACGCGCCCGGAGCGCCCGCCTGCGGGCCGCCGAGCGACTCGCGGCCTGACCAGCGACCGGAAGGAGGAGCCCCCGATGAGCAAGCGCCATCAGTCGAGCCGCCGCAAGGCGTACGGTCGACGGCAGCACGAGGTCCGCGAGCGCCACGATCGCCCGCAGCACGCCGAGCCCGCCGGCTTCGAGCTCGAGGAGTGGGGGTCCGGCGCTCCGTCCGACCCACTCGCCTTCCTCGACCCGCGCACGCCGCGCTTCCGCTTCGTGCTCGGCGACTGATCGATGGCTGTCTACGAGGGCGCCCGCCCACGCACCATCGTCCTGCCCGGCAGACCGCGCCTGCGCGGGCCGGCCGCCCCGACGCTCGCGCGCCGTCGCGCCCGCCCCGCGGTCCGTGCCGGTCGTGCCGCGGCCGGCCGTCCCGGCCTGGTCCTGGGGGTCATCGTCGTCGCGTTCATGCTCGCCTTCTTCTCGCTGGCGCAGGAGGTCCGGGTGTCGGCCACGAGCTACGACATCGGCCGGCTCCAGGTCGAGCGCGAACGGCTCGACGCCCGACTCCAGGAGATCACCTCGGACCTGAGCCGTCTCGGTCGCGAGCCGGCCGTCCGCAAGCTCGCGCTCGACGGTGGACTCGGCCAGCTCGGCGAGACCGTCCTGCTGCCGGCGCGCTAGATCGAGGGAGTCACCGGATCGATGCTGGGTCGTACCGATTCCCGCCGCCGCCTGCTCGTCCTGCTGACGATCTTCCTGATCGGGTCACTGGCGCTGTTCGCGCGCAGCGCCTACTGGCAGGTCTGGCGCGGCGATGAGCTGATGACCCGCGCCGCCGCCCAGACGACGGTCCGCGTCGAACAGCCCAGTCGACGAGGTGACATCTACGACCGGACCGGCACCGTGCTGTTGGCGACGACCGTCGATCGCGATCGGCTGGCCGCCGCTGCCGACCAGATGACCCCCGAGGAGCGTCGCACGACCGCCGCGGCGCTGATCAAGATCCTCGAGCTGGACGAGCCGGCCGCGGCCGCGCTGCGCGAGCGATTGGCGACCGGCAAGCCGTACGTCATCATCGCCCGGGGCATCGAACCGACCCAGGCCGAGCGCATCCGCCAGGCCGCCCGCGACGGGCGCATCGTCCACATCGCCCTGGAGTCCGAGCCGGAGCGGGTGTACCCCCAGACCGGCGGCGGGCCCGACTCCTCGCTCGCGGCCCACCTGCTCGGCTTCGTCAATCGCGAGAGCGTCGGCCAGTACGGTGTCGAGCAGCAGTACCAGGACACCCTCGCCGGATCGCCCCGGATCATGGTCTCCCAGCGCGATGTCAACGGGCGGGTCATGCCCGAGACCGCGGTCGTCGAGCAGCCCGGCACGATCGGGGAAGACCTGCGCCTGACCATCGACGCCGGTCTCCAGCTCGCGGTCGAGCAGGAGCTCCTGGCGGCCTGGATCGCGGACGGGGCGAAGAGCGCGTCGGCGGTCGTCATGGACCCGTACACCGGCGAGGTCTACGCCGAGGCGACCTACCCGTCATACGACGCCAATGCCTATCGATCGATCGCATCGACGGACCCGAACCGCTTCATCGACCCGGTCGTATCCAACGTCTACGAGCCCGGCTCCGTGTTCAAGATGATGACCGCGGTGACCGCCCTGGAGTCGGGCAAGGTCACGCGCACGACGAAGTTCAAGGACGTCGGCACCCTGCGCCTCGACCACGGCCAGACGAAGATCGACAACGCCGACCACAAGGGCATGGGCTGGGTCACCTTCGAGGACGGCATCGCCTACTCGCGCAACGTCGTGGCGGCCAAGGCGGCCCTGAAGCTCAGCTCCTCCACCGCCAAGTCCGCGACCATGCTGTACGACACGTGGCGCAAGCTCGGCTACGGCCAGCGGACCGGCATCGACGTCGCGGGCGAGGCGTCCGCCAGCGCCTACGTGCGCGATCCCGCCGTCCACCCATGGAGTGAGATCGATCTCGCCAACGGGGCATTCGGCCAGGGCGTCGCCGTCACCCCGATCCAGCTGGCGAGCGCCTACGCGGCACTGGTCAACGGCGGGACGATGGTCCAGCCGCACGTCGTCCAGGGCATCGGCGACCGGGACGTCGTCCCGACCCCGCTCGGTCGCGCCGTCGCCCCGAAGATCTCGCGCGCCCTCATCTCGCTGATGGACCACGTCGTCGACGAGGTGCCGTTCTACCGCGACCGCACGCTCGTGCCCGGCTACCACGTCGGCGGCAAGACCGGCACGGCCCAGATCTGGGACGCCAAGCAGGGCGACTGGAAGGTCAACCTGTTCAACTACTCGTTCATCGGCTTCATCGGGCGGGAGCTCGACGTACCGGATCTCGTCGTCGCCGTCCGGATCGAGGAGGGCACGCCCCGCCAGCCCCGCCTCGGCCATCTCGAGATGCCGGTCATGTCGTTCGAGCTGTTCCGGCGGATCGCGACCGACGCCATCACCACGCCCGACCTGCTCAAGGATCGGCCGGTCGCCGTGGTCGCGCCGGCCACCGACCGGTGAGCGGTCCCTATGCCACACTCCCGACCGTGACCGACGTCGACCCGTCGAGCCAGGTGCCGCCGGACGTCGGGTCGGGCCCGTCGCTGTCGGCCGACGACCTGGCCAGGCTCACCGGCGGCCGGCTCCTTGCCCGATCGGACCGACCGATCCGCGGCGGCGCCGTCGACTCGCGCGCCGTCCGCCCGGGCGAGCTGTTCGTGGCGCTGCCGGGCGAGCGGACCGACGGCCACACCTACCTCGGCGAAGCGGTCGCTCGAGGGGCCGCGGCCGTCCTGGTCACGCGGCAGCTGACCGATCCGGCGAGTCTCGGCGATGTCAGCGTCGTGCGCGTGGCCGACGGTCTGGCCGCGCTCGGCGCCGTCGCGACGGGCTGGCGCCTGCGGTTCGATCCGCTCGTCGTGGGCATCACCGGCAGCATCGCCAAGACCTCGACCAAGGAGGCCGTGGCGGCCGTCCTGTCGGCCGACCGCTTGACGCTCAAGTCGGAGGGCAACCAAAACAACGAGATCGGCCTGCCGCTCACGCTCCTGCGGATCGGGCCGGAGCACCGGGCGGTCGTGCTCGAGATGGGCATGTACGTGTCGGGCGAGATCGCCGACCTGGCTGCCATGGGCCGCCCGCAGATCGGCGTGGTGACCGCGGTCCAGGCGGTGCACCTCTCCCGCATCGGCACGCTCGAGGCGATCGAGCGGGCCAAGGGCGAGCTGGTCGAGGCCCTGCCGGCCGACGGCACGGCCATCCTCAACGCCGACGATCCGCTCGTCAGCCGGATGGATACGCGGACCGCTGCCCGCGTCGTGCGCTACGGGTTCGGCGAGACAGCCGACGTGCGCGCGGTGGATGTCGAGCCGGCCGGCGTCGACGGGATGCGGTTCACGCTGGCGACCCCGCGCGGCCGCCGATCGCTGACGATCCCGACCCTCGGTCGTCTGTCGGTGCACAACGCGGCGGCCGCCGCCGCGGTCGGCATCGCGGCCGGCATCGAGCTCGATCGGGTCGTGCTCGCCCTCGAGGGGGGCTGGTCGGCGCCGCATCGCGTGCAGCTCGTCCGTCTGCGCGGAGTGACCGTCATCGATGACAGCTACAACGCGTCGCCCGGGTCCATGACTGCCGCGCTCGATCTGCTCGGCGACCTGCCCGGGCGGCGGGTGGCGGTGCTCGGCGAGATGCTCGAGCTCGGTCCCGGTCACGACGCGGGACACGAAACCGTGGGTGCGGCCGCCGCTCGGGTGGCGGAGCTGCTCGTCGTCGTCGGGCGCGATGCCGGCGGGATGGCCGCGGGGGCGATCGCCGGCGGTCTCGACCCGGCCGCGGTCCACCGGGTCGATGACGTCGATTCCGCTCGCGACATCCTCGCGCCGCGGCTGCGCGACGGGGACGTCGTCCTGGTCAAGGCCTCGCGCGGGGTCGGTCTCGACCTTCTCGTCGAGGCCCTCCGGTCCGAGCTCGGCGAGGCCGCCCGATGAACGGCAACGTCGAGCTGATCCAGGGTCTCCTCCTGGCGTTCGCCCTGATCGTCATCCTGATGCCGCCGTACATCCGGCTGCTCCAGGCACTCGGCTTCGGCAAGCACATCCGCTCGGAGGGGCCGGAGAGCCACTTCGTCAAGGAAGGCACGCCGACGATGGGCGGGTTGCTCATCGTGGTGGTGGTCCTGGGGATCTACTTCTTCCTGCGGGCCCCCGACGCGGCGACCTTCGCCCCGCTCGCCGCGCTGGCCGGTGTCGGCGCCCTGGGCGCATTCGACGACTACCTCAACGCCCGGACCGGGGAGGGGATCAGGGCCCGCCAGAAGCTCATCTGGCTGACCGTCGTGGCCTTCGTCGCCGCGTATCAGATCCAGCAGACGTATGCCATCACGGCCATCGCCGTGCCGTTCGTCGGGCCGGTCCAGATCGCCCCGTGGCTGTACATCCTGTTCGCCGCGTTCGCGATCATCGCCGCCGCCAACGGCGTCAACCTGACCGACGGCCTCGACGGCCTGTCCGGCGGGACGGTGGCCATCGCGTTCATCGCCTACATGCTCATCGCCCTGCTCAACGTGCCGACCCAGGCCAACCTGGCCCTGCTCTGCGCGCTCATCATCGGGGCCCTGCTCGGCTTCCTGTGGTTCAACGTCCACCCGGCCCAGATCTTCATCGGCGACTCCGGGGCACTTGCCCTCGGTGCCACGCTGGCGGTGACCGCCCTGATCACGGGCCAGATCCTCGTCCTGCCGCTGATCGGCATCATCTTCGTGCTCGAGACGGGCTCCGTCCTGCTGCAGGTCGCGTATTTCAAGGTGAGTGGTGGCAAACGCCTGTTCCGGATGAGCCCGCTCCATCACCACTTCGAACTCGGTGGCTGGGACGAGGAGAAGATCACGATCCGGTTCTGGATCGTCGGCATCCTGGCGGCGCTGCTCGGGGTCACGCTGTTCCTCGCCACGCAGACCGACCGGTTGGCATGAGGACGACGATGCCGACCGATCGCGTCGCGCTCGATCCGGACCGACTGACGATGGCCGCGATCCGGGCGGGCCTGCTGCGCGGCAGACCGGTCACCGTGCTCGGGTTCGCGCGGAGCGGGATCTCCCTGGCTCGCTTCCTGGTGGACGCCGGGGCGCGGGTGACGATCTACGACGGTCGACCCGTCACGGCGCTGACCGATGCCGTCGCGGCGCTCGAGGGTCGGTCGGCCACGCTGGCGCTCGGTCCGGACGTCGACCCGGCGACGACCTGGGCGGACGCCGCGCTGGTGACGACATCACCATCGATCAACCCGGACTTCCCGACGACCGAACCACGGCTGCGCGCCGCGCTGCGCGCCCTCGTCGAGGCCCGCGTCGCGGGCGACCGTGGCGTGCCCGCCCTGGTGTCCGAACCCGATCTCTTCCTGCGCCTGTGCGTCGCCCCGACGATCGGCGTGACCGGCACCAAGGGCAAGACGACGACCGCGTCCCTGACCGCGACGATCCTGGCCGCGGACCCGATCCACCCAGCCGTGCTCGGCGGCAACATCGGCGTGCCCATCGTCGAGCGGCTGTTCGAACTCACGCCCGACCATCGGGTCGTGGACGAGCTGTCGGAACTCCAGCTGCCGACCCTGTCACGCGGCACGACCGTGGCCGCGTTCACCAACGTCACGTCCGACCACCTCGACCGCCACGGCACGCTCGAGGCGTACCGCCGTGTCAAGCGCCGCTTCGCCGAACAGGTCGACCCTGACGGGGCCCTCATCCTCAATGCCGAGGACCCGGTCGTGGCGGCCTATGCCGGTCTGGGCGTCGCGCCCAGCGTCCTGTACCGCCGCGCACGGCCCATGCCGGGCGGGCTCGGGGTCGTCGACGACTGGATCGTGGCGGCCGGGGTGGAGCGGCTGCCGCTGGCCGGCGGGGGCTCTGCCGCGACGGGCCCAGGTGGCCGGATCATGCCGGTCGGCGAACTCGCCATCCCGGGGGCCCACAACGTCTCGAATGCGCTGGCGGCGATCGCGGTCGGGCTGCTGTTCGGCGTCGCGCCGGACGCCATCCGGACCGCCGCTGCGGGCTTCACCGGGGTCGAGCATCGGCTCGAGACGTTCGCGCTCGTGGACGGCGTCCGCTTCGTCAACGATTCGCAGGGCACCCAGCCGGACGCGGTCATGGCGGCGCTGCACGCGTTCGAGCCGCCGATCGTGCTGATCGCCGGCGGGCGGGACAAGGGCATCGACCTCGACGCGTTGATCGCCGAGGTCCCGCGGCGGGCGGCGGCGGCGGTGGTCATCGGCGAATCGGGCCCGGAGCTCGGCCGGCGCATGGCCGCGGCCGGTCTCGATGTGGTCGAGGAGGCGGCATCGCTCGAGGACGCCGTCAGCCGGGCCGACCGGTTGGCGCGCGAAGCACTCGCTGCCGCCGGGCCGGCCGCCGGGCCGGCGACCGTGCTGCTCAGCCCGGCCGCGGCCAGCTTCGACATGTTCCCGGACTATGCCGCCCGCGGGCGGGCGTTCAAGCAGGCCGTTGCCGTCCTGGCCGCGGCGCGACGGGGGAGGGACCGATGAACCTTGCACCGCCGATGCCGCGTTTTGGGCGGAGCCCCGCGGCGACCGAAGACGGGGACCGCAAGCGCGGGCCCGATCCACGGCGCACCGCCAACCGATCACCGGCCAAGGACCTGACCCAGGTCCTCCAGCGCGAGCGGCACCAACCGGATCACCTCATCCTGGTGGTGGTCGTCGCCCTGGCCGCGGTCGGCATCCTGATGGTCTACAGCTCATCCGCGATGCGCGGCTACCTGTCGGCGGACGCCGATACGTTCCAGACCGTCGGGCCGCAGATCCAGTGGGCCCTGCTCGGCATCGTGGCGATGATCGCGATGATGCGCATCGACTACCGCTACCTGCGGCTGGCGTCGATCCCGTTCTACGCCGTGGCGCTCGGTTTGCTCATCCTCGTGTTCGTCCCGTCGTTCAATATCGTCGTCGGCGGTTCGGCGCGCTGGCTCAAGCTCGGTCCGCTGCCGGCGGTGCATCCGGCCGAGATCGCCAAGCTCGCGCTGGTCATCTACCTCGCCCACTGGTTCGCCAAGCGCGGCACGAAGATCGGCGGGCTGTGGACCGGCACGCTGCCGTTCCTGATCATCGCCGGGCCGGTCATCGCGCTCGTGTTCCGCGAGCCGGACCTCGGCACCACGATGGTCATCACGCTCACGGCGTTCACCATGTTCTTCGTCGCGGGCGCCAACGTCGTCCACCTCGGCAGCCTGCTCGGGCTGGCCGGCAGCGCGGCGGTGATCGTCGGCCTGGCGGGCTACCAGATGGACCGCATCCGGGCATGGCTCGACCCCTGGAAGTACGCCGACACGATCGGCTACCACACGGTCCAGGGGCTGTTGGCGCTCGGCATGGGCGGCCTGTTCGGCTCGGGTCTCGGCGAAAGCCGGATGGCGGGCGGCCTGTTCGTGCCGAACGCGTTCAACGACTTCATCTTCGCCATCATCGGCGAGGAGTTCGGGCTCATCGGCGCGGGCGTGGTCATCGCGCTGTTCGTGCTCCTCGCCTACGCTGGGATCCGGGTCGCCCTCGGGGCGCCCGACACGTTCGGGGCGCTGCTGGCGGCCGGGATCACCGCCTGGCTGTGCATCCAGGCCTTCATCAATATCGGTGTCGTCGTCACACTGGTACCGATCACCGGCATCACGCTGCCGTTCATCAGTGCGGGCGGGTCGTCACTCGTCATCAGCTTCGCGGCGATCGGCATCCTGCTCTCGATCTCGCGCGAGACCATCGAAAAGGGGACCTGGAACGACGATGCGACTGCTGATCGCCGCCGGCGGGACGGGCGGGCACATCTACCCGGCACTGGCCGTCGCCCGGTCGCTGCGCGCTCGAGCGGGCGGCGCTGACCTCCGCTGGCTCGGTGGCCATCGTGGCCTCGAGGCGAGCCTGGTGCCCGCGGCGCGGATCGGGTTCCGCCGCCTGGCGTTGCGGTCGCTCCGCTCGGTCGAGCTGAACGCCCACGCCGTCCTCGATCCGCTCCGTCTGGCCGCGTCCGTCCCCCAGGCGACCGCGATCCTCGCCCGCGAGCGACCGGCGGCCATCTTCACGACCGGCGGCTACGTCGCGGTCCCGGTGCTCCTCGCCGCGGCCCCGCTCGGCATCCCGGTCGTGCTCTGGGAGGGCAACGTGGTGCCCGGGCGGGCGGTCCGCGCCACGGCACGGCTTGCCGACGTGATCGCCGTCTCGTTCGAGCCGACCTGCGCCGCGCTCGGGGCGGCCGCACCGGGACGACCGTGCTATGTGACGGGAACGCCGATCCGTGACACCCACGATATCGATCGCGAGGCGGCCCGCAGGCGCCTGGAGATCCCGGTCGGGCTGCGCGTGCTGCTCGTATTCGGCGGGTCGCAGGCCGTCCGCCGGTTCAACGCCGCGGTGGCCGAGGCGCTGCCGCGCCTGGTCGAGCGCACCGTCGTCATCCACGTGACCGGCGACGACGGCTACGCGGCGGCACTGGCCGGTCGCGAGTCGTTGCCCGCCGAGCTGCGCGCTCGCTATCGCCCGCACCCCTTCCTGCGCGACGAGATGCTCACCGCGCTGGCCGCCGCGGACCTCGTGGTCGGCCGGGCGGGTTCATCGACCCTGGCCGAGGTCACCGCCCTCGGTCTGCCGATGGTGGTCGTGCCGTATCCGCACGCGGCCGGTCACCAGCGCGCCAATGCCGCCCAGCTGGAATCGGCCGGGGCGGCGCGAGTCGTCGACGACGCCGACTTCGACGCGGGCGCCCTGCTTCAGGCGGCCGCCATCCTCGACGACCCGGTGACCCACGTGGCGATGTCCGCGGCCGCGCGATCGCTCGGGCGACCGGGCGCCGCCGACGCGGTCGCCGACCTCGTGCTGGCCGCCGCACGAGGTGAGCCGCTGCCGGCGCCGGCGACGATCGACCAGCGCTCGCGCGGGGTTGCCGGATGAGCGCGACCGGGGCGTTCGATGCGATCGCGGTCGGCACCGATATCCAGCGGCGCATCGGGGTCAAGACCTCCCGCGACGAGCCGCTGGCGCGGTTCACGACGATGCGGGTCGGTGGCCCGGCCGACCTGTTCGCCACCGTCCACAACGGCTTCGAGCTGCGAGCGCTGGTCCGCTTCGCGCGCGGACGCGGCCTGCCCCACGTCGTGCTCGGGCGGGGCAGCGACGTGGTCATCAGCGATCGCGGCGTGCGCGGCCTCGTCATCCAGGACCGCGCGGAGGGATCGCGGGTCGAGGGCGAACGCTACATCGCCGACGCCGGCGTGCCGATGGCGCGGGCCGCGACCGAGACGCAGCGGGCGGGGCTGACCGGCCTCGAGTTCGGTCTGGCCATCCCGGGCACCGTCGGCGGAGCGGTGTGGGCGAACGCCGGCGCGCACGACGCGGACATCGCGGCCGTCCTCGAGGCCGCCCGGATCCTCGATGCGGACGGGCGCGAGGCGATCGTGCCAGCCGCCGAGCTGGCCCTTGGCTATCGCGACAGCCGCTTGAAGCATGGCCGCCCCGACGGACCAGCCGAGCTCGTGCTCGATGCCACGTTCCGGCTGGCGGCCGCCGACCCGGCCGAGATCAAGGCGCGTCTCGACGACATCCGCCGCTGGCGGCAGGCCCACCAACCGCTCGGCATCCCGTCGGCCGGCAGCACGTTCCGCAACCCGCCGGGCGATTCGGCCGGCCGCCTGATCGACGCGGCCGGGCTGAAGGGCTACCGGATCGGCGGCGCGTCCGTCTCCGCCAAGCACGCCAACTTCCTGGTCAACGACGGCAAGGGCACGGCCGAGGATGTGCGTCGGCTGGGCGATCACGTGCGCTCGGTCGTCGCCGAGCGCCACGGCGTCGAGCTCGAGTACGAGATCGTGTTCCTCGGCGATTGGGAGGGATGGCCATGGCCGTCGTGACCGGCGAGCGACTGACGGTGGATGGGCTGCCCCCGGTCGTCGTGCTGCTGGGCGGCCCGTCGGCCGAGCACGACGTGTCGGTCGTCTCGGGATCGGCCATCGCGACCGCCCTTGCCGACGCCGGCGCGACCGTGCGCCAGGTGCTCATCGACCTCGACGGGGCGTGGTGGTGGCTGCCGGCCACGTTCCGGCGCGACGAGCGCCCGGCCATCGACTACGACGACCCGCGGCGGCTCGGGGCGGACGGCCCGTACTCGGTCGGCGTCGCGCTCGACCGGCTGGTGGGCGAGGACCCGCGGCCGGTCGTGGTCATCGGGCTGCACGGCCCGTTCGGCGAGGACGGCACGATCCAGGCGATGCTCGAGGCGGTCGACCTGCCGTACACCGGCTCCGGTGTCGCGGCCTCCGCGCTCGGGATGGACAAGGCCCTGTTCAAGCGGATGTGTCGCGGCCTCGGGCTGCCGGTCGTCGACTGGCGCGAGGTCCGGGCCACGCGCTGGCGGGCCGACCGGGCCGGCGTTCGACGCGAGATGACCGCGTTCGCCGCGGGCGCGTCCGATCCGCGCCTGATGGTCAAGCCGGCGCGCCTCGGCAGCTCGGTCGGGATGACCCTCGTCCACGACGCCTCGGAGCTCGCACCGGCGCTCGATCTCGCCTTCCGGTTCGACACGCTCGTCCTGGTCGAGTCCTATCTGCCCGATGCGCGCGACCTGGAAGTGGCCATCATCGGCAACGACCACGCCCGCCTGGAGGTGTACGGACCGGGCGAGATCGTCAGCGGCAACGAGTTCTACGACTACGCCGCCAAGTACACGCCGGGCCTGTCCGAGTCGTCGACCAGTGCCGAGGTGAGCGACGTCGAGCGGGCCGTCCTGCACAAGCTGTCGCGTGACGTGTACCGGGCCATCGGCGCCGAGGGCTTCGCGCGCGTCGACTTCCTGCTGGCCGGCGAGCGGATCGTCGTGTCGGAGATCAACACGATCCCCGGGTTCACCCCGATCAGCCTGTTCCCGACGATGCCGGCCGAGGGCGGCCTGACGTTCAGCGACGTGTGCCTGCGCATCGTCGAACTCGGACTGGAGCGGCACGCCGCGCGGCCGGCAGCCCACCTCAAGGTCGGTGACCTGCCTCGATGATCGGGCGCGGACGACCGGCCGGTCGACGCCCGGCCGCAGCGCGACCGATCGGTCGGCGCGGCCCGGGCATGGGGCCGGTCCGGCGCAGTCGGCCGGTCCGCCGCGCATCCGCCGGCCTGTCCGCAGTCCGGGCCGGCGCACTGCTGGCGATGCTGCTGTCGGCGGCAGCGGTCTACGGCGTCGCCAACTCGACCGTCTTCGAGGTCGCCCGGATCCGCCTCGAGGGCGCGACGTTCACCGACGAGAACGCGGTGGTCGCGGTCGTCGAGGGCGCCCGCGGGCGGAACCTGTTCAGCCTGGTCGCGGCGCCGTTCGAGGCGGAGGTGCGCAAGCTGCCGACCGTGCGCAGCGCCGACGTCGGCGCCCGGCTGCCCGACACGCTCGTGGTGCGGGTCACCGAGCGGGACCCGGTCCTCATCTGGCAGGTCGGCCAGCGCCGCTACCTGGTCGACGGCGATGGGTCCCTGTTCGCCCTTCTCGGCGACATCCCGCCGGAGGTCACCAGCGGCCTGCCGGTGGTCGAGGACCAGCGAGCCGCGTCGGTGGGGTTGTCGATCGGCCGGACGCTCGATCCGGTCGATCTCGACGCCGCGACCCGGCTGGCATCGCTCGCGCCGACCGATGTCGGCAGCGCGGCGCGTGCCCTGGCCGTCGTCGTCAACGACGCCAACGGGTTCGTCCTGCGGACCAAGCCCGCGACCTGGCAGGCGGTGTTCGGCTTCTACACGCCGACGCTGCGGACGCCCGAGCTCGTGCCCGGACAGGTCCGCCTGCTGCGCAGCCTGCTGGTCGGTCGCGAGCCGCTCGTGGAGAAGATCATCCTCGCCTCGGACACCGACGGCACGTACACGACCAGGCCGACACCGCGACCCAGCGCGACGGCCGCGCCGTGATAGCCTTGCCGAAACCACCCGGAGGAGGGACGAGGACCACGTGCTGTTACCCCTGCTCGGGCTCCTCGTGGGCGTCCTGGCGGGCCTCGTCCTCAACATCAACGTCGGGTTCGAGCTCAGCCGATACTCGGCCGTCGCCATCCTGGCCGCGCTCGATTCGGTCCTCGGTGCCGTCCGGGCCGAGCTCGACGGGGTCTACGACAATCGCATCTTCATCAGCGGCTTCCTCGTCAACGCCATCATCGCGGTCCTGCTGACGTTCATCGGCGACCGGCTCGGACTCGACCTCTACCTCGTGGCCCTCATCACCTTCGGCTTGCGCATCTTCGATAACGTGGCGCTCATCCGGCGCCACTTCCTCTAGACCGGCGACCGGACCGGCAGCCAACAACGGGAGACGGACGAAACGGTGGAACGTGAAGCGGTCCTCGTCGGCATCGACGTCGGCACCAGCAAAGTCTGCGCGCTCATCGGTGAAGTGAGTCGCGACGGGCGGCTGACGATCATGGGCCACGGGACCGTGCCGGCGTCGGGCCTCAAGAAGGGCGTGGTCATCAACATCGACCAGACCGTCCGATCGATCGCCGATGCGGTCGAGAAGGCCGAGCGCCTGTCCGGCTGGAAGATCGACCGGGCGTTCGTCGGCGTCGGTGGTCAGCACGTCGAGAGTCTCAACTCGCCCGGCCAGGTGGCGGTCACCGGCCATCACCGCGAGGTCAGCCGCGAGGACATCAATCGCGCCATCGAGGTCGCCCGGGCGGTGCCCATCCCGTCGAACCGCGAGGTCCTCCATGTCGAGCGACGCGGTTTCTCGGTGGACGGCCAGGAGGGGGTCAAGGACCCGCTCGGGATGAGCGCCCTCCGCCTGGAGGTCGAGACCCACATCGTGACCGCGTCCGCGACGGCCGTGCAGAACCTGTCCAAGTGCGTCGCGGCGGCAGGGGTCAAGATCGACGAGCTCGTGGTCAACGCCCTGGCCTCGGCGGACGCGGTCCTCAACGAGACCGAGAAGGAGCTGGGCGTGGCCGTCGCCGACATAGGCGCCGGCACGATCGATCTCGCGTTGTTCCTGGAGGGCTCGCCCTTCCACACCCGGGTCCTGCCGGTCGGCGGCAACAACGTCACCAACGACGTCGCCATCGGGCTCAAGACCTCGCTGCAGGTCGCCGAGGAGCTCAAGGTCTCCCATGGCTCGTGCGACCTGCGGACCGTGACCGACGACGAGGAGATCAGCGTCAGCGTGCTGGGCGACGACGCCGGCCGCACCGTCAGTCGTCTCGAGGTGTGCCAGATCATCGAGGCGCGGATGCGCGAGACGTTCGAGCTGCTGCGCAACGAGATCCGCGCAGCCGGCGTCCGCCAGCTGCCGGCCGGCATCATCCTGACCGGTGGCGCGGCGCAGCTGTCAGGCATCGCCGAGCTCGGTCGGGAGGTGCTCGAGATGCCCGTCCGGGTGGCCGCCCCGACCGGCATCGGCGGCCTCGTCGACACCCTCCTGACGCCCGCCTACAGCACCTCGGTCGGGCTGCTCCAGTGGGGCGCCACGACCCTCGCCGACGGCGAGCCGCTGCGCTACGAGTCGGCCCCGGCGATGGGCGGGCTCGGCCGCATCCGGGACGCGCTGCGGAGCATCTTCCCGTAGACACCCGCGAGCTGACGGTCCGCACCGGCGCTGCGCGCGGCGTCGCCGACCTGACCGCGGCGTGTGCCGCCTTCCTCGCCGACATCGAGGCGGCCGACGGGCTGTTGTCCGTGTTCGTGCCGCACGCCACCGCCGGGCTGGTCGTGGTCGAGGTCGGCGCCGGCTCGGACGACGACCTGCTCGATGCCCTCGATCGGCTGCTGCCACGCGAGGAGCGCCTGTATCGCCACCGCCACGGGTCACCCGGCCACGGCGCCGACCACGTCACGCCGCTGCTCGCGTCCCCGTCGCTCACGGTGCCGGTCATCGACGGGCGGATGGGTCTCGGGACGTGGCAGTCGATCTGCCTGCTCGACCCGAATGCCGACAACGCCTCGCGCACCGTGCGGCTGAGTTTCCTGGCCGGCTGACGGCGACCCGGCGCTCGGCAGCGCCGCCGATGACGGGCACCCGCGCGGTCGCGCGTCGTGGGTCCGGCAGGCTGGCGGTGCATCCCGGCACCACTGTCCGCGTCGTCCTCGACGGCGCCCGAGGGCACGATGGCCAGCCCGCCGCGACCGGCGCTATACTCCGCGGACCGTGGGTCAGGCCACGCTCGGGCGCCGAGTCCCGGGCTGCTGCCGACGAGCCCCCATCAGCCGCGCGTCCACCAACCTGCCAGCCAGATCGTCACCGTTCAGGACCCCGAGGGTCGACGGAGGAGTACCGATGTCGTTGCGTTCCGATTCCGAGAACTTCGCGCTGATCCGCGTGATCGGTGTCGGCGGGGGCGGCAGCAACGCGGTCAACCGGATGATCCGGGCCGAGATGATGGGTGTCGAGTTCATCGCCTGCAACACCGACGCCCAGGCGCTCCTCCAGTCGGACGCGCCGCACAAGATCCGCATCGGGGACAAGGTGACGCGCGGTCTTGGCGCCGGCGGTGACGCGACGATGGGCCAGCGCTCGGCCGAGGAGGACTCGGAGAAGATCGCGGCGGCCCTGGCGGACTCGGACATGGTCTTCATCACGGCCGGCCTCGGCGGTGGCACGGGCTCCGGGGCCGCCCCGGTCGTCGCCCAGATCGCCAAGGATTCGGGCGCCCTGACGATCGGTGTGGTGACCAAGCCGTTCACCTTCGAGGGCAACCGTCGCAAGCTCGTGGCCGAGAAGTCGGCGGAGGAGCTGAAGGCGCAGGTCGATGCGCTCATCACCATCCCCAATGACCGGCTCAAGGACGTCGTCCAGAAGAACACCAGCATCCTCGACGCCTTCCGCGTCGTCGACGACGTGCTCCGCCAGGGGGTCCAGGGCATCAGTGACATCATCACGATGCCGGGCCTCATCAACCAGGACTTCGCCGACGTGCGGGCGATCATGAAGGACGCCGGATCGGCGCTCATGGGCATCGGTCGGGCGCAGGGCGAGAACCGAGCGGTCGAGGCGGCGCACCAGGCCATCGCCAGTCCGCTGCTCGAACTGGACATCCACGGCGCCCAGGGCATCCTGTGGAACATCACCGGCTCGTCGAACCTGTCCCTCTACGAGGTCAACGAGGCGGCCGAGGCGATCAAGGAGGCCGCCGACCCGGAGGCCAACATCATCTTCGGCACGAGCTTCAACGAGCGCCTCGGCGACGAGGTCATGGTCACCGTCATCGCGACCGGCTTCGACGGCGGCAAGCGCCGCCAGAGCGCCCATCGCGAGGCGACCGGGGTGATGGAGGGTGCCGCCGGCAGCCGCGTCTCGCACGAGCGTGATTTCCTGCAGGAGCTCGAGCGCCAGCGCGAGCAGGGCATGGACGGCGTGTTCGCTCCCGAGCGCGAGGACGAGGCCGCGGCGGTCGTGTCGTCCCCCCGCGTCGAGCGCTCGGTCGGCGAGGTCGCCGCTCGCCGCCCGGTGACCTACGACGCGGACGACCTGGAGATCCCCAGCTTCCTTCGCCGGAAGTGAGCCCCGCCGGCCGACGGCCGGCACTCGTCCGATGACCGCCGATGCCCGCGCGGTCGACCTGCTCCGGGGCACCCGGTCGGCCGTCCTCGCGCGGATCGAGGCGGCTTGTGCGCGGGTCGGGCGCGATCCCTCGTCGGTCACCCTCATCGCCGTGACCAAGACGGTCGCCCCGGAGCGGATGGCTGCCGCCGCAACAGCTGGTCTGCGGACCTTCGGCGAGAACCGCGTCCAGGAGGCCAGCGTCAAGCGTGCCGCCCTGGTGGGCGTCGACGCCACGTGGCACCTCATCGGTCCGCTCCAGTCCAACAAGGCCCGCAAGGCGCTCGACACGTTCGACGTCATCGAGACGATCGACTCGCTCGACCTGGCAAGACGGATCGACCGACTCGTCGCGGACGACGCCGGGGCACGGCTGGACCGGACCTGTCCGGTCCTGCTCCAGGTCAATGTCGACGCCGATCCGGCCAAGTCGGGCCTTGCTCCCGACGACCTCGAGGCGGCGCTCGACGAGTTGGCCGGGTTGCGCGGCCTGCGGGTGGACGGATTGATGACCGTCGGCCGGCTGGTCGCGACGCCCGACGAGGCCCGCGCCACGTTCGTGGCGTTGCGGGGGCTGTCGGAGCGTCTCCGGGCGCGCGGGGCGGCCCTCGGGCCGGCCCTGTCGATGGGCATGTCCGATGACTACGAGGTGGCGGTCGAGGAGGGCGCCACGGCGGTGCGCGTCGGGCGCGCGCTGTTCGGCGAGCGACCGCACGCTCACGACGATGAAGCGTCGCACCGCCACCAGGCGGCCACGGACGGACACTGAGCCGACCGGCTGGAAGAGGCTGGTAGACTCCCCGACGTGCCTGGTGCCTTCATCGCCACCTTCCTGCAGTTCCTGCTTATGGCGCTCTGGGCGCTCGTGTTCGGCCGGATGATCATGTCGTGGGTCGACCCGACCGGCCGGAATCAGGTGTCCGGCTTCCTCGTCCAGGCGACCGAGCCCATCCTCGCGCCGGTCCGCCGGATGCTGCCGCAGAGCGGCATGATCGACTGGTCGGGCTTCATCGTGCTGATCATCCTGTCCTTCCTGTGGCGCGCCTTCTGAGCCATTGAGTGCCGCCGGCGTGCGCTTCGCCGTCCGTCTCACGCCGCGGGGAGGGGCCGACCGTGTCGAGGGTGTAGTGGACGGTGTGCTGCGGGCGCGGGTCAGCGCGCCGGCCGTCGACGGAGCCGCCAACAATGCCCTCGTCCGACTGGTGGCCGACGACCTCGGGGTCGCGCGGCGCGATGTCCGCATCGTCGCCGGGGCGGCGGGCCGCCAGAAGCTGGTCGTCGTCGACGGGGTCGAGACCGACGCCGTCGAGGCACGCTGGCCGGGACTGCGACTCTGAGGGCAGACAGGGCCGAACGGCCCCGTCGGCCATGCCGAACGGCATGACCTTTGGCACTGTCCGGTCGCGCCGAGTCGCCCGAGACTGACCCGATCCGAACAGGCCCCGATCCGGAGCGGCCGGATTCGCGCCACCGGGGCCCACGGTCACGGAGGGCAGGGCGATGACGCACGTGCTGGTGGTTCACCACGACGTCGACCTCGCCGACACCGAAGTCGACGAGCTGCGACGCGCCGGGTACGGGGTCGAACAGTGCAGCGGGCCGACGGCCGGACCGTGTCCCGTCCTGCGCGGTCGGACGTGCTGGATGGCCGAACGAGCCGATGTCCTCGTCTACGATGTCTGGGCATCCGGCGACGACGGCCGCGCGCTGATCACGAACCTGCGCGACCTGCATCCCGACAAGCCGATCGTCCTCACCTCGCCGGGCATGGAGCTTGACTGGGTCGAGACCATCGGCGTCCACGGGATCACGCCCCTCGTCGGCGCGCCGACGCAGGCCAGGCTCGTGGGAGCGGTCGAGGCGGCACTGGCCGGCCGGTCCGCGGCCGCCACGGTCTGATCCGGCAGGCGGCGGTCCGCGGCAGGGCGGTTGCGGGCCAGCCACGGCCTTCGCGGGGCGGCTCCACGTGCGCTCGGCGGCGCACCGGGCTCGATCGTTGCCGGGGTGGGCGGGCGCGGGTATGATCGCGCCTTGGTCCGATGCCCGCGAGCGTCGGCACCCTGTCGGGCGATTGGCTCAGTCGGTTAGAGCGCGCGGTTCACATCCGCGAGGTCACTGGTTCGAATCCAGTATCGCCCACCAACCCCTCAGCTGAACGCGGCAGGCTCGAGGTCGCTGGGCGTGCTCCACGAGTGGAGCGTCTGCATGTAGTTGGCCCGCTCGAAGGCGGCGGGATTGGCTACCGACGCCTGGCTGGCGCTCCCACGCAGCTGGGCGACCGAGGCGTACTCGCGCTCCTCCATCCAGGCGCGCATCTCGGCTTCGACCGTGCGGACGTGATCTGGGCCGGCCCGGAGCAGGGCGGACGTCATCATCGCGACGTCCGCGCCGACCATCAGGGCCTTGAGGGCGTCGGTCCCGGAGGCGATGCCGGAGGTCGCGGCGAGGCTCACGGTCGGCCCGAGCTGCGGCCGAAGCACGGCGATCCAGAGCAGCGGCAGACGCAGCTCCCACGGCCGGCTCAGCTCGACCCGGTTGACCACGTCGAGCGCATCGAGATCGAGGTCCGGCTGGTAGAACCGGTTGAACAGCACCAGCCCGTCCGCGCCCGTGGCCACCGTCCGGCGCGCGAAGTCGGCCATCGCCGTGTAGTACGGACTGAGCTTGATCGCCAGGGGGATGGTCACCGCGGCCCGGACGGCGGTGATGAGCGCCAGATCCGCCGCCTCCATGTCGGCCGCCGTTCGCGTCGGGTCGGTCGCCACCCGATAGACGTTGAGTTCGATCGCGTCAGCGCCGGCATCCTGCAACCGCCTGGCGTAGTGGACCCAGCCACCTCCCGACGTCGCGTTGAGACTGGCGATGATCGGCACCGTGGCATTCGCGCGGATGTCCTCGAGACGCCGGACGTACCGATCGCCCGCACCGACGAACTCGGCGACGTTGGGGAAGTAGGACAGCGCCTCGGCGTACTGCTCCGAGCCGGCATCGAGCGACCGGGTCAACTCGATCTCCTCGTTGAGGATCTCCTCTTCGAACAGCGAGGGCATGACGATGGCGCCGACGCCGGCCGCCTCGAGCCGGCGCACCGTCGCGCGCTGATCGGTGATGGGCGAGGCGGATGCCACCAGCGGCGACCGAAGCCGCAGGCCGAGGTAGTCGGTCGTCAGGTCGACGGTCATTCCGCGATCTCCTTGTCCGAGGTGGTGGCCGACGCATCGGCGGCCGTGGCCGCTGCTTCGGGGCTCAGCAGCACGGTCCCGGTCCGGGGCAGGTGGGGCACGCTGCGATGCATCGCGGCGAGTTGCTCGTAGTAGCGCCACCGTTCGTCCGCGTCCGCCTGGGCCAGCGCCGCGAGCTCGGCTGCCCGCTCCGGGTCCGTCCGCTGCAGGACGGCGAACCGGGTCTCGGTGGCCATGAAGTCGGCCACCGGGATGGATGGTTTGGCGGAATCGAGCTTGAACGGCTGACCGTCCTCGATCTCGCTCGGGTGGAAGCGGTACAGCGGCCAGTACCCGCTCTTGACCGCGTCCTTCTGGTGGGTCATCGACAGCGACATGTCGATGCCGTGGGCGATGCAGGTGCTGTAGGCGATGACCAGCGACGGCCCGGGCCAGGCGGCCGCCTCGAGCAGCGCTCTGGTCGTCTGCGCGTCGCTGCCGCCCATCGAGATCTGGGCCACGAACACGTTGCCGTAGGAGCGCGCGATGGCGCCCAGGTCCTTCTTGCCGGTCGCCTTGCCGGCCGCCGCGAACTTCGCGACGGCGGCCCGCGGCGTGGCCTTCGACGCCTGGCCGCCGGTGTTGGAGTAGACCTCCGTGTCGAGGACCAGGATGTTCACGTTGCGCCCGGAGCTCAGGACGTGGTCGAGGCCGCCGAAGCCGATGTCGTACGCCCAGCCGTCGCCGCCGATGATCCAGATCCCCTGCTCGACGAGCTCGCCGGCGAGGGTCAGCAGGTGCTCTGCATCGGCCCGCTGCGGGCCCTCGACGGCCCGAAGTCGCTCGCGCAGTCGTTCGACCCGGTCGCGCTGCGCGGCGATGTCCGCTTCCGATTCCTGGCTGGCGGTCAGCAACTCGCTGACGAGCGCCTGGCCGACATCGGGTGCGAGCCGCTCGAGCAGCAGGCGGGCGTGGTCCGCCTGGGCGTCGAGCGCGAGGCGCATCCCGAGCCCGAACTCGGCGTTGTCCTCGAACAGCGAATTGGCCCACGTCGGGCCGCGCCCCTGGGCGTTGACCGTCCACGGCGTGGTCGGCAGGTTCGCCCCGTAGATCGATGAGCAGCCGGTCGCGTTGGCGACGATCATCCGGTCACCGAACAGCTGACTGACCAGGCGCAGGTACGGCGTCTCACCGCAGCCCGCACACGCGCCCGAGAACTCGAACAGTGGCTCGAGGACCTGCGAACCCTTGACCGTGTCGTGCGGCAACAGGCTCCGATCGAGCGGCGGGATGGTCTGGAAGAAGTCCCAGTACGGCCGCTCCCGGTCGCGATGCGCCTCGACCGGGGCCATGTTGATGGCCTTGTGGCCGATCTCCGACTTGCTCTTGGCCGGGCAGACGTCGACACACACGCCGCAGCCCGTGCAGTCGTCGGGCGCCACCTGGATCGTCAGGCGGTGGTCCTCGAGCTCGCGGGCCTTGAAACCCTTGTGCTGGAAGCCTTCGGGAGCGTCGGCGACCGCCTCGGCCGGGAAGACCTTCATCCGGATGGTCGCGTGGGGGCAGACCATCGCGCACTTGCCGCAGTCGATGCAGATCGACGGATCCCAGATCGGGATCTCCTGGGCGATGGCGCGCTTCTCGTAGCGGGTCGTGCCGGTCGGGAACGTGCCGTCGACCGGCAGGGCGCTGACCGGCAGCAGATCTCCCTGCCCGGCGATGAGCGCGGACGTGATGCGGCTCACGAACGCCCGCGGATCGGCCTCGGCCGGGCTCGACACGATGGCGGCCGGTCCGGGCACGCCGAGCGGAACGTGGACCAGCCGCTCGAGCGACCGGTCGATCGCCGCGAAGTTGCGGGCGATCACCGCTTCACCCCGCTTCGCGTAGGTCTTGGTGACCGACGCCTTGATCCGCGCGATGGCCTCGTCCGGCGGCAGGACGCCGGCCAGCTGGAAGAAGCACGGCTGCATCACCGTGTTGATGCGCGTGCCCATGCCGACTTCCTCGGCCACGGCGAAGGCGTCGATGATCCACAGGTCGACGTCCTTGTCGACCATCTTGCGCTGGACGTCGGTGGGGAGGCGGTCCCAGACCTCGTCGGGTCCGTACGGGGAGTTGAGCAGGAACGTTGCGCCGTGCTTGGCGGCGGCCAGGGCATCGACCTTGGTCAGCAGGCCGAACTGGTGGCAGGCCACGAAGTCGGCCGCGTCGACGAGGTAGGTCGAGCGGATGGGATCCGGCCCGAAGCGCAGATGCGAGACGGTCACCGAGCCCGACTTCTTCGAGTCGTACACGAAGTAGCCCTGGACGAACTGGTCGGTGCCCTCGCCGATGATCTTGACCGAGGCCTTGTTCGCCCCGACCGTCCCGTCCGAGCCGAGACCGATGAACACGGCCTGGACCTCGCCGGCCGGACGTGGATGGCGGAACCCGGTCTCGATCGGCAGGCTGAGATGCGTCACGTCGTCGTAGATCCCGACGGTGAAGTGTCGCTTCGGACGCTCGGTGGCCAACGCGTCGAAGATCGGCTTGATCATCGACGGCGTCATCTCCTTGGATGACAGGCCATAGCGTCCACCGATGACCCGCGGCACCTCCGCGAACGGTGGCGCAACGCCGTCCATCTGCTCGGTCAGCGCCGCCAGCACCTCGAGGTACAGCGGCTCGCCGACGGCGCCCGGCTCCTTCGTCCGATCGAGGACCGCGATCGAGCGGACGGTCGGAGGGAGCGCCGCCATGAGCGCTTCGGTCGGGAACGGCTGGAACAGGCGGATCCGGATCATGCCGACCCGTTCGCCGGCCGCGACCAACGCGTCGACGGTCTCCTCGACGGCCCCCGCCGCTGAGCCCATGACGACGACCACGCGCTCGGCGTCGGGCGCGCCGTGGTAGTCGACCGGGTGATAGCGCCGACCGGTCCGGGCCGCCAGCTCGTCCATGACCGCTTCGACGATGCCCGGCAACGCGAGGTAGTACGGATTGGCGGCCTCGCGCGCCTGGAAGAACACGTCGGGGTTCTGGGCGGTGCCGCGCACGACCGGCGCCTCCGGAGTGAGGCCACGTCGCCGGAAGGCCAGGACGTCCTCGTCACGGACCAGCGCCCGCAGGTCGTCATCGCCGAGGACGGCGATCTTGTTGATCTCGTGCGACGTCCGGAAGCCATCGAAGAAGTGGAGGAACGGCACGCGCGCCCGAAGGGTGGCCGCATGCGCCACGAGGGCAAGATCGTGCGCCTCCTGGACCGATCCGGCGGCAAGCATGGCCCACCCCGCCGAGCGGGCGTGCATGACGTCGCTGTGGTCGCCGAAGATCGACAGGGCGTGCGTGGCAAGCGTCCGGGCGGCGACGTGGATGACTGCCGGCGTCAGCTCGCCGGCGATCTTGAACATGTTCGGGATCATCAGCAGGAGCCCCTGCGACGCGGTGAACGTCGTCGTCAGCGAGCCTTTCTGGAGGGCCCCGTGCATCGCCCCAGCGGCGCCCGCCTCCGACTGCATCTCGACCACGTCCGGGACGATCCCCCACAGGTTGGTCCGGCCCGCGGCGCTCCAATCGTCGCTGTGCTCGGCCATCGGGGAAGCCGGGGTGATGGGATAGATCGAGATGACGTCGCTCAGCGCGTAGGCGACGCGGGCCGCGGCCTCGTTGCCGTCGAGGCATTCCCAGCGTTGCTGCATTCCAGACACTCCCATCGCCGTCGGATCGGGTCGCTTCCGTACCGGACACGACCTCGACCATCCGAGACGCGCCTGGCTCTCGATCAGACCTTACTCTGGCCCGGGTTCCACGACTTCGGGCATCAGGGCCCGGAATTCGGGACCAATGGCCCCGTCTTGCGGACGCGCGTCACGCGCGCGGGTGGTCTGGCGTCCCACCTGCGACCCCGCGCGAGTCATCTCCTCCGCGTACGAAGCCCTCGGTCCTCCCCCGAGGGCTTCGTCGTGCGCGGACAGCGCGCACGGCCCGATCCCTCAGGTGGAGGGCGCGGCGTCCTCGCTCGCCAGCCGCCGCAGGACCGCCGGCAGGATCCCGCCGGCCTGGTAGTACTCGACATCGATCGGGCCGTCGAGCCGGGCGATGGCCTCGAATCGAAGCTGCGACCCGTCGCCCCCGGCGGCCGCGTCACGGGTCGCCGTGACGGTCACGGTCATGCGCGGCGACAGGCCGTCGGCAAGCCCGCTGATCGAGAACGTCTCCCGCCCGGTCAGCCCGAGCCCGGCAGCCGAATCGCCGGGCTTGAACTGGACCGGCAGCACGCCCATCCCGACGAGGTTGGAGCGATGGATCCGCTCGTACGACTCGGCGAGGACGGCCTTGATGCCGAGCAGCGTCGTGCCCTTGGCGGCCCAGTCGCGCGACGAGCCCGATCCGTACTCGCGCCCGACGAGCGCGACCAGCGGCACGCCCTCGGCCGCGTAGCGCATCGCCGTGTCGTAGATGAAGCCCTCATCACCGGATGGCAGGTGGACCGTGTACGGCCCTTCGCGACCGGGGACCAGCTGGTTGCGCAGCCGGATGTTGCCGAACGTGCCGCGCATCATCACGTCGTGGTGGCCGCGCCGCGCGCCGTACGAGTTGAAGTCGAGCGGCGCCACGCCACGGGCCTGCAGCCACGTGCCCGCGGGGGACCAGGCGGCGATCGACCCGGCGGGGGAGATGTGGTCGGTCGTCACCGAGTCACCGAGGGCCACCAGGACCCGGGCGTCGACGATATCGCCGACCACTCGACCATCGAACGTCAGCCCGTCGAAGAACGGCGGTTTGGCGACATAGGTCGAGGCGGCGTCCCAGGCATAGCGATCGCCGGCCGGCACGGGCAGCGCACGCCACCGTGCGTCGCCCTCGAAGACGGTCGCGTAGGTGGTCCGGAACAGCTCCGGGTCGATGGCCGTGCCGATGACCTCCCGGATCTCGTCGGGCGCCGGCCAGATGTCGGCCAGGTAGACAGGGCGACCGCGGGTGTCGGTGCCGAGCGGATCGGTCGTCAGGTCGATGTCGACGTGTCCGGCCAGCGCGAACGCGACGACGAGCGGCGGGGAAGCCAGATAGCTGGCGCGCGCGAGCGGGTGGATGCGCCCCTCGAAGTTGCGATTGCCGGACAGCACGGCGGCGACCACGAGGTCGTTCGCCTCGATCGCCTCGGCGACCGGCGTGTCGAGCGGCCCGGAGTTGCCGATGCACGTCGTGCAACCGTAGCCGGCCAGGGCGAAGCCGAGCTCGGCCAGCGGGGCCATCAAGCCGGCGGCCTCGAGATAGCCGGTGACCGCCCGCGACCCGGGGGCGAGCGAGGTCTTGACCGTCGGCGCGACCCGGAGTCCGCGGGCGACCGCATTGCGCGCCAGCAGCCCGGCGCCGACCATGACCGTCGGGTTCGACGTGTTGGTGCACGAGGTGATCGCCGCGATCGCCACCGAGCCCGAGGCGATGGTCGCGCTGCTGCCACCGACGGCGACGTGGACCGGTCGATAGGTGCGCGGGTCGGCTGCGGTCGCCGGCGTCGGTGTGGCCTGCTCGTGGGCGTCGCCGTCGCTCGGCGCGGCCGTCTCGAACGGGGTCGGGTCGGACGCCGGGAACGAATCGGCCGACGCTTCGGTGACCTGATCGCCGTTGACCGGGACGTCCCCGGGCACCGGGATGGCGACATCGCCCAGCCCGTGCGGGAAGTTCACCCGGAAGTTCTCGCGCAGCCCCTCGAGCGGGACGCGGTCCTGCGGCCGTCGCGGCCCGGCCACCGACGGGACGACCGTCGACAGGTCCAGCGTCAGGACCTCGTCGAAGGCCGGTCCATCGCCCGGTTCGCGCCACAGGCCCTGCTCCTTGGCGTAGCGCTCGACGAGGTCCACCCGCTCGGGCGGGCGACCGGTCAGCCGAAGGTACGAGAGCGTCTCATCGTCGATCGGGAAGAGGGTCGAGGTCGCCCCGAACTCGGGGCTCATGTTGCTGATCGTCGCCCGGTCGGCGAGGGCCAGCGTCGCGAGGCCGTCACCGGCGAACTCGACGAACGCCCCGACGACCCCATGCGCCCGCAACATCTCGGTCACCACGAGGACCAGGTCGGTGGCCGTCGAGCCGCGTGGCAGTTCCCCCGTGAGGCGCAACCCGACGACGTGAGGCATCGGCTGGTAGAGCGGCTGGCCGAGCAGCACGGCCTCTGCCTCGATCCCGCCGACGCCGTAGCCCAGGACGCCAAGGGCGTTGATCATGGTGGTGTGCGAATCGGTCCCGACGAGCGTATCGGGGAACGCCACACCGTCGCGCAGGTCGACCACCGGCGCCAGGAACTCGAGGTTGACCTGGTGCACGATGCCGGTCCCGGGCGGCACGATGCGCAGGTTGCGGAACGCCGTCTGGGCCCAGCGCAGGAGCTGGTAGCGCTCGCCGTTGCGCTCGTATTCGCGCTCGACGTTGAAGGCGAAGGCGCCCTCCGAGCCGAACCGGTCGACCTGCACCGAATGATCGATCACCAGATCGGCCGGAACGAGCGGATTGACCTTGGCCGGGTCGCCCCCGAGGTCGGCCATCGCGTCGCGCATGACGGCGAGGTCGACGACCGCCGGGACCCCGGTCAGGTCCTGGAGGATGACCCGCGACGGCATGAACGGGATCTCGGCATCGGCCACGATGCCCGGCCGCCAGCCCGCCAGCGTCTCGACATCGGCCGGCTCGACGACCCCGTCACCCGCGTGACGAAGCAGGTTCTCGAGCAGGATCCGAACGGTCACCGGCAGACTCGTGTCGCCGGTCCTGCCGCCGAGGGCGGACAGTCGATAGAGGTCGGGGAGGCCGGGTCCCAACGACCCGCGTGCACCAAAGGGATCGATCCGTGACACCGCGTTCTTCTCCCACCGCTCGCTACACTCGGACCGTGCAAGCGTACCCCGCCCGCTCGTTCCCTGGCCGGGGGCGCGCCCGGTGAAGGCCTGGGGGCGACTTCCCGGCGACGATCCCGAGCGCGACCGAGCCGAGACCGAGGCCGCGATCGAGGCTGCCGGCATCGACCTGGATCCGGTGGCGCCGGGCCACCACCGCCATCCCGCCGCCGACGGTCGGCCGGACGAGGTCCACCCCGACGGCCACGCCCATCCGCACATCCACGCCGAACCCGGGGCGACGCCGATCACCGGGATCGTCGGCGGCGGGGCGGTCGGGACCGCGCTCGGGCTCGCCTTGCGTCGTGCCGGCTGGCCGATCCACGCGGTCGCGAGTCGCGACCCGGGTAGGCGTCGGCGGCTGGCCGCGCAGCTCGACGGGGCCCGCCCGTTCGCCGAGGCCCAGGCGCTCGTCGAGGAGGTCGAGCTCGTCATCCTGACCGTGCCCGACGACGCGATCGCTCCGCTTGCCCGGGAGCTGCGGCTGTACAGCGGGCAGGCGCTGGTGCACACCAGTGGGCTGCTCGGCATCGAGGTGCTGGAACCGGCCATGGCGGCGGGCACCCAGGTCGGCACGTTCCATCCGCTGGTGGCCTTCGCCGACACCGAGCGGGCGATCGCCGCGCTCCGTGGCGCCACCGTCGCGATCGAGGGCGACGACCAGCTCGCCGCGCTGCTTGCCGACATGGCAAGCCGCATCGGGGCGCGCGGGGTGCGGCTGGCACCCGGTTCCAAGGCGGCCTATCACGCGGCGGCGGTCTTGGCGGCGGGCGGCTTCGTCGCCCTGCTCGACGCGATCGTGACGCTCGGCGCGGCGGCCGGCATGGATGAACCGGCCGCCCTGGCGGTCTATGGACCGCTGATCGACGGGACCCTTGGCAACGCGCGAGCCCTTGGGGTGGCCGCCGCCCTGACCGGACCGATGACCCGTGGCGACGTCGGTACGGTGCGGGCGCATCTCGCCGCGCTGGCCGACCAGGCCCCGGCCGTCGTCGAGCTGTACGTCGCCGCCGCGCGGCGCGAGATCGCCATCGCCGAGGCCCGTGGCACGCTCGCACCGGAGACGGCGCAGGTGATGCGCGAGATGCTCGCGACGGCCCTTGCAAGGCCCGACTGACCTAGTACCATTGCGGCCCATGGCACACAGCATCGCCGCCAAGTACGCGGCTCGTCCGGCCGCGCGGTTCGTCCGACCGTCGACCCGCGCCCGAGAGCGTCGACTCGGGCTCGCTGCGGCGTCCCCGTTCGCGGCGGTGTCGTCTCGGCTGACCCAGCTGCACCGCTCGGAAGCCGGCCCCTTCGTCCGACTCCGATCCAGCCACGGGTTGCGTCCGACCCGGCCGATCGTCCGCGACCGCCGGCCCCGGCCCCAGGTGCAGATCTTCTGGGCACGCTCCGGGCGCTCCGGAGCGGGCCGGCGTCCCAGCGCCGCCGCGGCGCCGTGGCACGCCTGAGGGCAGCGACCGCCACGTCCGCGGGCGGGATCGTCGTTCGATACGACGCAGGTCGGCCGCAACTGGTCATCGGCAGTCGTCGTCGCGAGCGCGACGGGCGGACGTGGACCCTGCCCAAGGGCACCCCGATCGATGGTGAGACGACGGAGCAGACGGCCGTCCGGGAAGTCTGCGAGGAGACGGGTCTCGAGGTGCGCATCACCGGCCCGCTCGATCGCATCGAGTACTGGTTCGTCCAATCCGGGACGCGCATCCACAAGACGGTCCACTATTTCATGATGGAACCGACCGGCGGCGACCTCGAGCGCCACGATCATGAGTTCGATCAGGTCCGCTGGATCGACTTCGCGCAGGCGCCGACGGTGCTGACGTTCGAGACCGAACGCGCCCTGGTGGCGCATGCGGCCGACCTCCTCGGCGCCGGCGCTCGGCCGGAGCCGATGTCGTGACCGATCCCAGCACGCCGCCGCCGATCCTCCACGAGACGCCCGTCGCCAGCCGCCACGAGGCGCTCGGCGCCCGGATGATCGAGTTCGCGGGCTGGCGGATGCCGGTCCAATACAGCTCGATCATCGACGAGCACCGGGCCGTGCGTGAGCGAGTCGGCCTGTTCGACCTGTCGCACATGGGCGAACTGCTGGTGGAAGGCGCGACCGCCGGCGATGCCCTCGCGACGGCGCTCGTCGGCGACCCGCCCTCGCTCAAGGTCGGTCGGGCCCAGTACTCGATGATCTGCGCCGCCGACGGCGGCATCATCGACGACCTCATCGTCTACCGCCTCGCCGCCGACCGGTTCATGGTCGTGGCCAACGCCTCCAACGCGCAGGCCGTGTCCGACGCGCTCACCGAACGGCTCGAGGGCTCGCGCGCCGTGCTCGACGATCATTCGCTGGCAACGGGACTCGTCGCCCTTCAGGGTCCACGCTCGGTCGAGGTGCTGCGCCCGGTGACCGATGTGGACCTCGATGCCCTCCGCTACTACGCGATCGCCGAAGGCGAGGTCGCGGGCATCCCGGCGCACGTCGCGCGGACGGGCTACACCGGCGAGGACGGCTTCGAGGTCTTCGTCGAGACCGCCCGCACCGGCGAGCTGTGGGACGCGCTGTTCGACCGCGTGCGTGGCGCCGACGGGCTGCCGATCGGGCTCGGCGCCCGCGACACGTTGCGTCTCGAGGCCGGCATGCCGCTGTACGGCAACGAGCTGGACCTGACCACGACGCCGTACGACGCCGGTCTCGGGCGGGTCGTCAAGCTCGACAAGCCGCAGGACTTCGTCGGGCGGGCCGCCCTCGAGAAGGTCGCCGCGGACGGCCCTCGACGCCGCCTCGTCGGGCTCATCGTCGAGGGTCGCGGGATCGCCCGCCACGGCTACCCCGTGCACGCGGGCGAGCGGCGGACCGGCGTCGTGACGAGCGGCACCCAGTCGCCTACGCTGGGCGTGCCGATCGCGATGGCCTACGTCGCCGCGACCGACGGCGAACCCGACACCCGACTCGATGTCGAGATCCGTGACGCGCGCGTGCCGGCGCGGGTCGTGCCCTTGCCCTTCTATCGGAGGACCGATCGACGATGAGCACACCGTCCGACCTGCGCTACACCCGGGACCACGAGTGGGTCCGGGTCGAGGGCGAGGAAGCGACCATCGGGATCACCCAGTACGCCGCCGACCAGCTCGGTGACATCGTGTTCGTCGAATTGCCCGAGGCCGGCCGCGGACTCGAGGAGGCCAAGCCGTTCGGCGTCGTCGAATCGGTCAAGGCGGTCAGCGATCTGTTCGCGCCGCTGACCGGCGAGGTGACCGCCATCAACGACGCGCTGGCGGGTGATCCGGAGCTCGTCAACAGTGACCCGTACGGCGGCGGTTGGATGGTCAAGCTGCGCGTCGCCGATCCCTCCGAGCTCGACGATCTGCTCGACGGCGAGGCGTACGACGACCTCGTCGCGGCCGGCTGACGAGCGGCCATGCCGTACGGACCGCACACCTCGGCCGACCGCGAGCGGATGCTCGACGCACTCGGCATCGATAGCGTCGACGAGCTGTTCGCCGACATCCCACCCGACCTGCGAGCCAGTCCGCTCGATCTGCCCGCCCCCGAACCCGAGCTCGAGCTCGCGGCGCGGCTGCGCACGATGGCCGGACGCAACCGGACCGACCTGGTCAGCTTCCTCGGCGGCGGGGTCTACCGCCACTGGACGCCACCGGTCGTCGACCAGATGCTGCTGCGCGGCGAGTGGTATACGGCCTACACCCCGTACCAGCCCGAGGTGAGCCAGGGCACCCTCCAGTCGATCTACGAGTACGAGTCGCTGCTTGGCGAGCTGGTCGATCTCGACGTCGTGTCGGCGTCGCACTACGACGGCGCGGCGGCGACGGCGGAGGCGGCGTTGATGACCTGTCGCGCCACCCGGCGCGATCGGGTGCTCGTCAGCCGCGGTGTCCACCCGCACTACCGCGCCACGTTGCGGACCTACTTCGGCGGTGGCCTCGAGTTCGACGAGATCCCCCTCGTCGCCGACGGGGAGGCGGCCGGCACGACGGACCTGTCCGCGCTCGAGACGATGCTTGCCGACACGGATCGGCCGGTCGCCGGCGTCATCGCCGCCAACCCCGACTTCCTCGGCCTGCTCGAACCGATGCCGCGCATCGGCGAGCTGGCGCATGCCGCCGGCGCACTGTTCGTGGCGGTGATCGAGCCGGTGTCCCTGGCCGTCCTTGCCCCGCCCGGAAGCTACGGCGCCGATATCGCGGCCGGCGAGGGCCAGCCGCTCGGCATCGCCCCCCAGTACGGCGGGCCCTACCTCGGCATCCTCGCCTCGACCGACGCCCTCGTCCGCCAGATCCCCGGTCGCCTCGTCGGGATGACGACCGACCTCGACGGACAGCGCGCCTTCGTCATGACCATGCGTGCCCGCGAGCAGGACATCCGGCGCGACAAGGCGGCGAGCAACATCTGCACCAACCAGGCACTGCTGGCCCTGGCCGCCTCGATCTACGTGGCGACCATCGGGCCGCACGGCCTGCGCGACGTGGCCGCGACCGGTGCCGTTCGCGCCGCGGAACTGGTGGCCGCCCTCGAGGGCATCGGCATCGAGCGGGTCCACGACGGCCCGTACCTCAACGAGTTCGCGGTCCGGGTGCCGGACGCGCGGACCGTCCATCGCCGGCTCATCGAGCGCGGGTTCCTGGCCGGGCTGGTCCTGGCCGACATCGAACCCGACGATCCGACGCTGGCCGACGCTCTGCTGTTGTGTACCACCGAGCTCACCGCGCCGAACGACATCGTCCGCTTCGTCGCGGCCTTCGCCGAGGTGCTCGGCGGACGGCCGTCGGTGGGGGTGGACACAGGCGCCGGCGACGCGGCCGCTGCGACGGGCGGGGCCGCGGCGGCCGTCGGAGCGCTGCGATGACGGTCACCGGCCCCAAGCTCCAGCCGACCCTGTTCGAGCGCAGCCGCCCGGGGCGCGGCGGCGGCAAGATCCCACACCCGCCCAAGGACGCCCTCGACCGGCTGCCCGCCGACGCCCGGCGGGCCACCCCGCCGGCCCTGCCCGAGATGAACGAGCCGGACGTCGTCCGCCACTACGTCAACCTGTCCCAGCTCAACTTCGCCATCGACACCGGGTTCTACCCGCTCGGGTCGTGCACGATGAAGTTCAACCCCAAGCTGAATGAATGGGCCGCCCGCCTGCCGGGGTTCGCAGAGCTCCATCCACTGGCGCCGGACGAGGTCGCGCAGGGGACGCTGCAGTTGCTGTGGGAGCTCGAGGGGGCGTTGGCGGCCATCTCCGGCATGCAGGCCGTCACCCTCCAGCCGGCGGCCGGGGCCCAGGGCGAGCTGACCGGCATCCTCATGATCCGGGCCTACCACCGCGAACGGGGCGACACCGACCGGGACGAGGTGCTCGTGCCTGACAGTTCGCACGGGACCAACCCGGCCACCGCGTCGATGGCCGGGTTCCGGACGATCACCATCCCGTCGGCCGCCGACGGCGGCGTCGACGTCGAGGCCTTCCGGGCGGCCCTCGGACCGCGCACAGCCGCGGTGATGATCACCAACCCGTCGACGCTCGGCCTGTTCGAATCGCGCATCGGCGAGTTGCTCGAGGCGGTCCACGCCGCCGGCGCGCTGGCGTACATGGACGGCGCCAACCTCAACGCGATCATGGGTCGGTTCAAGCCGGGCGAGGCCGGCTTCGACGTGATGCACTTCAACGTCCACAAGACGTTCAGCACACCGCACGGCGGCGGCGGTCCGGGCGCCGGCCCGGTCGGGGTGGGGGAGCGGCTGTTGCCGTACCTGCCCACGCCGCGGGTGCTGGCCAACGACGACGGCACGTTCCGCCTCGAGCGTCACGACGAGCGACCGACCTCGATCGGTCGCCTGCGCAGCTTCGTGGGCAACACCGGGGTCCTCGTGCGCGCCTACACGTACATCCGCGCCCACGGCGCGTCGGGGCTGCGCGAGGTGAGCGACGACGCCGTGCTCGCCGCGAACTACCTCAAGTCGCGGCTGGCCGGCACCTACGACCTGCCATACGACCGACCGTGCAAGCACGAGTTCGTGGCCTCGGCCGCGAGCCTCAAGGCACGGACGGGCGTGCGCACGCTCGATGTCGCCAAGCGACTGATCGACTTCGGCTTCCACCCGCCGACGATCTACTTCCCGTTGATCGTCGAGGAGGGCATGCTCATCGAACCGACCGAGACCGAATCGGTCGAGACCCTTGATGCGTTCGCCGACACGCTCATCGAGATCGCGGCGGAAGCGGATCGCGATCCAGCGCTCGTGACGTCCGCCCCGCACACCGCCCCGGTCAAGCGACTGGACGAGGCGACCGCCGCGCGCCAGCCGAATCTGCGCTGGCGACCGATGACCGGCGCCGAGACCCCATGTCCGGACTGAATGATGCCCGGCCGGGGCACGGGCCCCTCGGCAGGACCGACGTCCGGTTGACGGCCATGACCCTTGTGTGAATGATAGGCCCATTCTGAAGCCCGCGGCTCCTCACCGTGACCGCGGGTGCTTCCGCGCACGGCGCCTGCGATGGGAGGATCGCTTGCCGCCGGTCGGTCGACGCGTCGAGGTCGCATGGGCGACGGATGACGTGCCCGAAGCTCCGGACGTTCGGCAGGAGACCGGTCGCCGGATACCGTGAAAGGGACACCTATATGTCGCAGAAACGTCTCCTCGCACTCGTCGGCGGGCTCGCGATCTTCGCGTCCGCATGCGGTGGCACCACAGCCACCCCATCCCCGGCGAGCCAGGAGCCCGGAGCCTCGACCCCGGCTTCAGCCTCAGCCGAACCGAGCAGCGACCTCGCTGCCGAGCAGATCCTCAACGTCGACATCGCCGGCGAGCCGCCGACGCTCGACCCGAACAAGGCGCAGGACTCGAACTCGCTGACCGTCCTTCGCGCCCTCCACCGCCCGCTCGTGTACGTCAACGACAAGCTCGAGGTCGTGGACGCCCTGGCCGAGTCCCACGAGATCTCGGCCGACGCCAAGACCCTGACCTTCCATCTGCGCGACGCCAAGTACAGCAACGGCGACCCGATCGTCGCCGGCGACCTGGTGTACAGCTGGAAGCGACTCGTCGACCCGCGCACCGCGGCGCCGTACAGCTACGTCATGGCCGAGGTCGAAGGCGCCGGTGACCTGCTCGACATGGCGGGTCAGGATCCGCTGCCTGCCGATGCCGAGATCACCGCTGCGCTGGACAAGCTCGGCGTCGAGGCACCGGACGACAAGACGTTCATCGTCCACCTGTCCACCCCGGCGACCTACTTCCTGACGGCCATGACCCTGTGGGTCGGCGTGCCGATGCAGGAGAAGTGGATCACCTCCGAGGGCGCGACCGAGGCGGCGAACTACGTCAGCTCCGGCCCGTTCATGCTGGACACCTGGAACCACAACAGCGAGATCGTCCTCAAGCCGAACCCCAACTGGTACGGCGACGTCAAGCCGACCCTGACCGAGATCCACATGTCGATGTCGCCCGAGCCGGCGCAGGCGATGGCCGCCTACGAGGCTGGTGAGATCGACATGCTCCTGCCCGTCCCGTCCGAGGACATCGAGCGGGTCAAGGGCGACCCGGTGCTGAGCGCCGAGTACAAGGAACTGACCGACCTCAGCGTCACCTACTACAACTACAACAACGGGCACGACAAGACCGGCAAGGGCACGCTCGCGCGCTGCAACGACCCGAAGGCCTGCCCGACCGCCAACAAGGACTTCCGGATCGCGCTGACCCAGGCGGTCGACAAGGAAGCCTTCAAGAACGCGACGTTCGCCGGTCTCGGCAAGGTCGCCGGCACGTTCATCCAGCCCGGCATCCCGGGCTCGACCCCGGACTACGAGCCGTATCCGTTCGATCTCGAGGCGGCCAAGGCCCACATGGCCACCGCCCTGCAGGCGCTCGGCTATGCCAGCGCCGCGGACATCCCGGCGCTCAAGTTCGGGTTCAACTCCGGTTCGGGCCACGAGCCGCGCGTCGCCTTCCTGGCCAACGCCTGGAAGGAGGCCTTCGGCCTCAAGACCGAGCAGATCGGCAGTGAGTTCGGTGTCTTCCTGACCCAGCGCACCGCCGGTGAGTACGACATCGCCCGCAACGGCTGGGGTGCCGACTACCCGCATGCGAACAACCAGCTCAACGGCCTGTTCACCTGCGGCGGCGGCAACAACGACCAGCAGTACTGCAACTCCGCGTTCGACGACCTGATCAAGCAGGCCGCGGTCGAGCCGGACCAGGCCAAGCAGACCACCCTGTACGAGCAGGCCGACAAGATGCTCGCGGACGACGCGGCATCGCTGTTCCTGCGCTGGGGCGTCCAGGCCGAGCTCGTCAAGCCGTACGTTGGCGGCCTGACGACCACCCCGATGGACTCGCAGGTGCCCGGTGAGCACTTCTACGAGACCATCAAGATCCTGAACACGAAGTAGGGAACGAGAGGACGCCCTCCGGGCGAACTCCGATCGTGGACCGGCCCTCGCGAGAGGGCCGGTCCACGAACACCATCGACCACCGCAAGGACAGACTGCGAGTGACGCCGTGATCTCCTACCTCACCCGGCGGATCCTGTGGATCATCCCGGTCCTGTTCGTGGTCTCGGTCATCACCTTCTTCCTGATGCACTCGGTGCCCGGCGGCCCGTGGGATCGCGAGAAGCGGCTCCCGGCGTCGGTCACGACCCGGCTCAACGCCGAATACGGGCTCGACCAGCCACTGGTCGTCCAGTACGTCCGCTGGGCCGGCGACTTCGTCACCGGCGACCTCGGCCCGTCCTACCGATACCAGGACCGACGCGTCAACGACATCGTCGCCGACGGCCTGCCCACCACCGTCCAGCTGGGCGTCATGGCCTTCCTGCTGGCGACGCTGGTCGGGATCCCGCTTGGGATCTTCGCGGCCCTCGGCCATAACCGCTGGCCCGATTACCTCTCCACCAGCATCTCGATCATCGGTATCGCCACGCCGAGCTTCGTCCTGGGGATCCTGCTGATCGTGCTGTTCAGTGTCCAACTGGGTTGGTTCCCGACTGGCGGCTGGAAGGGGCCCCAGTACTGGGTCCTGCCGACGGTCGCGCTCGCCGGCTTCCCGATCGCCGTCATCGCGCGCTATACGCGGGCGTCGATGCTCGAGGTCACCCGCAAGGACTACATCCGGACGGCACACAGCAAGGGGCTGGCCAACCAGTCCGTGGTGTCGCGCCACATGATCCGGAACGCGCTCATCCCGGTCGTGACCATCCTCGGGCCGACCCTCGCCTTCCTGGTCACCGGATCGTTCATCATCGAGCGGATCTTCAACATCCCGGGTGTGGGTCAGTTCTACCTCAACTCGATCCAGACGCGCGACTACAGCCTGCTCATGGCGATGACCGTCCTATACGCCTTCGCCGTCGCCTTCCTCAACGTCGTCGTCGACATCCTGTACGCCTACATCGATCCGCGCATCCGGTACAGCTAGGAGTCCCGCGATGGCCACCGTCAGCCGCCCCATCCCGGGCCAGATCGCCCAGCCGCGCAAGTCCGCCGGCCTGTGGAGCGATGCCTTCGGTCGCCTGCGGAAGAACCGCCTCGCCCTCGTCGGGCTGGTGCTCGTCATCCTGTTGCTGTCGGTCGGGCTGCTCGGTCCGGTGCTCGCTCCGTGGCCCTACGATTTCCAGGACCTGCCCGCCGTGTTCGCAGGTGGCGGAGGGCCGCTCCCGCCGCTCTCGCCGGGGCACGTCCTCGGGACAGACCAGCTCGGGCGGGATCTGCTCAGCCGGCTGATGGACGGTGCGCGGATCAGCGTCACGGTCGCCTTCGTCGTCCAGATCGTCATCCTCGGGATCGGCGTCCCGGTCGGCGCGCTGGCGGGCTGGTTCGGCGGTCGCCTCGACAACTTCCTGATGCGCATCACCGACGTCATCTACGCCTTCCCGGACCTGCTGTTCATCATCCTGCTGTCGGTGGCCTTCCGGGAGACGTTCTTCGGCCAGGCGCTCGACGGGCTGTTCCTCGTCTTCTTCGCCATCGGCCTGACGTCCTGGGTGACGGTGGCCCGCCTCGTGCGCGGACAGCTGCTGGCGCTCAAGGAGACCGAATTCGTCGAGGCCGCGCGAGCGATCGGCGTACCGGATCGCAAGATCGTGACCCGCCACCTGTTGCCCAATGGCATCGGGCCGATCATCGTCGCGGTCACCCTGGGCATCCCCGGCGCGATCCTGTCGGAGGCGACGCTGGCCTATATCGGGATCGGCGTCCAGCCCCCGCGCGCGTCGTGGGGCAGCCTCATCGCCGAGGGCCAGAAGTACGTCCGCTCGGAGCCGCACCTCGTGGTCTTCCCGGCCATCGCCATCGCGCTCGCCCTGATCAGCTTCACGTTCCTCGGCGACGGCCTGCGTGACGCGCTCGATCCCAAGCTCAAGGGGAAGCAGTAGGTGACCGGCCCTGAGGGGATCATGACCGAGTCGGACAGCCCGACCATCATCGAAGTCTCGCCAGACGACGTCAGACGCGCCCAAACCGCGGACGCCGGCGCCGACAAGGGACGCAAGGCCGACAAGCTCCTGTCCGTCCGCGGGCTGTCGACCCATTTCTTCACCCCCGATGGGGTCGTCCAGGCGGTCGACGACGTCACCTTCGAGGTGGGCTACGGCGAGACGCTCGGGCTGGTCGGCGAATCGGGCTGTGGCAAGAGCGTGACCGCCCTGTCCATCGCCCGGCTGGTGCCCGACCCGCCCGGCAAGATCGTGGCGGGCGAGATCTCGTTCGACGGCATCGACGTCCTCAAGCTCGGTGAGGAAGAGATGCGGCATCTCCGGGGCAAGGAGATCGGCTTCATCTTCCAGGACCCACTGACCAGCCTCAACCCGACGCTGACGATCGGCTACCAGATCGCCGAATCGATCCGCCAGCACATGGGCCTCTCGCAGAAGGCAGCCCGTGACCGCGTCGTGGAGTTACTGACCAAGGTCGGCATCCCGCGCGCCAAGGACCGCCTGAACGACTATCCGCACCAGTTCTCCGGCGGCATGCGCCAGCGGGTCATGATCGCCATCGCCCTGTCGTGCGACCCGAAGCTGATCTTGGCGGACGAGCCCACGACGGCCCTCGACGTGACGATCCAGGCCCAGATCCTCGAGCTCATCGCGCAACTGTCCGATGAGTTCAGCACGGCCGTCCTGCTCATCACCCACGACCTCGGCATCGCCGCCGGGATGTGCGACCGGGTCAACGTCATGTACGCCGGCAGGATCGTCGAGACGGGTACGGTCGATGAGCTGTTCGAGAACCCCCGGATGCCCTATTCATGGGGCCTGCTCGACTCGCTGCCGCGGCTCGACGACGTTCGCGGCGATCGGCTGCGCACCATCGAGGGCCTGCCGCCGCTGCTCATCCAGCCACCGGACGCCTGCCGCTTCAACCCGCGCTGCCGGTTCACCCGGGACATCTGCCTTGAACGGGAGCCCGCCTTGACCCCCCGCGAGACCGCCTTGCACCTCGCCCGTTGCTGGGCCACCGAGCCCGACGGATGGATCCCGTGACGGCGACCCTGCCGCAGACGGCCGAGCCGGCCGGCGCGCCGGTCAAGGACCTCGTCGAGGTCGACAACCTCAAGGTCTACTTCCCGATCCGGTCGGGCATCTTCCAGACCGAGATCGGGACGGTCAAGGCGGTCGATGACGTCAGCTTCACCATCCGCCAGGGAGAGACCCTCGGCCTCGTCGGTGAATCAGGCTGCGGCAAGAGCACGACCGGGCGCGCCCTCATCCGCCTGCGCGAGCCAACCGCCGGCGTCGTCCGGTTCGACGGCATCGACCTCGGATCGCTCAACAGCGACAAGCTGCGCCGGATGCGCCGCCGGATGCAGATCATCTTCCAGGACCCGTATGGCTCGCTTGACCCGCGGATGACCGTCGGCTCGATCATCGCCGAGCCCATCGACACGCACCACCTGGCCAAGGGCGACGCGCGCAAGGAGCGGGTCGCCGACCTGCTGCGCATCGTCGGGCTGGACCCGGCCTACGTCAGCCGCTATCCGCACGAGTTCAGCGGCGGCCAGCGCCAGCGCATCGGCGTCGCCCGGGCGCTCGCCGTGGAGCCCGAGTTCATCGTCTGCGACGAGCCGATCTCGGCGCTGGACGTGTCGATCCAGGCGCAGGTGCTGAACCTGTTGACCGACCTGCGGGAGCAGCTCGGCCTGACCTACCTGTTCATCGCCCACGACCTGTCGGTCGTGAAGCACATCAGCGACCGCGTCGCGGTGATGTACCTGGGCAAGGTCGTCGAGATCGGGCCGCCGGACGTCATGTACGCGGGGCCGGGGCACCCCTACACCCGCGCCCTGCTGTCGGCGGTCCCGGTGCCCGACCCGGTCTCGGAACGCCGACGCAAGCGCGTCGTCCTGCAGGGCGATGTCCCGAGCCCGGTCAATCCGCCGCCGGGTTGCCGCTTCCACACCCGCTGCTGGCTGTACGAGCAACTCGGCAAGCCGGAGGAGTGTCGGACGATCGATCCGCCCCTGCGCACGGTCCAGACCGACCACGAGGCGGCCTGCCACTTCGCCGAGAAGGCGCTGGCGTCCGATGTCGGCATCGCCCACATCGACGAGCGCCCGGTCCGGCGCGGTACCCCCGAGGCGGCCCTCGCGTCGATCCGACCCGAGGACGGCGGCATCCTGTCGAAGGCGACGACCGTCGCCATCGAGGAGACGAGCGTCGGGGCCGAGCGGTTCAATATCGATCCGGACCTGACGACCGACCCCGACGGGGTCAAGCCGCCCGAGGGCTGACCGCAGCCGGACCGTTGATCCGGGCCCGGGCGCGGTCGGGCGTCAGCCGGTCCTGGCGGTCGCGGCCTGCCGGGCGGTCGCCAGCGCGGCCTCCGCGCCCGGCCCACGGAAATGGCAGGCGCACTGGTGCCCGCCACCGATGTCGATGAGTGGCGGCACCTGAGCCGCGCAGATCTCCGGGTCGCCGAGTTCGGCGCGCAACGGGCAGCGCGGATGGAACCGACAGCCCGACGGCGGATCCACCGGACTGGGTACGTCGCCGGTGAGGATGATCCGCTTGCGCCGGAACTCCGGATCGGGCACCGGGATGGCCGACATCAGGGCGGCCGTGTAGGGGTGCTCCTGACGCTCGAACAGGTCGTGCCGCTCGCCGAGCTCGGCGATGCGGCCCAGGTACATCACCGCGACGCGATCGCTGATGTGCTCGACGACGCCCATGTTGTGGGCGATGAACACGTAGGTCAGCCCGAGCTCACGCTGGAGCGACTTGAGCAGGTTGAGCACTTGCGCCTGGATCGACACGTCGAGGGCCGATACCGGCTCGTCGCACACGACCAGGTCGGGTTCGAGGACGAGTGCCCGGGCGATGCCGATGCGTTGGCGCTGCCCACCGCTGAACTCGTGCGGATAGCGCCGCGCGTGGTAGGCCTGCAGCCCGACCATGTCCATCATCCGCGAGACCTTGGCGCGTCGCTCGGCCGGCGTTCCGACGCCGTGGATGCGCAACCCCTCGCCGATGCTGTCGCCGATCGGCGTGCGCGGGTCGAGGCTGGCGTACGGGTCCTGGAAGATGATCTGCATCCGCCGGCGATACGGCTTGAGCGCCGCGCCCTTCAGCGCCACGAGGTCGACCCCATCGAACCGGATCGAACCGGCGGTCGGATCGATCAGCCGCAGCAGCAGGCGCCCGACGGTCGTCTTGCCGCAGCCCGACTCGCCGACGAGGCCGAGGGTCTCGCCGCGCCGGACGTCGAACGACACGCCGTCGACGGCCTGCACCTGGCCGACCGTGCGCTGCAGGATGCCGCCCCGGACCGGGAAGTGCTTGACGAGGTCGTGGACCTCGACGAGCGGCGTGCCCCGTTCGGTCACGCGTCGCCCTCGACCGATCCAGCGCCGGTCGCCGCGGCCGCCCCGACCGGGATGTCGGTCGGCGCGTCGGGCATCACGTTGCCCGCGGCGTCGTGGTAGACCCAGCAGCGCACGTCGTGGCCGGGCCCGATCGGCAGGAGTTCGGGGTGGACCTCCGTCGCCAGCCGGACATCGCGCTCGATCCGGGTCAGGCAGCGCGGCGCGAAGCGGCAGCCCTTCGGCAGGTCGATCAGGTTGGGCACGTTGCCGGGGATGGTCGACAGGTCGTCCTGGACCTGGCCGACGACCGGGATCGAGGCGATGAGACCCTGCGTGTACGGGTGCTTCGGGCGGCGGAACAAGGTGGTCACGTCGCTCTGCTCGACGATCTCGCCGGCGTACATCACCGCGACCCGGTCGCACATCTCGGCGACGACGCCCAGATCGTGGGTGATGAGCACGATGGCCGTCCCGGTCTCGTCGCGCAGGTTGCGCATCAGGTCGAGGATCTGCGCCTGGATGGTCACGTCGAGCGCCGTCGTCGGCTCGTCCGCGATGAGCAGCTCGGGCTCGCAGGCGAGCGCCATCGCGATCATCACCCGTTGGGCCATGCCGCCGGACATCTCGTGCGGGAAGGCCGACAGGCGCCGCTTGGGATCGGGGATGCCGACCATGCGCAGCAGTTCGAGGGCGCGGTTGCGGGCTGCGCTGCCCTTCAGCCCGCGATGGATCTCGAGCACCTCGGAGATCTGCTTGCCGACGTCCCACACCGGGTTGAGCGACGACTGCGGCTGCTGGAAGATCATGCTGATGCGCTCGCCGCGGACCCGGCGCATCTGGTCGGTCGACAGCTTGAGCAGATCCTGCCCGTCGAACAGGATCTGGCCGCCCTCGATGCGGCCCGGTTTGGCGACGAGGCGCATGATCGACAGGCTCGTCACGCTCTTGCCGCAGCCGGACTCACCGACGAGGCCCATGATCTCGCCACGGTCGACATGGAAGTCGATGCCGTCGACCGCGCGGACGATCCCGTCGCGGGTGTAGAACGACGTGCGCAGGCCCTTCACCTCGAGCAGCGGTCGCTCGCCGCGCTCGTGGCGCGGGCGCCGCCTGGAGGCCGGCACCAGCTCCTCGATGACGTTGCCGCTGACGGATGGATCGAGCAGCGGGGTGTCGCTCGACGCCAGCGGGTCGAGGGTCTCCTCGGTCATCGATTGAGCCGTGGATCGAGCGCGTCGCGCAGGCCGTCGCCCAGCAGGTTGAACCCGAGCACGGTCAGGGTGATGGCCAATCCGGGGGCGAGGATGATGTGAGGCGCGTTGAACAGCTGGTTGCGCTCGAGCCCGATCATCGAGCCCCACTCCGGGTTCGACAGGTCGCCGGTGACGCCGACGAAGGCCAGCGCCGCGATCTCGAGGACCGCGCCGCCGATGCCGAGCGTGCCCTGCACGACCAGCGGGGTGAGCGAGTTCGGCAGGATCCGGCGGCGCAGGATCCCGAGTGGTGACTCGCCGAGGGCCCGCGAGGCCGTCACGAAGTCGGCTTCCCGCGTCGACAGCACCGCCGACCGGGCGATCCGGGCATAGATCGGCACCGACACGATGCCGATGGCGATGAGCGCGTTGACGAGGCTCCGTCCGGCGGCCGTGACGATGGCGATGGCGAGGAGGAACGACGGGAACGCGAGGACGACGTCCATGAGCCGCATCAGCACGTTGTCGAGCCAGCCCCCGACGAATCCGGCCAGGGACCCGATCAGCGTGCCGACGGTGATGGCGAAGGCGATCGCCGCGAAGCCGACCGTCAACGAGATCCGCGCGCCGTAGACCACGCGGCTGAACACGTCCCGGAAGTTGCCGTCCGTGCCGAACAGGTGCTGCGGCTGGTCGGCCGGACAGCCGAGCAGGTGGATGCACGAGCCGACCCGCTTCTGAACGCCCTGCTCGATCCCGAGCAGGCTCCGATTCGGATCGTGCGTCGCGATCTGGGCGGCGAAGATCGCCATCAGCACGAGGAAGATCAGGATCACCAGGCCGACGACCGCGGACCGCTGACGCAGGACGCTCGCCAGGGTGTCACGCCACAGGCTCGCCGGCCGCGATGTCGCGAGCGGGTCGACGGCGAGCGGCGCCGGCGGGGTGAGCGACAGGTCGGGCGTTGTCATCGGAACCGGATCCGCGGGTCGAGGTAGCCGTACGACACGTCGACGATCAGGTTCACCACGACGTAGGCGACCGCGATCAACAGCGTGAAGCTCTGGATGACGACGTAGTCACGACCGGTGATCGCCTCGAACATCGTTCGCCCGACACCGGCGAGGTTGAACACGGTCTCGGTCAGGACGGCGCCCGACAGCAGGGCGCCCAGCTGGAGGCCGATGATCGTGACCACCGGCAACAGGGCGTTCCGGGCAGCGTGGCGCAGGATCACCGCACGCTCACCAAGGCCCTTCGCTCGTGCCGTGCGGACGTAGTCGAGACCCATGACCTCGAGCAGGCT
>DASSII010000006.1:0-22850 GCA_035692005.1 Candidatus Limnocylindrales bacterium | reverse complement strand
CCTCTGGCCGGTACCCCCGGACCGCCCCTCCCGGGACCATCGCACGGCAGACCCCACGCGACTCACCGCCTACGGTGATGACCGCTCCAGACATCCCCGTCGCCGGGCATCGGACCGGTGCCACCACTCGCGAGTCGCATGCCCGTCCACGACCGTTCGATCTTCGCCCTGTCGCCCCGCTCGATGGCTCCGCGCGCCCCCGCCACTCCCCGCCCCGCCACTCCCCGCCCCGCCACTCCCCGACCCGCCACGCCCCGCCCCGCCCCGCCCCGCCACGACGCCACTGCCCGCCAGCCCGTCACGCCACTGGCCGGCAGCGCCGCTCCGGGCCGCACCGCCAGCCCGCGCCGCCGGCTCGCCGGCATGGTCGCGCTCGTGTTTGCGATCAGTTCGGTCGTCGGGCTGTCCCAGCCGGCACCGGTCGCGGCCTGGAGTTCGGGGGCGTTCAGCTCGTCATCGGAGCAGCAGCTCATCGCGCTGACCAATCGCAGCCGCGCGGCGGCCGGGCTCCGTTCGCTGCGGGTCGACAGCCGGCTGACCTCGATCGCCCGCTGGCGAAGCAAGGACATGATCCGGCGCGACTACTTCAGCCATTCGATCCCTGGTTACGGCTCGGTCTTCGACCGGCTCGATGCGTCGGGCTACTGCTACAAGGTGGCCGGCGAGAACATCGGCTGGAACACGAACCCGGACGGCGAAGCGACGGCGGTCATCCACCGGATGTTCATGGCCTCGTCGGGTCACCGGGCGAACATCCTGGGCCGCTCATGGGACGCCATCGGCGTCGGTGCGTACAAGGGCGCCGACGGCAAGAAGATGTGGACGGTCCTGTTCGCCGATCGCTGTGGCGGCACGACGACCAAGCCCAAGCCCCAGCCCAAGCCGACACCCAAGCCCGTCTCGCGCCCCAAGCCCAAGCCCGCCGCGACGCCGAAGCCGACCCCGAAGCCGACGCCGAGGCCGACCCCGACCCCGACGCCGAGCCCCACCCCTGCGCTCACGTCCGCCCCACGCGATCCCGTCGATGCACCCGGCGACGGACGAGGTCGGGGGTTCGGGCCGGGTGGCCAGGGCACCGGCAACGGCCAGGGTGGCGGTAACGGCAACGGCGGAGCATCGGGCAACGGCCCGCCGCCCGGCCAGGGTCTTCGAGTGGTGGAGGGCACGACCACGACCGGTCTCGTCGACACGATCGTCGGCGGCGTCACCGGCCTGTTCTTCGGCGCCTGAGGCCACCGGGGTGGGGCTGCCGGAGCGACCCGGTACTACACCCGGGCGGACCTTCGGGCCGGTGACCGGCGCCGTACCGCACCGCTACGGTGCCGTCCGGACCACACCGCACCGGACCGAGGCCCACATGACCGCGCTGCTCACCCGTCTCCTCGACGCGCCCGACCTGCCGCGCGCCGACACCGGCCTGATCCTCGAAGCCCGCGACCTGACCAAGTCGTATCCGCTCGGCGAGACGATCGTCGACGCGCTGCGCGGTGTCTCGCTGTCGGTCGCAGCCGGTGAGTTCGTCGCGCTGATGGGCCCGTCTGGCAGCGGCAAGAGCACGCTCCTGCAGCTGCTCGGTGGGCTCGATCGGCCGACGAGCGGCGAGGTCGTCCTCGCGGGCGAGATCATCAGCCACCTGAGCGACGACCGGGCCACCAGGCTGCGCCGCGAGCGCACCGGCTTCGTGTTCCAGTCGTTCAACCTCATCCCGCTCCTCGATGTCACCGAGAACATCGCCTTGCCGTTCACCATCGGCGGGCTCGACCCGGCCCGTGGCGAATTGGCCGAGCGCATCCGGGAGGTCGTCGCGCTGGTCGATCTGTCGGGCAAGGAGCACCACAAGCCGGACCAGCTGTCGGCTGGAGAGCAGCAGCGGGTGGCGGTCGCACGGGCGCTCGTCACTCGACCCGCACTCCTGTTCGCCGACGAGCCGACCGGCAACCTCGACTACACGACCGGCACCGAGATCCTCGACGCCCTGTGGCGGTCGTGCCAGGAGCGGCACCAGACGATCGTGCTGGTGACCCATGACTCGAAGGCGGCCGCCTATGCCGACCGCGTCCTCGTCGTGCGCGACGGGCAGATCCTCGACACGATCGAGCTCGGCCGGCGCAGCAACCACGACGCCACGGGGTTGATCGGACGGCTCGCGGCGCTCGGGCTGTAGCCATGCAGCGAGGACTACGTCGGCTGGCCTGGCGCGGCCTGCGCGCGCGCCCGCTGCGCACCGGCCTGACGATCGCCGGCGTGGCCCTCGGCGTGGCCGTCGTCTTCGCGGGCCTGGCGACCAACGCCGGCATCGGCGCAGCCATCGATCGCTCGGTGGCGGCCCGCATCGGACGCGCCGACCTGCGAATCGCGGCGTTCGGAGAGGGCGGCCTGTCGGACCTCACCCTCGATACCATCCGGCGCACGCCCGGGGTCGAGGTCGCCGCTCCGGCGTTCGAGCAGCGGACCTACCTTGGGGCCGATCCGTTCGGGCCCGGCCCGCTGCCCGCTCCGGTGACCATCGTCGGGATCGATCCCGAGGCGGAGTGGCGGCTGCACGATCTGTCGCTGGCTGGCGGCTCGGCACTCCGCGGTGACGCGGCCGATGACGCGGCCGCTCACGCCGCCGGTGACGCCACCGAAGCCCTCGTCAGCGCGACGCTGGCCAGCGCCGACGGACTCGGCGTCGGATCGACGATCGAGCTGCAAGGGGTCGATGCACCGATCCCGTTGCGGGTCGTCGGCATCGTCACCGACGCGGGTGCCTGGGCCGACGCCGCCGGTCGCGCCGTCATCGTGCCGCTCGATGTCGCTCGCACGGCCTTCGCGCTGAACGGCCTCAGTCGCATCGACGTGGGCGTGGCCGCCAGCGCCGACAGCGCCGCGGTGACGAAAGACCTGCAGGCCGCGCTCGTTTCCCAGCCCTATGTCCTCTCGTCGCCGCGTGACCTCGCCAGCACGATGGCCGCCTCGACGGGAGACTTCGCGGCGACGACCGCGCTGATCACGGCCGTGGCGCTGTTCGCGGGCGCGTTCCTCATCTTCAACACGCTGTCGATGACCGTCGTCGAGCGCGTCCGGGAACTCGGCCTGCTGCGTGCCGCCGGGGCGACGCGCGGCCAGATCACCACCTACATCCTCATCCAGGCCGCGGTCATCGCGGTCATCGGCTCGGTCGTCGGGATCGGGCTCGGCGCAGCCATCGCCACCGGCATGGCCGGCTGGCTGCGGACGGTCGGCTCGGTCTCGCTGGGGGCGCCCCGGCTGACGCCGTCCGACGCGCTGCTCGCCGTTCTGGTCGGGCTGGTGGTCACGCTGGCCGCCGCGATCGAGCCGGCGCGACGCGCCGGTCGGGTCGCGCCGGTGGAGGCGCTCAAGGCCCGGCTCGACCTGCCTGCCGCGCGCCGAGCGCGACTGCGCTGGCTGATCGCGGTGTTCGCCCTGGTCGGCGGGATCGGGCTGCTGCTGTGGCCTGGCGCCAGCGGCGGCACGGCGGCGGTCCGTGCGCTGACCGTGTACGGCATCCTGCTCGTGGTCGCGCTGGCCGTCCCGTTCGTGTTGCCCGGGCTGGCCCGCACGGCGGGGCTCCCGTTCGCCCTCCTGGCTCGGCTCGAGGAACGTCTCGCACGCGCCTCCGTGCTGCGCGATCGTGCCCGGGCGGCGCTCACCGTCGGCGCCCTGACCGTCGGGCTGGCGATGGTCGTCGCGCTCGGTGGGGTGGGCCAGCACGCCCGCGCGGCCGCCGGTGCCTGGATCGCCGATGTCGTGCCCGGCGACCTCGTCGTCACCTCGATCTTCCCGCGCGGCCTCGACGAGGGACTCGACGAAGCGCTTGGAGCGACCGCCGGGGTCGCCTCGGTCAGCCCGGTCGGGACATTCGACCTGTCGGTCGGCGGTGTCCGACGCGACGGCGCGGCGATGGTCGGCGCGGACCTCGCCGCGGACGGTCGACTGCGATTCATCGGCGGCGACCGCGATCGCGCCCTGGCGGCGCTCGATCGCGGGGGTGCCGTGATCGTCCCAGCGACCCTCGCCGCCGCGCTGGGGGCGACGCTCGGGTCGAGACTCGACGTCACGGCCGCCGACGGATCAGCGCGGACGCTCGAGGTCGTCGGGATCGCCGAACGGACGCTTCCCGGCAGCACCGGCGAATCGCTGCTGGTCGGGTGGCCAGAGGCGGAGCGGCTCGGGGTGGCCGGCGCCGACGCCTACGCCGTCCGCTTCGAACCCAGAGCCACCACCGCGCAGCGCGCCGAGCTCGAGGCGACCGCCCGCAGTCTGGCCCTCGACCCAGTGGCCGTCGACCGGATCCGGGGCGCGATCGGGGAGGCACTCGACCGGGTGTTCGGCCTGTTCGACGTCCTGTCGCTCGTGGCGGTGATCGTCGCGGCGCTCGGCATCGTCAACACCCTGACCATGAACGTCCTCGAGCGGGTCCGCGAGATCGGCGTCCTGCGCGCCGCGGGGATGACCCGCTCGCAGGTCTGGCGGTCGGTCGTCGTCGAGGCCGGCATCACCGGGCTGGTCGGCGCGCTGTGCGGCGTCCTGACGGGGCTGGCGATCGGCGCGCTGATGGTCGCCTTCGCCGGGGGCGAGTGGGACCTTGCCACGAGCATCCCGTGGCTGCCGGTCGCCGTCGCGTTCGGACTCGGTGTGGCCCTCGCGATGCTTGCGGCGGCCTACCCCGCGCGGCTGGCGAGCGGCGTGTCGATCGTGCGTGCCGTGGGCTACGAATAGGGGTCGCCGCCGCCGCCCGGATGCTAGACTCGGGCCCGCCGGTCGTGCCCCAGCACGGCCACCGTCACGGAGCTCCGATGACCATCGCCCTCCCGAGACTCGACCGCAGCACCGCGGCGGATCGAGGTATCACGCTGGCCGACTTCCTCGTGCCGATCCGCGTCGGCGAGCGCACGCCGACCCGGCTGCGCCATGTCGCCCTGATCGTCACCGGAGCGCTGCTCATCGCGCTCGCCGCGCAGGTGTACATCCCGACCCTGCCGGTGCCGTTCACGGCGCAGACGTTCGGCGTGCTGCTGGTCGGTGGCGCGCTCGGGTTCCGGCGGGGCGCGGCGGCCGTGCTGCTGTACCTGGCCATCGGGGCGATCGGCGTGCCGGTCTACTCCGAGGGACGGGCGGGCGTGGCCATCGTGACCGGCGTGACCGGCGGCTATCTGATCGGGTTCGTCGCGGCAGCGGCGCTCGTCGGGCGCCTGGCGGAGCTCGGCTGGGACCGTCACGTCGGCGGTGCCATCGCGATGATGGCCATCGGGACCGCGCTCATCTATGCGATCGGCGTCCCGTGGCTCAAGGTCACCGCCGACCTCGACTGGGCGACCGCGGTCGCGTCCGGGATGACGAAGTTCCTCGCCTGGGACCTCGCCAAGCTGGCCGTCGCCGCAGGGATCTTCCCGGCTGCGTGGTGGCTGATCGGACGCCGACCGGACGATCGCTGAGCGCCGAACGCGGTGACCCGGGCCTGTTCGGCCCGGGGTCCGAGGCGTGGCGCCTCGATCGCGCGGCGATGCTCCTGCTCGGAGCCGGCCCACGCGCGCTGCTGATGCAGCTCGCCCATCCGGCGGTCGCCGCCGGCGTCGCCGAGCACTCCGATTTCCGCGCCGACCCATGGCGCCGTCTCGACGGCACCCTGCGCAGCTACCTGCGCATCGTGTACGGCTCGAGGGCCGCGGCCCACGCCGAGATCCGCCGGCTCAACGCGCTGCATCGCGACATCACCGGGGCGGGCTACCGCGCCCGTGATCCCGAGCTGTCGCTGTGGGTCCACGCCACGCTCGTGGACTCGACCATCGCCGTCAACGACGCCTGGGCCGGGCCGCTGGCGCGCGCCCGCGCCGGGCGCTTCCACGACGAGATGCGCCCGATCGGTCGCGCGTTCGGGGTGCCCGAATCGCTGCTGCCGCACGACCTCGATGCGTTCGAGGCATACCTCGCGGCGCAGGTCGGAGCGGGCGGTCCGGTCGTCGTCGGTGACGTGGCGCGCGGCCTGGCGGCGGCCATCCTGCACCCGCCACTCCCCGGGGTGCTGGCACGGATCCCGCTCGATCCGCGCACCTACGGCTGGACCCTGTTGCCGGCCGTCGGCCTGCTGCCGGTCCCGATCCGCGACGGCTACGGCTTGCGTTGGGGGCGCTCGGAACGGGCCATCGCCCGCTGGCTCGTGACCGGTTGGCGAGGCTGGAACCGCGTGCTGCCGGCCGCGTTCCGGGAGATGCCGCAGGCCCTCGCCGCGGACGCTCGGGTCCGGGCTCAGTAGAAGCGCGGGAAGCGCGGCCGGAACAGCGTCGTCAGGTCGATGCTGGTGGCGTCGTCGAGTGCCTGGAGCAGGGTCGGCGTGCTGACGATCTGGTAGCGATGGTCGGCGACGTAGCCACGCAATGTCTGCCAGAACCGCGTCGAGCCCATCCGCAGCCGGGCCTGGTTGAGCAGGTTGCCGCCCTGGATGTAGACGATCTCGTAGTAGCACGCGCTCGAGTAGCTGTAGATCGACAGGTCGAGGCGGCCGGTCGCGCACCGGCTCGACCGCCGGGTGGCAGTGATGTCGCGAGCCGCGAAGTCGGCCAGCGCCTCGTCGACGAACGGCTGGCGGGCCTGGTCGTTGCCGACCAGCCCATAGAACCACTGATGGGCGGTCTCGTGGGCGACCAGGTAGCGCAGGTTCGCACTGCCCGTCCCGGATGGGATCCAGATCATGCCCGGTGATTCCATGCCGTAGCCGCCGGCCGACTGGACGACCTTGAAGATCGGGTAGGGATACGGTCCGAGTCGGCCCTGCAGCGTACGGAACGCCCGCACGGCGGCATCGAGGATCAGGCCGGCGTTGGCCCCCGAGCGGTAGTAGTAGCGCACCCGAGTGGAGCCGACGAGTGTCGATCGCGAACGGAAGTCGGGTGCGGCGGTGATGGTCACGTCGCGGACGTTGCGCGCCTCGAACGTCTGGGTCAGCCCGTCCGACGAGCCGCCGGTCCGATCGGCCGTCGAGGCGATCACCAGCCGCCGGTCGGTCTGGACCGTCAGGCGGACATGCGGGCTGACGGGCGTGACGAATGGATCGCCGTGGTTCGGCCGGGTGAACGGCGTCGCGCGGCTGACCCACGGGATCCAGCGATAGGCATCGACGATGCCGTTCGTGCGCGTGAACATCCAGTTGGAACCGCCCAGGCTGGCGCGCAACGAGGCGGCGTACTGGATGCGGACTCGGGCGGTGTCGCCGGCGGCGAGGATGCCGCCGAGCGGGACGACGATGGTCTGGTCGCTGACACGTGCGGTCACGCGACGCCCGTCGACCTCGACGCGCTTGAGGGTCAGTCCGCCAAGGCGGGCCGCGATGGTGTTGAACTCGATCCGATCGATCGCGCTGCCGGACCGATTCGTGACGGTCGCGGTCGAGTTGACATTGAACGCGCGGGACCCGTAGCGCAACGCGAGGGTCACGTGATAGGTCGCGCTCAACGACAGGCTGGTGCGGTTGACGCTGCCGGGCGTGATCGTCGCCAGGGCCGGCGGCGCGACGCCCGCGACGAGGACCGCCGCCAAGCCGATCGGCGCGAGGAGGCGGCCGACGAAGCGGCCGACGAAGCGCGAGGTCATCGACCGAATCCTACGCGCTCCTCCCAGCCCTACACTCCGTCGATGGCCGCCGGCATCGTGGATCCGCCGTTCCTTGCCGCCGTCGCGGCTCGTCTTCCCGGCCTGCGGCTGCTCGTCGACGAGCTCGACCGGGAGGCGTATCGACGGGACGAGACCCCGTATCTGCCGGGCGGGCTGCCAGGCGCGGTGGCCCTCCCGACCACCACGGCCGACGTGGCCGAGCTCGTCCGGATGTGCGCCGCGTTCGACGTCCCGATCGTGCCGCGCGGTGCGGGTTCCGGGCTGAGCGGCGGGGCGAACGGCATCGATGGCGCGCTGACGCTCGCCTTCACGGCGATGGACCGGATCATCGAGATCGACGTCCCCAACCTGTGCGTCGTCACCCAGCCCGGGGTCATCAACGCGCGGCTGAAGGCGGCGGTCGCCGACGCCGGCCTGTTCTATGCGCCCGACCCGGCGAGCTACGAGATGTGCTCGATCGGTGGCAACCTCGGCACCAACGCCGGCGGTCTGTGCTGCGTCAAGTACGGTCAGACCCGCGAATCGGTGCTCGGGCTCGAGGTGGTCATGGCCGACGGCTCGGTCATCCGGACCGGCGGCAAGAACGTCAAGGACGTGGCGGGCTACTCGCTGACGCACCTGATCGTCGGTTCGCAGGGGACGCTCGGGCTCATCACCGAGGCGACGCTCCGCCTGCGCCCGACACCGCCGCCGCGCGCGACGCTGCTGGCCTTCTTCCCGACGCTCGATTCGGCAGGGGAGGCCGTCGCCGCGATCGCGGCGGCCGGGGTGGCGCCCGTCACGCTCGAGCTGATGGATCGCTTCACGATCCGGGCGGTCGATGACGTTCACGGACTCGGGCTCGACCGCGATGCGGCGGCGATGCTGATGATCGAGTCGGACCTGCCCGGCATCGCGGCGGACGACGAACTGACCCGGGCCGAGGCGGCATGCCTGACCGCCGGGGCCAGCACGACGGCGCGCTCGGCCGACGCCGCCGAGGCCGACCTGCTGCGCCAGGCCCGACGAGCCGCCCATTGGGCGCTCGAGCGACTGGGCGACGTGAAGATGGAGGACGTCGGGGTGCCACGAGCCCGGGTGGCGGACATGCTCCGGGCGGTCGAGCGCATCGCGGCCAAGCACGACGTGCGGATCGGCACGTTCGGTCATGCCGGCGACGGCAACCTCCATCCCGACCTGGTGCTCGAGCGCGGCGACCCGCGCGGCGCGGCCGTCACCCGAGCCGTGCAGGCGGATCTGTACCAGGCAGCCCTCGATCTCGGCGGCACGGTGACCGGCGAGCACGGCATCGGCTCCGCCCGGCGCGAATGGCTGGAGCCACAACGCGGCGTCGACGCCGTCCGGTTCATGCGGGCGATCAAGACCGCCCTCGACCCCCAGGGCCTGTTCAACCCCGGTCGCGTCGTCTGACGCCAGGCGGCGCCGCGCCGCCCCGCGCCGTGCAAGGACGCGCCGCGCGCCCCACCAGGCTGCGGGGTTTGACACCGTTCGGGGCCGGCGCCGATGATGGACGGCGATGGATGCACATCTGTTCAGCACATCTGTTCAAACGGTGTCGTGACGCGCTGTCAGGCAAGCCACCCGGGCCAGGATGAGCACGACCAGCTGGTGCGCGCGAGCCGGCTGTACTACGAGCTGGGCGAGACGCAGCACGCGATCGCGGCGCGACTGGGGGTGACCCGGCCGCACGTGAGCCGGCTGCTCAAGCGGGCCCGGGCGGAGGGCATCGTCGAGATCCGGATCGTCGACACGACGGTGGCGGAATCACCGGCCGCCGCCCAGCTGACGGAGCGGTTCGGCCTTGATGCGGTACACCTCGCCCCGACGCTGGTCGGTCCGGAGGATCTGACGCGGCGGATGGTCGGGCGGCTCGGCGCGCAGGTGCTCCGCGCGTCGGCGCGCGACGGGGAGATCATCGGCATCGGGGATGGAGCGACCGTCACGGCAGTGGCCGAGGCGCTCGAGGACGCCGCGACGCCGGTCGCGGCCACGATCGTCCCGCTGGCAGGTGGGTACTGGTCGGGCGGACCGGAGCGTGAGCCGTTCCGGCGCATCGCCGACGCGTTCGGCGCCCAGACGTTCGGGCTGATGGCCCCCGGCCTGCTCGATGATGCCGCGACGAAGCTGGCGCTCGAGGCGCATGCCGGCGTGCGCGCCATCCTCGACCTGTGGGATCGGCTCGATCTCGTGCTGGTCGGCATCGGCGGTCGCTCGTGGGGCGCGGCCTCGGTCGGCGAGCGGCTCGCGCGGCGACTGGACGAGCGTGGCGCCATCGGCGAGGTGCTCATCGCGCCGTACGCGCTCGATGGCACGTTCGTCGGGCAGGAACTCCGCGAGCGCGTCCTCGCCTTCGACGCGCGCCGTCTGGCGAGCGTCCCGACGGCGATCGCGGTCGGGGCGGGGGAGAGCAAGGTCCAGCCGGTCCTCGGTGCCCTGCGGGCCGGCATCGTTCGGACGCTGGTGACCGATGTCGCCACCGCCGAGGCCGTCGTCGCCCTGGACGCGACCCGATGAGCGGCCCGAGGAGTACCCCCGCCGTGCTCGGCATCGACCTGGGCACCACCGAGGTCAAGGCCGGTCTGGTCGACCTCGACGGTCGCCTGCTGGCGATGGGACGCGCCGGGTACGACCTCGACGTGCGTGGCGGACCGGGCTGGGCGGAGCAGGACCCCGGGGCGTGGTGGTCCGCGGTGGTCGGCGCCGTGCGGGCGCTGCATCGCCCCGACCCGATCGACATCGTGGCGATCGGGGTCGATGGTCACGGGCCGACGCTCGCCGCGGTCGACGAGCGGGGCGAGGCCACCCGGCCCGCGATCACCTTCCTCGATACGCGAGCCATGGCCGAGGCCGCCGAGCTGACCGACGTGACCGGCATCCGGGGGTGGGCGCTCGGTCCGCTGCCGGCGGCGCTGTGGCTCGAGCGACACGAACCCGAGGCGGCCGCGCGGACCCGCTGGTACCTCTCCACGTGGGAGTGGCTGGCGTTCCGCCTCACCGGCGAGGCCGTCGCTCCGCAGGTCCCGCACCAGTCCATCCCCGACGCCGCCATCGTGGCGGCCGGCACCGGCCTGCGGATGGACCGTCGACCACCGGCCCGCGCGATGGGCGCCATCGTCGGGTCGCTGGGGGAGCTGGCGGCGGATGCCCTCGGGCTGCGTGCCGGCATCCCGGTCGCGGGCGGCACCAACGACGCCTTCGCCAGCTACCTCGGGGCCGGGCTCACCACGGCCGGCGACGCCTATGACCCGGGCGGATCGGCCGGCGGCTTCGGGGTGTACTGGGGCGAGCCACTCGACGTTCCCGGAGCGTTCGTCACGCCGGCCCCACTCGACGGGTTGTACAGCGTCGGCGCCGCGATGGCAGCCACCGGCCGGGCGCTCGACTGGTTCCGCGACGCCATCGTCGGGCGGGACATGACGACCGAACGGGTGCTCGAGGAGGCCGCGGCGACGCCGCCCGGAGCGGACGGGGTCGTGTTCCTTCCGTATCTCGCGGGCGAGCGCTCGCCGATCTGGGATCCGCTGGCGACCGGTGCCTTCGCCGGCCTGACCCTGGCCCACGGCCGAGGCCACCTGGCGCGCGCGATCATCGAGGCGAGCGCCCTCGCCATCCGCCACGTCGCGGAGCCGATGCTCGCCGCCGGGGTGACCGTCACTGCGATGCGGGCCTGCGGTGGCCCGGCCCGCAGCGAGACCTGGAACCAGGTCAAGGCCGACGTCACGGGCTTCACGGTCCTCGTGCCAGCGGTGCTCGAGACGGCGGTCCTCGGCTCGGCCATCCTCGGGGCAGTCGCCATCGGGGCGAGTCCCGGGCTGGTCTCGGCCATCGGATCGATGACGCGGATCCAGCGTCGACTCGAGCCGCGCCCCGAGTTCGCGGCCACGTACGACCGGCTGTACGCCGCGTACACCGGCCTGTACCCCGCGATGGCCCCGATCATGCGGCCGCTGGCAGGGGCCGACCGATGACCGCCGGCGCGGGTGCCCTGCGCATCGCCGCGGTCGACCTGTCGTTCGCCACCCGCGACGGCGGCCGGCTGGCGGTGCTCGACAGCGTCGAGCTGACCGTGCCGGCCGGTGGCATCGTCGCCCTGATCGGTCCCAACGGCTCGGGCAAGTCGACCCTGTTGCGCGTCGTCGCCGGTCTGCTCCGGCCCCAGCGCGGGAGCGTGACCCTCGACGGCGATCCGATCACCGGCCCCGATCCGCGCATCGGTCTCGTGTTCCAGGAGCCGCGCCTGCTCCCGTGGCGATCGGCCGCGGCGAATATCACCTACCCGCTCGAGCTCGCCGGCTGGTCGCGCGACCAGCAGTCGGCGCGGCTGGCGTCGCTGGTCGATCTGGTCGAGCTCGACCCGGGCGTCATCGGCAACCATCCGGCCGAGCTGTCCGGGGGCACACGTCAGCGCGTGGCGCTCGCCCGGGCGCTGGCCCTCGAACCCGAGGTGCTCCTACTCGACGAGCCGTTCAGCGCGCTCGATGCGCTGTCGCGCGAACGGTTCGACCTCGAGCTGCTGCGGCTCTGGGAGCGGTCGGCCACGACCATCGTGCTCGTGACCCACAGCATCGCCGAAGCCATCCTGGTGGCTGACCGGGTCGTCGTCCTGTCGGCCCGACCCGGGCGCGTCGTCGCCGACCTGCCGGTCCGACTCGGCCGGCCGCGCTCGATCGGCGACCTCGACGAGGCCGTCGTGTCGACGACGGCCCGCGACGTCCGACGTCACCTCGGCGATCCCGGCGAAGCGTCGACGATCGAGCCGGTGCCGCGCATCGCCGCTGGCGTGCCCGGATGACGCGCTCGGGTCTGCTGTCGATCCTGGCGGCACTCGTCGTGTTCGTCGTCGTGTGGCAGGTCGTGGTGGTCGTGAGCGGCTTCCCGCCGTTCATCCTGCCGCCACCCGGGACCGTCGCGCTGCGCTGGTGGGAGGCGTGGGCGGCCGGGACGATCCAGCCGCATCTGCTCACCACCCTCGGCGAGGTCGCACTCGGCTTTGCGGTCGGCGCGACGGCCGCGCTGGTCATCGGCTATGCGCTGGCCCGCAGCGCCCTGGTCGAGCGGCTGCTGTCGCCGTACCTCGTGGCCGCCCAGGCCACGCCGATCCTTGCCCTCGCCCCGCTCATCGCCCTGTGGTTCGGGCCGGGCCTGTCGGGCAAGGTGATCATCTGCGCGCTGATCGTGTTCTTCCCGGTCGCCGTTGCGACGATGGTCGGCGTCCGCTCGGTCGACGCCGGCCTGCTCGAGCTCGGGCGGTCGCTGCGGGCCACGCCACGGCAGGTCCTCACGACGCTCGAGATCCCGGCCGCCTTGCCGTCGATCCTGGGCGGCATGCGCGTCGGGGTGACGCTGGCGGTCGTCGGCGCCATCGTCGGTGAGTGGGCCGGTGCCGAGCGCGGCCTCGGCGTGCTCATCAATCTCGCCCGCGGGTCGCTGTTCGACATCCCGCTCATGTTCGCCACGCTCCTGACGATCGCGCTCGTCGGGATCGGGCTGTATCTCGTCGTCGTCGTCATCGAGCGCCGTCTCGTCGGCGCCCGCTAGTCTCCCCGCAGCCAGGAGGTCCCGTGTCCCCGTTGCGCCCCGTCGTCGTCCTCATCGTGCTCGCTCTCGCCGTCGTCGCGTGTGGTCCATCGTCGTCGAGTCCGACCACGGGAGCCTCGGCCGGAGCGTCGGCCGGGGCCACGGCGTCGCCCTCGGTGACCGCCTCGCCCAGCCCCCAGGCGAGCCGGGACCTCGTGCCGCTGACCGTCGGGCTGGGCTTCATCCCGAGCGTCCAGTTCGCGCCGTTCTACCTCGCCGATCAGGCCGGCTACTACGCCGACGCTGGGCTGACGGTCGAGCTCCAGAACAAGATCGACCCCGACCTCGTCATCCTCGTCGGCCAGGGCGCCCTCGATATCGGGCTGGGCGATGGGACGAGCGTCATCCCCGCCGCGAGCCGGGGCATCCCGGTCAAGTACGTCGCCACGATCTATGGGCAGTTCCCGTCGATCGTGTTCGCCAAGGCGTCGTCGGGCATCGCCAGCGCGGCCGACCTCAAGGGCAAGCGCCTCGGCATCCCCGGCCGCTACGGCTCGTCGTGGGTGATGCTCCAGGCTCTCCTCGCCTCCGCCGGACTGACGCCCGATGACCTGCGCATCGTCGAGTACCCCGACTTCGGCCAGGGGGCGGCGGTCACCCAGGGCGCGGTCGACGCCGCGACCGGGTTCGTCAACAACGAGCCGGTCCAGCTGCGCCTGACGGGCGAGCAGGTGAACGTGCTGCGCGTCGACGACATCACCCCGCTGCCCGGCAACGGCCTGATCACGGGCAAGACCACCCTGGAGACCAAGTCCGAGGCCATCGCCGCCTTCATCGCCGCGACGCTGCGGGCGATGGAGGACATCACCGCGACCCCGGAGATCGGGCTCGAGGCCGCGTTCAAGGCGGTGCCAGAGCTGGCCACCCAGCGCGACACGCAGGCGGCCATCCTCGACGCCACGATCGCGGCCTGGCGCGGCAAGGTCCAGCAGGCGCACGGCCTGGGGGCCATCGAACCGGCCGACTGGACGGCCTCGATCGACTATCTCACCAGTCTCGGGCTGGTGCAGGACCCGGTCACGGCCGAGGACGTGCTCGAGGTCGGCCTGCTGCCGGCCGGCGGCTGACGGCGTGCTCGGGGCGGTCCGCCCGAGCGGTGTGCGGCGGTCGTGGTGGCTGCGCGAGGCGCTCGCCGCGGAAGCGTCCCGGGCGAGCTACCTGGCCGACGCCGCGCCCCCGTTGCGCGGTGTGACCACGGCCGACGTCGTCATCGTCGGTGGCGGCTACACCGGTCTGTGGGCGGCCCTGCGCATCACCGAGCTGGAGCCCGGCGCCCGGGTCGTCCTGCTCGAGGCGGATATCTGCGGCGGCGGTCCGTCCGGTCGCAACGGCGGGTTCGTGACGAACTGGTGGGACGAGTTCCCGACCCTCATCGAGCGCTACGGCGTCGACGGCGCCGTGGCCATGGGTGCGGCGATGGAGTCGGCCGTGGACGAGATCGGCACGTTCTGTGCGGCCCACGACATCGATGCCTGGTTCACCCGGCGTGGCTCGCTCACGGCCAGCGCCGCGCCGGCCCAGGATGGGGCGTGGTCGGCGGCGGTCGAGGCGCTCCGGGCGCACGGTCTTGGGGATCGGCTGGTGCCGCTCAGTGCCGAAGCGGTCCGGGCGCGGGTCGCGTCGCCGGTGTTCCGCGAGGGCGTGTTCATGCCCGCCGCGGCCACGGTCCAGCCCGCGTCCCTCGCGCGCGGTCTGCGCCGGGTGCTGCTCGAGCGTGGGGTCGTGATCGCGGAAGGGACGACCGTCACCGACATCGATGGGCAGCGGCCGGGCTGGTGGGGTGCTGGACGTCGGAGGCCGGGCGCGTCCACACCCGTCCGCGTCCGGACGACCTCATCGGCGGGCCCGGGCGAGGTCCGGGCGGCGTCGGCCATCCTCGCCATCAACGCGTGGGCGGCCGCGTGGCCGTGGATCGGCCGGCGGTTGGTGACGTGGTCGTCCTACATCGTGCTCACCGAACCCATCCCCGGGCGGCTGGCGGACCTTGGCTGGACCGGTGGCGAGGGGGTCTCGGACGCCCGGTTCACGCTGCACTACCTGCGCACGACACCCGACGGTCGGATCGCCCTCGGTGGTGGCGGCGGCCGGGCCGGGTTCGGTGGTCGGATCGGTCCGGTGTACACCGACGACGCGCGCGATGCCCGTCGCGCGGCCGCGGGCCTGCGTCGGCTGTTCCCGAGCCTGGCGTCGGTGCGCATCGAGGACGCATGGGGCGGACCGATCGACATCAGCGCCGATCACTTGCCATGGTTCGGCACCATCCCGGGCCGGCCGATCCACCACGGTCAGGGCTACAGCGGCAACGGTGTCGGGCCGTCGTACGTCGGCGGGGCCATCCTGGCGGCGCGGGCGCTGGAACGAGCCGACGATCCCGCCCTCGCGCTGCCGCTGGCCGCGGGTCCGGCGCCGCGGGCGTTCCCGCCAGAGCCGGCCCGCTACCTCGGCGCGCGCCTGATCCGCGAGGCCGCGGCGCGTCGTGAATCGATGGAGGAGCGGGGCGAACGGCCCGGTCCCGTCCTGCGCGAGGTGAGTCGACTGTCGCGCCGCTTGGGATACCACCTCGGGCCCGAATGACGGCCCGCTCGGCCGTCCCCCGACGGTCGGCTCGGGAGCAGGGATCGGCCGAATCGGCTAGAATTGGTACTTCCCCGCTCGCACACGCCCGTGCGTCGTGCTCACCCGTGCAGGAGTGTCTGTTGAATAGCCGCCCGCCCGTCAAGCCCGTCGTCGCCAACGAGCCATTCAAGCACGTGATCGATGAGTACAAGCATCAGGCGCAGACCATCACCTGCACCTGCGGTTGGCACGGCAGCTCGGCGACCATCGACCGCGGCGGCTCGGAGTGGACCGCCCACCTGATCGAGGTTCGCGGCAAGAAGCGCTAAGCGCTCGAGCAGGTCCGCTGCGACGACCCGGATCGACCTGATCCGGGTCGATCGATTCCCGATGGCTCCGGGAGACGCCGGCCGTGGCTGCTAGCCTGTCGCCCGTGGATCTGCCCGTCTCGCCCCCGTTCGCCATCCGTGCCCGACTCCTGACGCCGCTCGATGCGGGCGGGTCCCGGCACGAGGCCGATGGCGTGCTCGAGGTCGATGCCGACGGGCGGATCAGCCACATCGGACCCGCCTCTGAGCGACCGGATATCGCCGCGATCGATCTGCGGCCGTGGGTCCTGCTGCCCGGCATGATCGACCTGCACGCCCACCTGCCCCAGCTGCCGAATGCCGGGCTCGGGGCCGGGCTCGACCTGCTGACCTGGCTCGACCGCTACATCTTCCCGCTCGAGCGCGGATTCGACGAGGCGACGGCGACGCGCCTGGCGCCGGCCGCGTGGGCCGCCTTCGCCGCGGCGGGGACGACGACCGCCCTGGTCTATGGCGCGGTCTACGAAGCCAGCCTCGACGCGACCTTCCGGGCGGCCGAGGCGCACGGCATCCGGGCCATCGTCGGCAAGGTGATGATGGACCGGATCACCTACGACCAGACGATCGCGCCGGCCACCATCATCGACCGCTCGCTGGCCGAGGCCGCGCGGCTCATCGAGCGCTGGCACGGCACGGACCAGGGCCGGTTGCGCTACGCGGTCACGCCCCGGTTCGCCGTGTCATGCACGGGCGATCTGCTGCGCCAATCGGCGGCGCTCGCCGCCTCGACCGGCACGTACTGGCAGACCCATCTGGCCGAGGATCGCGGCGAGATCGCCGAGGTCGCCCGGCTGTACCCCGACGCGCTCGACTATGTCGACGTGTACGACCGGGCCGGCGGTCTGGGTGCGCGAACCATCCTCGCCCACGCGGTCCACCTGTCCGAGCGCGAGGTCGGGCGGCTGGTCGAGACCGGGACGCGGGTGGCCCACTGCCCGATCTCGAATCTGTTCCTCGCGTCGGGGATGATGCCGCTCGGGCGCTATCTGGAGGCGGGGGTGACGCTCGGCCTCGGCTCCGACGTGGCGGCCGGACCGGACCTGTCGATCTTCTCGGCGATGCGTGTCGGCTACTACGTCCAGCACGCGCGGAGCACGGCCGGCTCGGAGCGCGGCCCGTTGCTGGCCCCGCTGGACTGGTTGCGGCTGGGATCGCTGGCCGGCGCGCAGGCCCTCGGGCTGGAAGACGTGACCGGCTCGCTCGAGGTCGGCAAGGAGGCCGACGTGATCGCGGTGGACCCGGCATTCGTCGCGCCGCTGGCCGGCCAGCCGCCCGACGACGACCCGGCCGACCTGGTCTCGCGGCTCATCTTCCGGGCACATCCGGACATGGTCCGGGCGGCCTGGGTCCGTGGTCGGCGGCTCGAAGGCCCGGGATCCCGGCAGGTGGCGGGGGTCGGGATGTGATTGCGGCTCGGGGGGCCGGGCCCGGCCGGGGCACGGCGTGGCCCCGGCGCCGGGCCTGCCACGGGGCCGGCCCGTCGATCGTCCGGCTTTGCACCCGATGACGCTATCGTCGGTCGGGCTGAACAGATCGGGGGTCGGACCGGACAGATCGGGCGTGGATTGCCGCCCCATGCACGGATCCCGCTGATTCTGGCGCTGAGACGCTTGGAGCGCAGCGTCCGCCGTCGATAGCACCGTCACATGCAAACCCGAACGTGGTCGAGCGAAGGTCACGGACAGATCCCGTTCACAGGAAGACGAGTGCCGAGCCACCGGGACGGCGACCGTCGGCGAGAGCGGCCAGCGCGTCGCGTGACGGGATGGGAAACAGCTCGTTGATCGATGGCCAGGCGACCCGGATCGCGGCGCGATTGGTTCGTGTATCGGCCACGACCACGAGCACGGATCGATGGTCGGAGTCGCGCAGCTTGATCGCGATCCTGCGGGTCTGCGCCTGGAGATCGTGGATCCGCGTCTCTGCCTCCACTGGGAGCCAACCCGGGTCGCCGGCCAGGCCGCCGATCTCGGCGTCCCACGCCCGCTGATCGTCGGCGATCGATACCAGGACTTCGGTCCGGAACCGCAGTCGCGGATGGATGCGAGCCCGCAGTCGACCGAGCAGGGCGTTCTGGGCTGCATCCCGGATCGGGTCCGGGCCCGGGTAGGTTCGGACGCGAACATCGAGCCCGACCACCGCGCCGACCCGGCCGAGCTGCTGGACGCTCACGTTCGGCGCCAGGCCTCGTTCGACCCGACTGACCTGCGATGCCGACAAGCCGACGACCGATCCGACCCGGCTCAAGGTCAGACCCGCGGCGATGCGGGCCGTCCGGATGTCGTTTCCCGCCGTGGCTACATCCTGTCGTGATCTCCGAGTCGCGCGGTCGACGCTGCGTTCCTTGGATGGCATGCAAGCATGCTCGGCACGAATGCTCTCCTGATGATCAACCGCAACTTGTCCACTGGTTGCCGAGCGGTCGATCGCGTCGTGGGGACGCCCGGATCTGCCTGCCCCGATGCGGCTCGGTGGGTCGTCTCAACCTCGGTCTTTGCATCACATGACGCTATCGACGATCGAGTACGTCGAATCGCCCGCGTGCCGTCTCGAAGGGGTCGTCCATTGGCACGTCACGCAAGAAGCCGGACAGATGGAGCCGTTCCGCCCCCAATTCCGACCCGTCGTTCTCCGATATCGTCATCCGATGCAAATCCGGCCAACGGGACGTCGGTTCGCTGGACGTCGGTTCAACCGGACGTCGGTTCGCGGGACGTCCGTTCGCGGGACGCACGTTCGCGGGACGTCGGTTCGCGGGACGCACGTTCGCGGGTCCACCGGTCCCCGGGGATCCGCCAGCCCAGGCCGTACCCACCCGACGATCCCGCGGCGTCCGAACGAACCCCCGGACCTCACCGATGACCGACGACACGTGACCGATGACCGATAGCGTCGACCTGCTCATCCGCGGCGGCACGATCGTCGATGGGACCGGCGCGCCCGGACGGCCGGGCTCCATCCTCGTCGAGGGCGACCGGATGCGCGTGCTGGCCGCAAACGACGCCCCGCCCGCCCACGCCGCCCGCACGATCGATGCGACCGACCGGATCGTCGCCCCCGGTTTCATCGACCTCCACAGCCACGGCGGCCTGGTCATCCTGGCCGAACCAAGCCACGAACCCAAGGCCCGCCAAGGCGTCACGACCGAGATCGTCGGTGTCGACGGCAACGGCTTCGCCCCGTTCTCCAGCCAGGCGGACCTCGACGCCTTCGTCGAGCTCGACGCGGGTCTCGACGGTCGTCCGGACATCGACTACGACTGGCGCAGCGTCGGCGACTTCCTCGCCCGCTTCGACGGCACCGTCAGCGTCAACATCGGCACGCTCGTCGGCAACTCCCAGCTCCGCATCGACGCGCTTGGCTGGGAGGACCTCCCGCCCGACGACCGCGCCCTCGACCGGATGCGCGCCACCCTCCGGGACGCCATGGCCGACGGCGCCGTCGGCCTGAGCTCCGGCCTCGACTACCCGCCCGGCAGCTTCGCCACGACCGAGGAGCTCGCCGCGCTCACGCGCACCGCCGGGGAGCACGGCGGCTTCTACCACACCCACGTGCGGTATCCGCTCGGTGACCGCTTCCTCGACCCGTTCCGCGAGGCGATCGACATCGGCCGGCGCGCCGGAGCGCCGAGCCACATCACCCACTTCTATCACCGCGAGACCCACCCCGGCGGCGCCGACGAGCTGCTCCGACTCGTCGACGAGGCCCGCGCCGAGGGGCTGGACGTCACCTTCGACACCTATCCGTCCGAATGGGCCAGCACCCGCTTGCTCATCCAGCTCCCTGGCTGGATCCAGGCCGGCGGCCCCGCGCCGCTCAAGCGACGGCTGGCCGACAGGACGGCCCGCGACCGGCTCCGCACGGAGCTCGGTCCCGCCTACACCAGCCCGGCCGGCTGGGCAGATGTCCGACTCGGCGCCTTCCAGCGCCCGGACCTGCTCCACTGGGAATCGCAAACCGTCGCGGACGTCATGCGCGACACCGGCCACGACGCCGTCGACGTCATCTGCGACCTGCTCCTGGCCGAGGACCTCGGGATCAACCAGGTCACCAGCGGGCCGTGGTCGAAGACGCTGCCCGACTTCGTCAGGCACCCGGTCGGGATGGTCGGCACGGACTCCACGTTCATCGGGGCCAAGCCGAGCCCGCGGACCTACGGCTCCTTTCCGCGCATCCTCGGCCAGTTCGTGCGCGACGAGCAGCTGCTCAGCCTCGAGGAGGCCATCCGCAAGATGACCGGCGCCGCCGCTGCCCGGCTGGGCCTCCGCCAGCGCGGCACGATCCGCGACGGCAACTTCGCCGACCTCGTCGTGTTCGATCCGGCCACCGTCCGCAGCAACGCGACCTACGACGAGCCGCGCCGGTTCCCGACCGGGATCGACCACGTCATCGTCAACGGCAGGCTCGTGGTCGACGACGGGTCGCACACCGGCGCCATGCCGGGCCGGGGGATCCGTCTGGGCATCGATTGACGCCCGTGCCGCGATGGTAGAGTCAAACGCCATGACCATCCCGACCGAGCCGGTCGCGACACCGCTCGTCGTGCCGCCCGGCACCGTCGTCCCCGGCCGTGCCCGGCGGAGCGCGCCGTTGCGACGCGAAGGTCCGGCCAAGCTGACCGGCACGGCGCTGTACACCGACGACATCGTCGTCCCCGGGGCGTGGTACGGCGCCACGATCCGCTCGACCGATGCGCACGCTACCTTCGACGCCCTCGAACTCGACCCCGACTTCGACTGGTCGAAGGTCGTGGTCGTGACCGCGGCCGACATCCCCGGCGACAACGTCATCGAATCGATCAAGGCCGATCAACCGATCCTCGTCCCGCTCGGTGGCGAGATCCAGCACCACGCCGAACCGCTCGCCCTGCTGGCCGCAGCGGACAAAGCCACCGTGCGCGAGGCGCGCCGGCGCGTGACCGCGCGGACGACGGCGCTGCCCGCGACGTTCGACCCCGAGGCGTCGGAGCACGTCTTCGCCCACTACACCATCGAGCAGGGCGACCCCGACGCCGCGTTCGCGGCCGCGGATCTCGTCCTCGAGGGCGAGTACCGGGTCGGTCACCAGGAGCAGCTCTACATCGAGAACAACGCGATGATCGCGGTCCCGACCGAGGGCGGTGGCGTCACCGTCACGGGCTCCCTCCAGTGTCCGTACTACCTCCATGGCGCGCTCAAGCGCGGCCTCGGGCTCGACGACGGAGCGGCGCGCGTCGTCCAGGCGGAGACCGGCGGCGGGTTCGGTGGCAAGGAGGAGTTCCCCAACGTCATCGGGCTACATGCCGCGCTCCTCGCGCGCAAGGCCCAGAAGCCGGTCCGCATGATCTACGAGCGGCATGAGGACATCGCGGCCACGACGAAGCGGCACCCGGCCATCGTCCGCCACCGGACCGGGGTGACCGCCGACGGCCGGCTCATCGCCCAGGACATCGAGATCGTCATGGACGGCGGGGCGTACTGCACGCTGACCCCGGTCGTCCTGTCGCGTGGGGCGCTCCATGCGGGCGGTCCGTACCGCTGTCCCAACGTCCGGATCCGCGCGCGCGCGACGCGCACGAACACGCCGCCCAACGGCGCCTTTCGCGGGTTCGGTGCGCCGCAGACCGAGTTCGCGGCCGAGACCCAGCTCAATCGGATCGCCGATCGACTCGGCCTGTCGCCCCTCGATATCCGGCGCCGCAACGTCTACCAGCCAGGGGACGTGACCCCGACCGGCCAGGTCCTGCGCGACAGCGTGGGCGGTGAGGAAGTACTCGAGCGCGCCGCCGAGGCGGCCGAGTTCACCCGCCTGCGGGCCCGGACCGATGACGCGCGGCGGCGGCGCGCGGGCTCGGGCTCGATCCCGGGACATCCCCTGCGCACCGACCGCGACCGGGTCGCGACGGGGATCGGTCTGGCGCTGGCCTGGCACGGGGCCGGGTTCACCGGATCGGGCGAGATCCACCTCGCCTCGGTCGCCTCGATCGAATTGACCGCCGACGGCCGCGTCCGCGTGCTCACGGCGTCGACCGAGATGGGCCAGGGCACCAAGACGATCTTCCCCCAGCTCGTCGGCGAGGCCCTCGGCATCGATGACGCGCTCGTCGAGGTCGCGCCACAGGACACGGCCTACGTCCCCGACAGCGGCCCGACCGTGGCGTCGCGCACGGCGATGGTCGTCGGCGGCCTGCTCATCAAGGCCGCCCGCCGACTGCGCGAGCAGGTCGAGACCGCGACCGGCGGCTCGTTCGCCGACACCGCCCGGGACTACGCCGCGGCCAACGGCCCGACCCGGATCGACCAGCGCTTCGAGCCGTATCCCGACAGCGTGACGTTCGATGACGACCTCTACCGCGGCGACGCCTATCCGGCGTTCGGCTGGGCGGCCTGCGTCGCCCACGTGGAGGTCGATCTCGACACCGGCGAGGTCCATGTCCGCGACGTCGTCGCGGCCGACGACGTCGGCCGGGTCATCCACCCGGTCCTGGCCGAGGGCCAGGTCGAGGGAGGCACGCTGCAGGCCGTCGGCTATGCCACGATCGAGGAGATCAAGCTGCGCGACGGACGGTATCTCAACGACCGCCTGGCGACCTACATCATCCCGACCGCACTCGATGCGCCGCGCATCTCGACCATCCTCGTCGAGGCGGCATTCGCGGCAGCGCCGCACGGCGCGAAGGGGGTCGGGGAGTTGCCGATGGACGTCGGCGCGCCGGCGGTCGTGGCGGCCATCGCCGATGCGACCGGGGCCTGGATCACC
>DASSII010000005.1:0-16299 GCA_035692005.1 Candidatus Limnocylindrales bacterium | reverse complement strand
CCACCCGAGTTCGACGTCGCGATCGCCGGGCAGCCGGTCCTGGACGTCCGCGAGCGCGACCACATGCGCGACGTCCGCGGGGTGTTCATCGGCTTCTTCGCCGTGGCGCTCCTCGCGCTGGTCGGTGGCGCCGTCGTCGCCGCCCGACGCCGGGGCGAGACGCGCGCCCGTACGTGGCGCGCCGTCCGCGCAGGGGCCGTCGGTCTCGTCGCGACGCTGCTGGTCGTCGGCGTCGTCGCGCTGGTGGCGTTCGATGCCCTGTTCGAGGTCTTCCACCGCCTGCTCTTTGCCGGCGGCACGTACACGTTCGACCCGTCGACCGAGCGACTCGTGCAGTTGTTCCCCTTCCAGTTCTGGCAGGAGACGGCGATGGCCGTGGGTGGGCTGAGCATCATCCTCGCGCTGATCGTCGCGCTGGTCGCATCGGCACGCCTGGCTGACCGGTCCGCGACGACCGGCGACGATCCGAGGGCCACCGCGTCGGCCCCGATCCGCTCCCGATGAACGCGATCCCGATCGCTCGCCTGTTCGGGTTCGAGATCCGCATCCACGTGTCGTGGACGGTCATCCTCGCGATCATCGCGGTGACGGTCGTGACCCGCATCGATTCGATCGCCCCAGGCACCGGGACGGTCACCCGCTGGATCGTCGCCGCGGTGATCGCGGCGGCGTTCCTGCTGTCCGCCCTGGCTCACGAACTGGGGCACGCCGTGGCGGCTCGCCGCGCCGGGATGCCGGGCGGACCGGTCGTCGTGTACTTCTTCGGCGGTGCGGCGACGATCGGGCTCGATGCGCGTCGTGCACGCGACGAGGTCATCGCCGCGCTGGCGGGTCCCGCCGTCAGCCTTGTCATCGGGCTCGCCTCCCTGGCGCTCGCAGCGGTCGGGCTGGTGATCGGGCACGGCCCGCTGTTCGACGCCGGGCGCATCGCGCTCGTCATCGGCGCCCTCAACGTCATCCTCGGCGCGGTGAACCTCCTGCCGGCGTTCCCGCTCGACGGCGGACGGGTCGTGCGCGGGCTGGCCTGGGCGCGGACCGGCGATCCTGCGGCGGGCCTGCGCGTGGCCGCGCGATCGGGCCGCTGGCTGGGGATCGGCCTCGGCGTCGTCGGGACCGGCCTGATCCTGCTGGTCGATCCGGTCGATGGGCTGATGCTCGCGCTGTGTGGCTGGTTCATCATGTCGACCGCCTCGGCGGTGGCTCGTGGGGCCGACATCGACGCCGCGCTGGGGACTCTTCGGGTGGGCGACGTCATGGATCGCGACGTCGCCGGGGTGCCACCCGGGCTCACCCTCGACACGTTCGCCGACCAGTTCCTGGGCGACGACGCCACGGCGGCGGTGCCGGTCACACGCGACGGCACGCTGCTCGGCATGCTCGGGGCGAGGCAGGTCCGCGCGATCCGCCGCGACCGCTGGCCGGAGACCCGCGCCGAAGACCTGATGGTCAAGGGCGATGCCCTGCCGGAGCTGGCGCTCGACACGCCGCTGCGGGTGGTGGTCGATCATCTGCGGCGGAGCGGTCTCGACGGCCTGCCCGTGATCGATGCCGGGGTGATGGCCGGGATCGTGACCCGCCGGGCCGTCGCGCTGGCCATCCGCGACCGGCTCGGCTCGCTTGACGCGCTCCAGCCGTGACGACCGATCGCCTGCTCACCGTCGAGGAGGCCCGTGACCGGGTCTTCGCCGCGATCGCCGGACCGACACCGTCGGATGTCGCCTACCTGAGCGAGGCGCTGGGGCGGGTCGTCGCAGGCCCGGTCCGGAGCCCCATCGCGCTGCCGCCCTGGGACAACTCCGCGATGGACGGCTATGCGGTCCGGTCGGCCGACGTGGCGAGCGCTGGCGAGTCAACGCCGATGCGCCTGGAGGTCATCGGCGAGGTGCGCGCCGGCCAGCCGCCGGACACGCCCGTGCGGCGCGGGACGGCGGTCCGCATCGCCACCGGCGCACCCATGCCGCCGGACGCCGATGCGGTCGTCCCGGTCGAGCTCACGACGCCGCTCGACGTGGCCGGCGCGATCGCCGGTCCGCGCGGCCGGGACGCGACCGGCCCGCTCCCAGCTGGCTGTCTCGTCCATGCGTCGGTGGCCGCCGGTGGATCGGTCCGCCACACCGGGAGCGACCTCGTCGAGGGCGCGCTCATCCTCGACGCGGGCACGGTGCTCACGCCGGCCACGATCAGCCTCGCGGCCGGCGTCGGCCTGGACCGGCTCGATGTCCATCGTCGGCCGATCGTCGGGGTCCTCGCGACGGGCGACGAGGTCCGCGCGCCGGGCACCGACCTTGGGCCGGCGGGTATCCCCGACGCCAACGGCCCCGGCCTCGTGGCGATGATCGCCGCGGCCGGTGGCGACCCGCGGGTGCTCGGCATCGCGGCCGATCGGCTCGACGACGTCACGTCACGGATCGGCGCCGGTCTGGTCGCGGGGGCCGACCTGCTGATCGTGTCGGGCGGGGTGTCGGTCGGCCCATACGACGTCGTCCGGGCGGCGTTCGAGGCGTACGGTTCGATCGACCTGTGGCGGGTGGCCGTCCAGCCCGGCAAGCCGTTCGCCTTCGGCACGGCCCGCATGCCCGGCGACGACGGTGGGAGCGGTCGGGCGCCGACGCTCCTGTTCGGATTGCCCGGCAACCCCGTCTCGACGTTCGTGACGTTCGAGCTGTTCGTGCGCCCGGCCCTGCGGCGGCTCGCCGGCCACCGCGCTGACGACCTGTTCCGACCGGTCGATCGCGCCGTCCTCGCCGAGCCGGTATCGAAGAGCAGCGGTCGGCGAGGGTTCGTGCGGGTCTCGGTCGAGCGTGACGAGCACGGCTCGCCGGTACGCGACCGTGACGGACGGGTGCGGGCGAAGCTCGCAGGCGGTGCCGGTGGGCAGGGCAGCCACGTGCTCTCGGCGCTTGCGAATGCCGATGCTCTGGCGGTCATCCCCGAGGCCACCGACGATCTCCCCGCCGGAGCCGAGGTCGAGCTGTGGTGGCTCGACCGGACGTGAGCGCGCGAACGACCGCGCGCTCGCGGCGCGGGGTGGCGGCCCACCCGCCGGCCACGGCCGCTATCCTCGGCGCATGACGGATCCGAGGCCCCCACGTCCCGCGGTCCCGCGGGCGGAACGACGCCGCCTGTCCCACGTCGACCGATCGGGCCGGCCCCGCATGGTCGACGTGTCGGCCAAGCCGATCACCGCGCGACGCGCCGTCGCCGAGGCGACCGTCACGATGTCGGCCGACACCCTCAGCCTGGTCATCGACGGTGGTGGCGCGAAGGGCGACGTGCTCGGTGTCGCCGAGCTGGCGGGGGTGATGGGCGGCAAGCGCACGAGCGAGCTCATCCCGTTGTGCCACCCGCTGCCGCTCACCGACCTTCAGGTCTCGATCACTCCCGACCGGGCGGCCGGGGCACTGCGCATCCGGGCCGAAGCGGCCACGACCGGCCAGACCGGGGTCGAGATGGAGGCGATGACCGCCGCATCGGTCGCAGCGCTGACGGTCTACGACATGGTCAAGGGTGTCGAACGCGGGGTCACGATCGGTGGGCTCCGGCTCGTCTCGAAGAGCGGCGGCAAGAGTGGTGACTGGGTCCGCATCGAGCCCGACCGCGCGGTCGCGGACGCCCGCCGGCCGGGCGATCGGGGGCCGGGTCGAGCGGGACGACCGCGAGTGACGGGTCGGCCCGGGCCACGGCGTCCGGCGTGAAGCGTGCGCTGGTCATCACCGCGAGTGATGGCGTGGACGCCGGCGTGCGCGAGGACGCGTCGGGAGCCGGTGTCGGTGAGCGGCTCGCGGCCCTGGGGTTCAGCGTCCAGCGCGCGGTCCTGCCCGACGATCGGGCCACGCTCGCGGAGGTGCTCCGCGAATCCGCCTCGACCCACGACCTCATCGTCACGACCGGCGGCACCGGCCTGACACCCCGGGACGTGACGCCGCAGGCGACGCGCGACGTGATCGACTACGAGGTGCCCGGACTCGCCGAGGCGATGCGGGCGGCCGGCCGCGCGGCCACGCCACTGGCGGACCTGTCGCGCGGGGTATGCGGCGTCATCGGACGCTCGCTGGTCATCAACCTGCCAGGCAGCCCGAGGGGCGCCCTCGAGTCGCTCGGCGCGATCGAGGCCACGCTCGACCACGCGCTCGAGACGCTGGCCGGTCCGTACGACCATGACGCCGCGCGGGCCGCCCGATGACGCTGTTCGAGCCGTTCGCGGCGGTCCCGTTCTATCCGCTCGTCTTCCCCCTCTTCTGGGGCGCGGTCGTGGTCTTCGCGCTGGCGATGGCTCGCCACCTGCGCGTCTTCGCGGCTGTCCGCGCCGAAGGTCCGAGTCCGTTCTCCGACATCCCGCGCCGGTTCGCCGGGCTGATCCAGTACGCCGTCCTCCAGACCAGGATGTTCAAGGACCCGCGCGCCGGGCTGATGCACGCCGGCATCTTCTGGGGATTCGTGCTCCTGACGATCGGCACCGCCAATGTCGTCACCGGCGGCATCATCGAGCAGGTCCTGTCCATCCCGTTCGACGGCCTCCTGTGGGCGCTGATCAGCGCCATGCAGAACATCGTCGCGGTCATCGTCCTGCTGGCCATCGGTTGGGCGTTCGTACGCCGCCTCATCACCCGCCCGCGCCGGTTGACGTTCAACCGCGACGCGCTGGTCATCCTCGGGATGATCGGCGGGGTCGTGCTGACCGAGTTGCTCGCGGAGGCATTCGAGTTCGCCGCCCACGGCGACGAGCCCGGCGCATTCGTGTCCGTGGCGCTGGCCGGGCCATTGCGCTCGTCGCTGTCGGGCGATGCACTGCAGACGGCGTTCGCCGTCCTGTGGTGGGCGCACATCGGCCTCGTCGCCGCCTTCCTGGTCTACCTGCCGTTCTCGAAGCACCTCCACATCGCCACCGCGTTCCCCAACATCTGGTTCCGCAAGCTGGCGCCGCGCGGCGAGCTGCCCAGGATGGACCTCGAGGACGAGAACGCGACGTTCGGCCTCAAGACCCTCCAGGACTTGGGCTGGAAGGACCTGCTCGACGGGTTCACCTGTACGGAGTGCGGCCGTTGCCAGGCGGCCTGTCCGGCCAACGCGACCGGCAAGCCGCTCAACCCCAAGGCCTTCATCATGGGCATCCGGCACATGTCGATCGACGCCGAGGCGGGGCTCAACCTGATCCCGAACTCGCCGATCGTGCGCGAGACGTACGGGCTCGACGACGCCAGTCCGTCCGCCACGGCCCTGGCCGAGCCGATCGTCGATGCGGCCATCCCGTACGACGCCGTGTGGGACTGCGTGACCTGCGGGGCATGCGTCGAGGCCTGCCCGGTGCTGATCGAGCATGTCGACAAGATCGTCGGCCTGCGGCGCAATCTCGTGCTCGAGGAGTCGCGCTTCCCCCAGGAGCTGACGGGCGCTTTCCGCGCGATGGAGGGGCAGGGCAACCCGTGGGGCCAGCCGGCATCCGCACGGCTCGACTGGGCCAGGCCGCTGCCGTTCGAGGTACGGACCGCGGCGGCGGTCGCGGCGGAAGGCGCGCTCGACGGCCTGGAGGTCCTCTACTGGGTGGGCTGCGCCGCGGCGTTCGATCCGCGCAACCAGAAGGTCGCCCGCGCCGTCGCGACCTGCCTGCATGCGGCGGGGGTGTCGTTCGCGGTCCTCGGTCAGGAGGAATCCTGCACCGGCGACCCGGCGCGACGGATGGGCAACGATTACGTCTTCCAGATGCTCGCGTCGGCTGCGGTCGAGACACTCAACCGCTACGGGATGGGGGAGCGGACGATCGTGACGGCCTGTCCGCACTGCTTCAACACCATCGGCAACGAATACGGTCAGCTGGGCGGGTCCTTCCGGATCGTCCATCACTCGACGTTCCTCGCCGAGCTCGTCGACTCGGGCCGGCTGGCGACGCTGCCAGAGGACGCCGAGTCCTCGACCGGCGACCATCGGCCCGGCGCGGTGACCGTCCATGACTCGTGCTACCTGGCGCGCTACAACGGGGTCATCGCGGCGCCGCGTTCCGTGCTGGGAGCTGCCGGCGTGTCGGTGGTCGAGATGGACAAGTCGGGCCGGAACACGTTCTGCTGCGGCGCCGGGGGCGGGCGGATGTGGATGGAGGAGACGCGCGGCACGCGGATCAACGCGGAGCGGACGCGCCAGGTGCTCGAGACCGGCGCGTCGACCGTGGCCACGGCCTGTCCGTTCTGCATGGTGATGATGTCCGACGGGCTGGCGGCGGCCGATGGCGGCGGGGCCGTCGCGGCGATGGATATCAGCGAGGTGCTCGCGGCGCGACTCGCGGCCGTGCCGGAGGATCGCCGACTGCCGGTCGTGTAGGCACGGCCTTGTCCGCGGGGGCGGGGCGGGCGGAGCGCGAGGCGGTGCGCAGCTCGCGGCGGCGCGGCCCGGACCCCGACGCGCACGCGAAAACGATCCGCCGAGCCCGAGGGCCCGGCGGATCGTCGGTGCTGCGGGTGTCCGGGGGGAAGGTCCGGACGCCGTATGGTTGGGGGCTAGGCGACCACTCCCGCGAACCGGCGAGCGAAGCTGTGCTCCTTGAGGTAGGAGGCCTTCTCGATGATCCCGTCGAGGCCGTACGCCATGCCGGCGTGGGTCGCGGCGAGCGCCAGGGCGACGACCGCATACAGGGAGGTCTGGTTCACGATGCCGTGACCGAAGTCCCAGGCCGCCAGGGTCAGGAAGGTCATCATGACCGCACCCATGATCCCGGAGAAGCGGGTCGCGAGACCGAGGATCAGCGCCGCGCCGATGGCGATCTGGCCGAACACGACGAGCGTATCGGTGATCGACAGGAGGGTCGGGTTGCCCGCAAGCGCGACCCACAGGTCGTGGGTCGGGTTGAGGATGACCGGGGGCGTGCCCTCGGCGGCTTCGGCGACGCCCGGCCACGTGCCGGCGGTCCCGAACTTGAGGAACCCGGCCGAGGTGAACGGCGCGGTCGCACCGATCATGAAGAACTTCATCAGGCCGGCGGTGAGGAACCCGAGACCGAGGAACATCCGGAGGGCGGCCAGGGCCTTGGCGGTGGTCTTCCCGTTCATGACGTCGCACCCTTTCGTGCTGTTGGTTCATGGTCCGGGAGCTCATCCGGCTCCCGATCCGTCTGCGGCCATCCTCGCCGGCTCGCGACGGTGAACCATGGGCCAAGCGGCCCGACCTTGGGCCGGCTCGGCCCATGTCCCGCGGGGCCGAACGGCCCGCGTCAGTCGGTCGGTCGGAGACCCGACCAGTAGGCGCGGAAGCGCCGTTCCGACTCATCGAGCGCGAGCGCCAGACGCTCGCGGCAGTCGTCCGCCCAGGCGATGCTGGCGCCCAGCCACAGCAATGCGCCGGCCGGCGCCCAGACCACCAGGATGGCGGCCGAGCTGGCCGCATCCGACGCCTGATGCACGAGCACGGCCGCCCCGCCCACCAGCCAGGCGATCGGCACGACCACGGCGGTCACCGCCGCGAAGAGGGTCTCGGTGCGATCGACCTCCGCCGCGCGCGACCATGCTCGATGGCCGTCGAACGCGGCCCGTCGCAGGGCGACGTGCAGCGCCCGAGCCACGACGACGAAGAGGAGCACGCCGGGCAGCGCCAGGTGACCGAACGCATAGATGCCGCTACCCGGCGGAAGGGCAGTCACGACGACCGCCAGCGCCGCGACGGCGAATGACGCGGCCCCGCGCAGCAGGACGAACTCGAGGGCGCCGCGGACGGGCTGGCTGATCGCCGTTGCGGGATCCGGGCTGGCCGTGGACATGGCCCTCATCGTGCCACCCGTTCGGCCCGGACGCCATGGGCCATCCGGCCCGAAGCGGCCGGGCCCCGGCACGGCGTCCCCGGGCCGCCCCGTGGCGCCACGGCCCCGGCCGCCTCAACCCGGGAGCGTCTCCCCGCAGGCCGAGCAGGTCGCATCGGTCACCAGGTTGGCGACGCCGCATGCCGGGCAGCGCTTCATCCCTTCCGTCGCGACCGCGAACGGCGATTCGCGATCGGCGGACGCAGATCGGAGGCGGTCTCGGCGCAGGATGAGGATCGTGGCGATGAGCCCCAGGGCGGCGGTGATGATCAGGAGCAGGATCTGCGTGGTCTGGTCCATGGTCGCCTTCGATCGACTGGTGGCAGGCCCCCGTGCGTGCCACGCCGACGTCGACACAAGCCTAGCGGCCGCACCAAGCGGATGGAGCCGGGCCCGGCGTCCCCGACCGCGCGGTAGGATGGCAGCGGTGACCACCCCGAGCCGCCCTCCCGGGCCGTACCGCCTCACCGAAGAGCACGACATGCTGCGCGACGCCGTTCGCGTGCTGGCGGACGAGCGCGTCGCTCCCCGCGCTGCCGACATCGACCGGACCGCGGAATTCCCGCAGGACCTGCGCCGGCTGCTGGCCGATCACGACATCCTGGCGTTGCCCTTCCCGGAGGCGCATGGTGGGCTTGGCGGCGAGTTGCTGAACGTGTGCCTGGCCGTCGAGCAGCTCAGCCGCGCGTGCGCCACGACGGGCCTCATCCTCGCCGTGCAGGAGCTGGGCTCCCTGCCCATCACCCTCGCCGGCAGCGAGGAGCAGCAGGCACGCTGGTTCCCGAAGCTCGCCAGCGGCGAGCAGCTCATCGCCTTCGCCTTGACCGAGGCAGAGGCCGGGTCGGATGCCGCCGCTGCACGGACGATCGCCCGGCGCGACGGTGACGATTACGTCATCGATGGTACGAAGCGGTTCATCAGCCAGGGCTCCGTGGCCGACCTCGTGACGGTCTTCGCCGTGACCGATGCGGAGGTGCCCCGGCATCGACGCCTGAGCGCCTTCGTTGTCGAGGTCCCGCGCGACGGGTTCAGCGTCACCCGGCTCGAGCACAAGATGGGGATCCGCGGCAGCCCTACCGCCGAGCTCGCCTTCGACGCGATGCGCGTTCCCGTGGCGAACCGGCTGGGCGAGGAAGGCGACGGTTGGGACATCGCCATGCGCACGCTCGACCGCAGCCGTCCGGCGATCGCCGCGCAGGCCATCGGCATCGCGCAGGGAGCGCTCGAGGTGGCCAGCGCGTACGCTCGCGAGCGCCGCCAGTTCGGAGAGCGTATCGGCGACTTCCAGCAGATCGGCGCGATGCTGGCCGATATGGACGCCGGGATCGAGGCCGCGAGGCAACTGCTGTACCGCGCCTGCGTGGCGATCGACGACGGGGCGCCGGACGCGAGTCGGTGGTCGGCCATGTGTAAACTCGTGGCCGGTGACACCGCGATGCGGGTCACGACCGATGCCGTCCAGGTCCTGGGCGGCTATGGCTATATCGACGAGTTCCCGGTCGAGCGGATGATGCGCGATGCGAAGATCACCCAGCTCTACGAGGGAACCCAGCAGATCCAACGGCTCGTCATCGCGCGCGCCCTGCTCGGCAAGGGCGATTGAGCGGGTCATCCCAGGGAGGTCCAGCGGCACGTGCGCATCGTCGTCCTCACCAAACCGGTCCCCGATCCCGCGTCGGGCGGTGAACGCCTCGGGCCGGATGGCAGGCTCGATCGAGGGAACAGCCCGGCCGTCGTCAACGGCAACGACGAATACGTGCTCGAAACGGCGCTCAAGCTCATCGAGGCGGCCGGGGACGGCGAGGTGATCCTCCTCTCGATGGCGCCCCAGAACGCGCCCGAGACGATGCGCAAGGCGCTGGCCATGGGGGCGACGCGGGGCATTCTCGTCACCGATCCTGCGATCTCCGGGTCGTGCACGGTGGCCACCACCCGGATCCTGGCGGCGGCCCTGCGGACGCTCGAGTTCGATCTCGTCCTCGCGGGCGTCGACACGTCCGATGGCGGCTCCGGCGTGGTCCCGCCCGGGGTCGCCGCATTGACCGGGCTGCCGTTCCTGTCGTACGCCGCGACGATCGAACCCGACGTGGCGGCTCGCACCGTCCGGGTGCAGCGAATCACGCCCACTGGCTACGACGTGCTGGAGGCGCCGCTGCCCGCCCTCATCTCCGGCACCCAGGCGCTCGGCGAGCCACGCTATCCGTCGCTCAAGGGCATCATGGCCGCGCGCAACAAGGAGATCGCCACGCTGAGCCTGGCCGACCTGGACATCGACCCCGCGACGGTCGGTCTGGAAGGGGCGACGACCAGGGTCGTCGGATCGGCGCCGCCCCCGCCACGCGGGGCCACCAGGGTCGTGCGCGAGGCGCCTGACGAAGCCGCTCGCCAAGTGGTCGCACTGCTCGCCGAGCGGAGGCTCATCTGATGGCCGGCATCTGGGTCCACGGTGAGCTCGCGCCCGACGGCAGCCTGGCCAAGCTCTCGACCGAGATCGCGACGCTCGCTCGGACGCTGGCCGCCGCGAGCGGCGATCCCGAGGTCACCGGCGTGGTCATCGGGGCGCAACCGCTGGGGGCCGCGGAGGAGCTCGCCCGGTTCGTGCCCAGGGTCCTCAGCCTGACCGAGCCGACGACTGCCGATCACGCCGCCGGCACGATCGTCGCCGAGCGTTTGGCGGCCCTGGTCGGGGAGCACCAGCCCGACGTCGTCCTGGTCGGCGCCGGACCCGAGGGCCGTGACCTGGCCGGTGCCCTCTCGGCACTCACCGGCCTCGGGGTGCTGGCCAACGCCGTTGCGGTCAGCGCGGCGGCGGACGGCCCGGTCGCGACCCACAGCGTGTTCGGCGGCAAGCTCGTGACCGAGAGCGCGCTCAGCAGCGGGCGCGGGATCATCACCATCCGTCCGAACACGGTGACCGCCGAACCGGCCGCCACGGCCGGGACCGTCGAGAGCATCAGCGCGACCGGGGACCTGGCCCAGCCAGTCGTCCCGATCGTCGAGCGGATCGCCGCCGAAGGTGCCGCCGCGTCGATCGACGACGCCCGGATCATCGTCGCCGGTGGCCGGGGTGTCGGTGGTGCCGACGGTTTCGGGTTGATCGAGGACCTCGCCGGCGCGCTGGGCGGCGCGGTCGGTGCCACCCGTGCGGCGGTCGATTCGGGCTGGATCCCGTACAGCCAGCAGATCGGCCAGACGGGCAAGATCGTCAAGCCCCAGCTGTACCTCGCGCTGGGCATCAGCGGCGCGATCCAGCACAAGGTCGGGATGCAGACGGCGTCGACCATCGTGGCCGTCAATCGGGACCCGGATGCACCGATCGCCGACTTCGCCGACATGGTCGTCATCGGCGACCTGTTCGAGGTCGGTGCCGCACTCCTCGCGCAGTTGCGCGCGCGGAGCGGCTGAGTCGTCGAGGGGCGTCCGTCCGTGCCCGAGCTCGCCGTCCTGTTGCCGCTCACCGCGTTCCTCGCGCTCGCCATCGGCTTCGCCATCGTGCTCCGGCGAGCCGGTCGGATCGTCGCCCGGACGCGCGAGGTCGAGGGGTTCCGTTCGTCGGTTCGCGACCTGACGGCGCGGATCGACCAGTCCCTCGACGGAGCGGCGGGTCGCATCGATGCCGTCCGCCGGGGACAACTCGGGGCGGACACGATCGGGCCGACCATCGAGGCCGCGACCGACGCTCTCGGCCGCTACGCCGGCGAGGCACGGGCGCTGCACGGTCCGCCGACCGCGACCGTGATCCGCGACGCGCTCGTCGAGGACCTGGAACGGGCCGAGCGGGCGCTCGCCATGGTCGACCACGGGGCCAGGATCCTGGCCCAGGTCCGACGGCGCGGGCGCGAGCTGGAGGCGCAGACGTCGATCAAGCGCGGCTACCTCAATCTGGTGCACTCGCGCGAGGCGATCGTGCGCCATGCCGCCGCCGCGGAGGGTCTCCGGTCGGGATCGATCGAGGACCCTGAGGAACGGGCCGTGCCCGCTGGGTCGTCGCGGCCCTGACGGCCCCTCCCGACCACACCATGTAGTGGTATGCTCGAACCACACCACAAGTGGTAGTGGTGGCCGAGCACAGGAGAGCGATGCGCTGCCCCCAATGCGGCGAGCGGGACACCCGCGTCGTCGATTCGCGCGATCTGGACGATTCGGCAACCATCCGTCGCCGCCGCGAGTGCAACGCGTGCGCGATGCGATTCACCACGTACGAACGGATCGAGGCGGCCCGTCTGGTGGTCGCCAAGCGTGACGGCACGCGCCAGGAGTTCGACCGTGACCGCCTGGTGACCGGCCTGCGCAAGGCCCTCACCCGCCGTCCGGTCCCCGACGGTGCCGCCGAGGCGGCCGCCGACGCGATCGAGGCCGAGCTTCGCGCGGCGGGCGTCAGCGAGATCCCGTCGTCGCGCATCGGGTCGCTGGCGATGGAGCAGCTGCGCGGCATCGACCAGATCGCCTACATCCGGTTCGCCAGCGTGTACCAGAGCTTCGAGGACCTCGAGGATCTCAAACGCGAGGTCGACACGCTGTTCAACGAGAAGGGGAACGGGGGCCTCGCCAAGTGAGCGTCCTCTCGGATCGCGACATCCGCGAGGCGCTCGAATCCAATGCGGTGCGCATCGACCCGTACGACCCGGAGGACCTCCAGCCGTCGTCGGTCGACCTCCATCTCGACCGTTCGTTCCGGGTCTTCCGCAACAACCGCTACCCGTACATCGATGTGCGTGCCCCGCAGCCCGACCTGACCGAGCTGTTGACCATCGCCGACGACGAGCCGTTCATCCTCCACCCGGGTGAATTCGTGCTCGGCCAGACGCTCGAATGGGTCGAGCTGCCGAGCGACCTCGTGGCCAGGCTGGAGGGCAAGTCGTCGCTGGGCCGGCTCGGCCTGCTGATCCACTCGACCGCCGGCTACGTCGATCCGGGCTGGCGGGGCAACTTGACGCTCGAGCTCTCGAACGTCGCCAACCTGCCGATCGCCCTCTATCACGGCATGCGCATCGGCCAGATCTCCTTCTTCCGGATGTCGTCGCCCGTCGAGCGACCGTACGGCTCCCCGGAGCTGCGCTCGCGCTACCAGGGCCAGCGCGAACCGACGGCGTCGGCCTTTCATCGGGACTTCGACCGGAAGCCCTGATCGATGGGGCTCAACGACTCCGTCGATTGGCGCGCGTCGCTGGGCGGCGGCACCGATGTGGCCCTCGTTCGGGCCGGCACCTTCCGGTCCGATGCCGGGACGCTGTTCGGGCCGGTGCCGCGGGTCCTGTGGGGTCGCCTCGTCAGCGACGAGATCGATCACGAGCATCGGTTGCTCCAGGCACTGAACTGCCTGCTGATCCAGACCCCGTCGGGGAGGGTGCTGGTCGAGACCGGGATCGGCGAACGGGTCGACGACAAGACACGCACCATGCGCGTCTACGAGGGACCCGCCATCGTGCCCGCGCTCGAGTCGGCCGGCTTCCTGCCCGAGTCGATCGATGTCGTGGCCATGAGCCACCTCCATTTCGATCATGCCGGCGGCCTGCTCCGCACGGACGGATCGCGTGCCTTCCCGAACGCCCGGATCGTGGCCCAGAAGGCGGAGTGGGAGGTCGCGCTGGGTGACAACCCGCGGCTCGTCGCCTCGTACGTCCAGCCGGAACTGACGCTCGTGCGTGATTGGGGCGCGCAGGGTTGGGCCGATGGCGAGCAGGAGATCCTGCCCGGCGTGTCGGTCGTTCCGACCGGCGGCCACTCGAGCGGCCATCAGGCCGTCATCGTGCGCGGCACAGGGGAGGGGAGTCGGACCCTGGCCTTCTTCGGCGACCTGTTCATGCGCCCCTGGTCGGCCAATCCGCGCTGGGTCACCGCGTTCGACGACTTCCCGCTCGACTCGGTCCGGCGCAAGGCGGAACTGTTCGCCCAGGCCGCGGACGCGGGCTGGCTGGTCGCGCTGTCGCACGAGTCGCGCACGCCGGTCGGGCGGATCGTCCGCGACCGCGACCGGTTCGCGTTCGAACCCATCTGAGTCCCGCGCCGGCGCCCGCGACGGACTCCGACGCTAGCCGGCCGGGAGCATCGATTCGATCAAGGCGCGTGCCCCAGCCTCGTCCACCGGTCCGCTCACGATCTGGCGGATGACGCCGTTCGTGTCGAGGAAGAACTGGGTGGGCAGCGCGAACACCCGGTACGCGCGCAGGACGTGGCCCGAGCCGTCGAAGCCGATGGTGTAGCGCAGCCGATAGCGATCCGCGTACGCGGCCACGTCATCGGGCGAGGTCTCCTGGACGCTGATGGCCACGATCTCGAGGCCGCGCGTCCGGTACTCGTCCGACAAGGCGCGCAGGATCGGCGTCTCCTGCTGGCACGGCGGGCACCAGGATGCCCAGAAGTTGAGCCAGACGACCTTGCCGCGCAGCGCCTCGAGGGTGATCGGTGCACCCGACAGGTCGGCCAGCTGGTAGGACGAGCCATCGCCGAGGTCGACCGTCAGCTCAGGTGCCTGGGCGCCGACCTGCAGCCCCTGGGCGGGCGCCTCGCCGATGAGGAACGGCGTCGCCAGCGGGTTGACGACACTTGGTGGCCGGGCCGTGTTGCCCAACGGCGTGGTGACGATCACGCCCACGACGGCAACGACGAGGACCGCGAGCGCGGCGGCGAGCAATTGGCGGCCGCTGAACGGACCGACGAGACCGTGTCGGGCAGGTCGATGCGTGAACGCCGGACGTCGCTCGGCCACGAGCCGCTCAGATCGCCGTCAGGAACGTGAAGTACTGCGGCAGGAGCCGGAGGAGATCGAACACCATCGCGAGCCCGATGGCCACGACCAGCAGCCCGCCGATGAGCGCCACCTTGTCGCCGTGCCGCACGAGCGGCCGCAGGAGTCCGGGCGCACGATCGTAGACCAGCGCGATCGCGATGAACGGCAAGCCGAGCCCGAGGCAGTAGGCCACCAGTAGCAGCGTGCCCTGGGCCACGGTGCCGGACGTCGCGGCCATGGTCAGGATGCCGCCGAGGATGATGCCGATGCACGGGCTCCAGCCGATGGCGAAGATCGCCCCGAGCCCGAACGAGGCGAGCCAGCCGCCCTCCGTGCCGACCAGTCGGCCACCGAGCCGATCGGCCAGCCGCGGCGTCGAACCCGCGCCGGGCGTGGCGAGCGCGATCGATCCGGTGGTGGTCGCCAGGCTGCCGGCCGCCCCCGCATCGAGTGGACGCCAGGTGCGCTCGAGCGCGGGGATCTTGAGGATCCCGGCAAGGTTCGCTCCGAGGACGACGAGCGCCAACCCCCCGACGACGCGCAGGGTCGGCAGGATGTCGACCAGCCCACTGGCGAGGTACGTGGCGGTCACCCCGAGCAGGGTGAACACGCCGGTGAAGCCCGCCACGAAGGCGATCGCATGGCGGACGGCCAGCCAGCGGCTCGGTGCGAGTGCGTCGTTGCGGGCGACCGCCACGGCGCTGATCTGCCCGAGGTAGGCCGGCACGAGCGGCAGCACGCACGGCGACAGGAAGCTGATCACGCCGGCCGCCAGGGCAACGAGGATGGTCAGGTCCGTGCCGGCGTTCACGCGACCGCCTCGTCCAACTGATCGTCGAGCAGACGGCGCAGCTTGGCCAGGCTGGTCACGGTCTCGAGTCGGCCCGCACCGAGCTCGACGACCGGGATGGTCGCGAAGAACGCGCGCTGCCACTCCGGGTCGCTGTCGATGTCGCGTTCGACCAATACGGGCGTCGGCAGGCCGGACGCGGCGCGGTCGGCGAGCAGGAGGCCGATCATCGCCCGTGCCTCCGTGCACAGCCCGCAACCGGGTCGGCCGTACAGGATGAGGTCGGGGATCGTCGGAGTCGCCATGCCGTTCGATTGTACGAGGGCTGGGCCGTCAAGCCCGTGGAGCGTCGAATGGCCGCCGCAGGGAGGCACGGCGGCCATGGCCCGATGACGTCTCGTTCGTGGCCTGGGTTCCCTCGGCCCGACCGGGTACGATGCAGGCCGCGCCCCCGTAGCTCAGTGGATAGAGCGGCACCGTCCTAAGGTGCGCGTCGGCGGTTCGAGTCCGTCCGGGGGCGCCACCGCCCCACAGCGCCCGCTCCCCGAGCCCCTCACTGGCCTGGCGGACGGAAGTCCGGGGCCCTGGCTGTGATCGCGTCCATCTCCTCGGGCGTGATGAGCGCGATGGCACGCGAACGCAGGGTCCCCGAGGCTGTGCCGACCAGGGCAATCGCGGCCGCTGCGGCGTTGTCGGGCAGGTCGACGATGGAGTACCACTCGTCGCTTCCTAGCGCGAAGTGGAAGGAGACGAGCGTGCCGCCCATCGAGGCGATCGCCGCCTGTGCGGCGGCGACCCGGCCCGTCCCGCCTTCCTTGAGCACTCCAGTTGCGCCTTCAGCCGTGTAGGACCCGACGATCAGGTATCTGTGCATGGGCCTCCGGACCTCTCGCTAAGAAACAGAGGGAGCGTAAGGGGCGCGGGCGCTCTTTGCCCCCGAATCGTGGGGGTGCGTGCGGAGGTTACTCACGGGCAGCCGCGTCCCCTGCGTTACGCCAC
>DASSII010000004.1:0-16780 GCA_035692005.1 Candidatus Limnocylindrales bacterium | reverse complement strand
CATGCGACTCGCGAGTGGTGGCACCGGTCCGATGCCCGGCGACGGGGATGTCTGGAGCGGTCATCACCGTAGGCGGTGAGTCGCGTGGGGTCTGCCGTGCGATGGTCCCGGGAGGGGCGGTCCGGGGGTACCGGCCAGAGGAGAGCAGTGGTGAGCTGTGGCGAGTAGTAGCGAGCTGACCGCGGCGGTCCGGGGTCGTTCGGTGCGGTCGACGGCGCTCGGGGGTGGTGCGGGGTGGCCGAAACGGAAGGGCGTGCCGGTCCGAGCGGGGGGCCGTGGCGTGGGCCGTGCCATGGGCCGTGCCTGGGCCGTGCCAGTTCGGCCCGGGCGGCATAACGCCAATCACCGCGACCGTATGACACCCGCATCGGCTCAGAACGGCGTCATCGAGCACGGGACCATGAACGATGACGATCCCCGAGCACCGTATTCCGATTTGATCGGGCTGCTCCCTGCCTCGCGGCAGCCGGGGCAGCCATACGGTCGTGCTGATCGGCGTAATGCCAGGTCGGCGGGCCTTGGGGACCCGCGGCGGTCGATGGGCCGGCGGCGGCGCGCGGGGAGCGGCGGCCGGGTGCGGGCCGGCGGCGGCGCGTGGGGAACGGCGGCCGGGTGCGGCGGCCGGCGGCGGCGCGCGGGGAGCGGCGGCCGGGTGCAGGCACAAGAACCGGCGGCGGCGCGGGGGGAGCGGCGGCCTGGTGGCCGGCGGGCCCTCGGGGGACCGGCGGACCGGCGGCGGGCACGGGACGTGCGGCGGCCGGCGGCGGGGCGCGGGACGTGCGGTGGCCGGCGGCGGGGCACGGGACCTGCGGCGGCCGACCCCACCGCCAGCCGCTCCCCCACGGCTCAGCCCGCAGTCACCGCCGCCACCAGCGCCTGGGCCTCCTCCAACAGCCGGTCGAGGTGCTCCTCGCCGCGGAAGCTCTCCGCGTAGACCTTGGCCACGTCCTCGGTGCCGGACGGGCGCGCCGCGAACCAACCCTGCGCGGTCACGACCTTGATCCCACCGATCGGGGCGTCGTTGCCGGGGGCGCGGGTGAGGATGGCGCTGATCGGGTCGCCAGCGAGCGTCGTCGTGGTGACGGCCGACGCGTCGAGCTTGCCGAGCGCTGCCTTCTGCGCCGGGGTGGCCGGCGTGTCGATCCGTCGGTACGCCGGCGCGCCGAACCGCTCCGTCAGGCCCGCGTACGCGATGCCCGGATCGCGCCCGGTCCGCGCCGTGAGTTCGCATGCCAGCAGGTCGGCGATGATGCCGTCCTTGTCGGTCGTCCAGACCGTCCCGTCGCGGCGCAGGAACGACGCCCCGGCGCTCTCCTCGCCACCGAACCCGATGGAGCCGTCGAGCAGCCCGTCGACGAACCACTTGAACCCGACCGGCACCTCGACGAGGCGACGACCGAGATCGGCCACGACGCGGTCGATCATCGACGACGAGACGAGCGTCTTCCCGACCCCGACGCCGGGGCCCCAGTCCCGCGCACCGCCGAACAGGTAGGCGATGGCCGCGCTCAGCACGTGGTTCGGGTTCAACAGACCGCCGGTCGGGGTGACCACGCCGTGACGGTCGGCGTCGGCGTCGTTGCCGAGCGCGATATCGAATCGATCGCGCAACGCGACCAACCGCGCCATCGCGTAGGGCGACGACGGATCCATCCGGATCTTGCCGTCCCAGTCGGCGGTCATGAACCCGAACTGTGGGTCGACCGTGTCGTTGGTCACCGTCAGGTCGAGCCCATAGCGGTCGCGGATGGCCGCCCAATAGGCGACCGACGCCCCGCCCATCGGATCGACGCCGATGCGCAACCCCGAACCGGCGATGGCCTCCATATCGACGACGTGGCGCAGGTCGTCGACGTAGCTGCCGACGAAGTCGTACGGCGTGGCGGCCGCGCGCGCCGCCTCGATCGGGCTGCGCCGGATGCCCGCGACGCCCGCGTTGCCGCTGGCCTCGAGCAGTCGGTTGGCCTCGTCCTGGATCCAGCCGGTCACGTCGGTGTCCGCGGGACCGCCGTTGGGCGGGTTGTACTTGAAGCCGCCATCGTCGGGCGGGTTGTGCGACGGCGTGACGACGATGCCGTCCGCTCGCCGCTCGGTCGATCCGCCAGCTCCCGTCGTCCGGTTCGCCACGAGGATCGCGTGCGAGACCGCCGGCGTCGGCGTGTAGCCGTCGGCCGCGTCGACGCGCACGTCGACGCCATGTGCCGCGAGGACCTCGAGGGCGGTCGCGGTAGCCGGTTCCGACAGCGCATGGGTGTCGCGGCCGATGAACAGCGGACCATCGATCCCCTGGCTCACCCGATAGCGACAGATCGCCTCGGTGATGGCGAGGATGTGCGCCTCGTTGAACGCGCCACGGAACGCGGAACCGCGATGGCCGGACGTGCCGAACGCGACCCGCTGGGCGGGGTCGTGGGGGTCCGGCAGGCGGTCGTGATACGCCGCCAGCAGGGCGTCGACGTCGACCAGCATCGATCGATCCACCGGCCGACCTGCCCGTTCGCTGACTGCCACGCGGGCATGATGGCACGGTCCCCAAGATGCACGCGTTCTCCGGTTCCCCGACGCACCGGCCGCAGCGAGATTCCGGGTTGCCTTCGGGCCGCCAAAGGGGTACGTTCGTCCGCCCAGCTGGCAGGACGGATGGACGACATGGACGATCACCGCTCCCCGGACCCGGTTCATGCGAATGGCACGAACCCGGCCGCCGCCCTCGACTCGATCGACCCCATCGCGAGCGATCCGGCCGACGACCCGTCGACGCGGGAGGAATCGGCCATGCGCGCGCCGCAGACGCCGACGTTCCTGAGTGAGCTGGCCCACGCCATGCAGGCGGCAGCGGACCGAGAGCGCGAGCGGATCGCCGCGGTCGTGGCCGAGGATGCCAGCGCCCACGTCGACAAGGTGCGCTCTCGCGCCGAGATCGAGACCCAGGAGCTGCGCCGGCTGGCCGAAGAGGACGTCGCCCGGATCGAGGAGTGGTCGGCCAGCGAGATCGAGCGGATCCGCAACGAGGCGGCCCAGAAGACGGCCGACCGTCGCGCCAGCCTCGACGAGTACCTCAAGCAGCACGACGCGATCATCGAAGCCGAGATCGAGGGCGTCGACGGGGCCGTCCGCCAGTACGGCCTCACGCTCGAGCAGTTCTTCGCCGGGCTGAGCGACTCGAGCGACCCCTCGGAGATCGTGCGCCGCGCCGAGCAGCTTCCGGCACCGCCCGACCTCGACACCGTGCGCGCCAGCGCCCGGGTCGACGCGGTGGCGCGCTTCGCCGGGCCGGGCGAGGCGGACTCGCCGACGGCCGTCGGCGATGCCGAGGCCGCGGACATGGACGCTCCGGTCGACCGAGCCACGGAGATGGTCGCCGACGGCTCCGCCGATGGGTCCCCCGCCGATGCCGCGACGGTGGCGCCCGAGGGGACGAGCGAGTCCGATCAGCAGCCGGACGCGGTCGCGCAGGAGGCGAGCGCAGTCGAGGCCGGCACGGCCGAGGCGACGGCGAGCCAGGCGGACGACAGCGATGCGGCTCGATCGGTGGGCGTGATGGACCCGTCGGCGGCGGTCGTCCCGGGCTGGCCGACCGAGGAGCAGGACCACCTGGCGATCGGCCAGACGACCGACCATACGAGCGCGGCCGTTCGGCTGCTGCGTTCGGTGGCGCCGTGGACCGCCCCCGTCCACGCCGGAGATCAGGCAAAGCCGTCCGACCAGGAGTGACCTCGGGCGCCGCGACGCCCGGCAGTGTTGTTCCGTATACTCCGCTGGCCTCGTCCACCCGCGCGCGTCGCGCGACCGCCACGGACGACCGCGCCGCGGTGGCCTTAGCTCAATGGCAGAGCATCGGATTGTGGCTCCGAAGGTTATGGGTTCGAGCCCCATAGGCCACCCCAACTCCCGCGCTCATCGATCGTCATCGGCGCGCAGCAGCTCGTCGGTCAGCGGGTCGGGCACGCCCCCGAAATAGCGATCGAGCACCGCGCGGATGGCGGCGGCATCCGGGTCAGCGCGATGGAACAGCGTCATCGACGAGCGCACCTTCTTCGCGTCGACCGGTCCGAGGATGGCCTCGGCCGAGCGTCCGCGGACCCCGAGCAGCACGTCGGCGGCCGCTCGCAGGCGTGGCCCGAGGACGGGATGACCGAGATAGGCGCGAGCTTCCGCCAGTGACCCGATGCCGTAGAAACGCGACAGTTCGCTACGACCCAGCCCGGTCAGCTGCGGGAAGACGAACCAGATCCAGTGGCCGGTCTTGCGTCCGGCGCGCAGCTCGTCGAGGGCCCGAGCGTGGACGTCGGCTTGGGCATCGACGAACCGTTCGAGATCGAAGGCTGCTGTCACCAGACGTCTCCCGGCCGCCAGTCGCAGCTGATCGAGCCGTGGACGTCGAGGGGTGGCGTGGACGGCGTCCGCAGCACCATCAGGTAGCCGTCGTCGTCGGGCGTCGCCTCGAGGCCGTGCGGCGTCCGGACGAAGCTCGCTCCGCGCCAGCGCTCCCACCCGAGCCGCGCGTAGAACCGGAAGCGGCCGGTGCCCAGCGCACCGAGCTCGAACGGATCGGCGAGGATGATGTCGTTCACCTCACGCATGACGGCCGACCCGTGGCCGCGGCCGTGATGACCGAGCCGGGTCCCGACGGCCTCGACGTAGCCCGTACGCACGGGCCTGCCGTCGATCTCGAGCGGGCGCTCGACGACGGCCGCGTGGGCCAGGATCTGCCCATCCTGTTCGAGCACGACGTGGGTACCACCGAGTGCATGGTCCCAGTCGTCGTCCTCGAACGCGCCCTCCGCAGCGGCCATCGGCTCGAAGGCGTCGATCAGCATCGCCCGGATCGAGGCGATCTCCGCGGCCGTCAGCCCCGCGCTCGATACCCGCCGGATGCTCGGCACCGGGCGCCTCAGGATGAGGCGGCCAGGGCCGCCACCTGTCCGGCCGCACCCGACTCGATCGGGTCGCCGTGGCCGACCAGCAGGATGTCGAAGCGGAGGGTGGCGAGCTTCGCGACCGAGCGCGCCGCTGCGGCCATGTCGGCCGTGAACTGCGGGTTCGAACCGGCCAGCGTCCCGCCGACAGTGCCCAACGCGTCGCCCGCGACGAGGATGCCGCCGACCTCGTCGAGCACGGCGATGTGGCCGGCGGTGTGGCCCGGGGTCGTCACGATGCGCAGATCGAACACGCGGTCGTTGTCGGCCACCGCGGTCAGCGGCCGGGGCACGGCGATCGCGGCCAGATCGGCCGCCCCGGCATAGCCGGTGGCCCCGGCGGCGCGGCTCATCACGTCGGCGGCACTGCCGACATGGTCGCCGTGAAGGTGGGTGAAGATCACGTGCCCGACCGCGTCCCAGGCAAGGTCGATGGCACCGAGGGCCACCTCGATGTCGTCGGCACTGCCGGACGGTCCACTGTCGACGACGACCGCCTCCCCGTCGCGCGCGAGGACGTAGGCGGAGACGAAACCGAGGTCGACCCGTTGCCAGTCGAACCCGCTCGTCGCCGGGAGCGAACCGGGCGAGGTACCGGGGGGGACGGTCGGGGGAACGGTCGTTGGGACAGCCGTGCCGACCGGGCTGGTCGATGCGGCCGGCCCGCAGCCCGCGACGAGCAGCGCGGCGGCGACCGAGCCGTGGCCGAACCGTGCCAGGAACACGCGGCGGCTGTACGCGGGCGTGCCGCTCATGGCCGTGAGGATACGACCGCCATGGCGATGGGGCGAGCGCCGCGCTGCACCACCAAGCGACCCCCGGAGGGTTGCGTCACGGTGACCACGGCCCGTACGATGCCCACGACCCGATACGCCACGTACGGGGCCCGTCCGAGATCCGCTTCGGCGGCCGGATGCATGGGCCCGCGATGGTCGGACGGGACGGAGGATTGCGTCCATGGCGACGGTGACGTTCGATCACGTCAACAAGGTCTACGGCGACTTCCACGCCGTCAAGGACCTCAACCTCGAGATCGGGGACGGCGAGTTCATGGTCCTGGTCGGACCATCGGGCTGCGGCAAGACGACCAGCCTGCGGATGATCGCCGGACTCGAGGAGATCACCGACGGGACCCTCAAGATCGGCGACCGCGTGGTCAACGACGTCCCGCCCAAGGATCGCGACATCGCGATGGTGTTCCAGAGCTACGCCCTCTACCCGCACATGTCGGTGCGCGACAACCTCGCGTTCGGGCTGAAGCTGCGCAAGGTCCCCAAGGCGGACATCGAGCGTCGGGTCAACGAGGCGGCCGAGACGATCCAGCTGCAGAAGCTGCTCGATCGCAAGCCGAAGGAGCTGTCGGGGGGCCAGCGCCAGCGCGTCGCGCTCGGGCGCGCGATCGTGCGTGAGCCGGCGGTGTTCCTCATGGACGAGCCGCTGTCCAACCTCGACGCCAAGCTGCGCGTCCAGACCCGCGCCGAGATCGCCCGCCTCCATCAGCGCCTCAAGACGACGATCGTGTACGTGACCCACGACCAGGTCGAGGCGATGACGATGGGTCAGCGCATCGCGGTCATGAACGAAGGCATGCTGATGCAGGTCGGCACCCCCCAGACCCTGTACGACAGCCCGCTCAACCGGTTCGTGGCCGGCTTCATCGGCAGCCCGTCGATGAACTTCGTCGACGTCACGGTGTCGGGCATGGGCGATTCGGCCCGGCTGGACGGGCCGGGCGACTGGTCGGTCCCGACACCGAAGCGCCTGCGAGGCATCGCCGGCGACATCGCCGGCAAGAAGCTCGTGGCCGGGTTCCGACCCGAGCACCTCGATATCGGCGAGGCGGGCGAGCACGACGGCTCGTTCCGCGCGAGGGCCGACGTCGTCGAGTACCTCGGCAACGAGGAGCTGCTCCACGTCAATGCCGCCAACCAGGACGTCGTGGCGATCGTCAATTCGGCGCACCGGGTCCGCCCGGGCGACATCGTCGACCTGCGCCTGCCGCTCGACAAGCTGCACCTGTTCGACTCGGAGACGGGTGAGGCGCTCGACACCAAGACGCCAGCCGCGGCCGTCGCCTGAGCGACCGACCGCCTCCTCGCGACGCATCGGCCCCGGACGACCACTCCGGGGCCGATCTCGTCGAGCGCGTCGTCGCGTCGCGCGTCTTCCATCGCGGGTCGTTCCTCGAGTTCCGCACCGACACGATCGAACGGGCCGATGGGACCCGAGCGACGCGGGACATCGCCGGCCATCCGGGTGCCGTCGCCATCGTGGCGCTCGATCCCCATGGGCGTGTCGCGCTCGTCCGCCAGTGGCGGCTGCCCGCCGACGCGGCGCTGCTCGAGATCCCGGCCGGCGGGCTCGACGTCCACGACGACGGCAGCAAGGAGGACCCGGACGTCGCGGCCGCGCGCGAGCTCGAGGAGGAGACCGGCCTGCGCGCAGGGTCGTGGCGAAAACTCGGCGCGTTCTATTCCGCGCCCGGATTCACGGACGAGCTGATGCACCTGTACGTGGCCACGGACCTGACGCCCGCCGATCCGGATGGGCGGCTCGGACCGGACGAGGATGAGCGGCTCATCCTCGAGTGGCGACCATGGCGGGATGCGGTCGCCGCCGCCGAGCAAGGCGAGATCCGTGACGCGAAGTCACTCGTCGGACTGTTCTGGCTGGCGCGGCTGATGGACGCGGGTTCCGTCGAGGGCGCGGGCGCGGGCTAGCGCCCGCAGGCGGCGCAGATCCTCGCGCGATCCCCCGGCGTCCCCCGGCGTCAGCGCGGACGGGGCGGGCCGGAGGGCAACCGCGCGAGCGCGTCGCGATACAGCGTGGAGTCCGGCTTCAGGGCGACCGCCAAGCGCAGGTGCGTGCTGGCCTCGTCGCGGCGGCCCAACCGCTTGAGGCTCTGACCCAGCGCGTAGTGGGCGTAGTCGGCCGACGGATCGAGCTCGAGCAGGCGCTCGAACGTCGCCCTCGCCCGATCGTGCTGGGCCGAATTGAAGTACGCCCGACCGAGGGCCTCCAGGATGGACTGCTTGTCGGGCTCGAGCCGATCGGCCCGTTCCAGGACGATCGCCGCCTGGGCGTGGTGGCGACGTTCGAGCAGCTCGCTGCCACGCTGGAGGAGGTCGTAGGCGGTCTCCGGAGCCTCGTCGCTCTGGGGGGAGTCGTTGCGCTGCGCGAGGTCGTCGCTCGGCGGGGTGTCGTCTCCGTCCGGCGACTGTGGATCTTGCATCGCTCGATGGTCGCACGAGGTCGCCGACTCCGCCAACGCCCCGCTTCTTCGTGACCAGCGTGTGGCTGGTGCTGACGATGTCAGTGTCAGACACCAGATCCCGACAGACGCCTCGTGGTCGGTCCCCCGTAGTCCATCGCGGGCATCCTGGGCCGCGGATCACGCTCGTCCATGGCGGGATCGTGTCTGGGGCTGACGCAGGACGACGGGCCGCGCTCATTCATCGCGAGAACGTGTCTGGGGCTGACCGGGGAGACCGACGGCGGCCAATGGCGCCACTCCCCCGGGTCGGGCACTCCCCTCCAGGCACTCCCCCGCCCTACGCCTCCCGGTAGGGCGCCAGGTCGAACGGTCGGAGCCGGGGCGATTCGGTGATGCCGGGGATCCGGCCGCGCTTGGCGATCGGGTTGCCGTCGATCTCCTTGATGTCGCCGGTGAAGTCGATCGGCGTGGCACCGCTGATGTACGACCCGACGGCGTACGAGTCGACCGGGGCGCCGGCGTCGCGGAAGTAGCGCACCCGGTCCGGATCGAGCCCGCCCGACACCACGATCTTCACGTGGTGAAACCCTTCCTGATCGAGTCGGGCGCGCACCTCGTGGACGAGATCCGCGGTGACCCGACCGCGTTCCGACGGGGTGTCCAACCGGATCCCGTACAGCTTGTCGCCGAGCGCGTGGGCGACCCTGAGCGACTCCTCGGCCTCGTCCTTGAACGTGTCGACGAGCACGATCCGCGCCACGTCCGGCTCGAGATGACGGTCGAACGCGAGGGCGGCCTCGACGGTGTCGCCGAAGATCAGCACGAGCGAGTGCGGCATCGTCCCGGTCGGGGACAGGCCAGCCAACCGGGCACCGGCCGGGGTCGACGCACCGACACAGCCACCGACGATGGCGGCGTAGTCGAGCACGTCGGTGATATCCGGGTGCACGTGCCGAGCCCCGAAGCTGATGACCGGGTCCGGGGCGGCGACGTCGACGACCTCGCGGGCCGCGGTGGCCCACCCGGTCGACTGGGCGAGCATGCCCAGCATCGCCGTCTCATACAGCCCGAACTGGCGGTACCGGCCGCGGATCCGCAGTACGACCTCACGCGGTCCGATCCGGTCGCCGTCCTCGAGCGCCTCGACGCGCGTCTCGGTGGGATCGGCATGGGCGAGGACGTGACCGAGCAGATTCTTCGCCTCGTCGATGCCGCACAGCACCGCGTCGCGCCGGGTGAAGACCTCCATCGTGACGACCGGGTCGAGTCCCTCCGCCGCGAGGATCGTCTCGGCGCGCGCGAAATAGACGTCGGCCGAATCGCCCGACAGGATCTCGTGCGAGGGACGAGAGCGCTGGATGCCCATTCAGTCCGGCTCGGCTCCTGCGGCAACGGGGGGTCGGTGGGCCGTGACCTCGCATCGCTGGTCCGGCGGGTCGCTGGTGCGCGGCAGTGTAGTCGATGCCTCGGCGGTCACGCTGTGCGCTGGATCAGCCGCGGATCCGGGTCGCCTGCATCCGGATCCGCCGACGACGGCGGCGTCGGCGCCGCAGCGTGGTGATGGCCAGCGCAGCCAGCATCAGCAAGGCCACGATGATCGTCCCGATGCTGAACGCGCGGCCCTGACCGACCGTCGTGGCCGTGCTCCACAGGCGGATGGCGCTGTCGGAGGCAGTGGCCGACGCCTCGAGCTCGCCTCTCTCGAACGCGTCGCGGGCGGCGCTCACCTGCGTCTCCGGGGTCTCACCCCACAGGCCGAGCGCGACGAGCGGGGTGATCTCCGCGGGGCGGGCAGCCACGGCGGCGGTGTAGCGGTCGATCGTGTGCAGCTCGGCGGCCGCCTCTGCCCGGGCGTCATCGAACCCGTCGTCGTCCTCGAACGCGGCTCGGAGGCCGGCGGGCGCAGCGAGGCCAGCGGCAGAAGCGGCAGCTCCGACTTCGGTGCGCGATGCGAGGACCGCCTCGGCGCCGTCGAGCAGCGTCGTGGCGTCATCGAACTGCCAGGCCCGCATGGCATCGCGGATCGGTCGGGGCAGACGCCAGTCGGCGGCCTCGGTGGCGACTTCGGCGTAGCGCTGACGCGCGGCGGCCCGTTCATCCAGGAGGGGGAGGTCCGTCGGCCGGGCGATCCAGGTACGCCACAAGTCGTCGAAGGCCTTGCCCGTCCGACCCTCGAACAGGTCGAGCAGGCCGCGCCAATCGGGCGGGCCCGCCACGGTCTCCTCGCTGCCACCGACCGGCTGGTAGGCGCCCAGACGATCCGCGGCGTCGGCCCAGACCTTTCTGAGGCCCGCCGCCCCGGCCCGCTCGGCCACGGCCCGGGCGAACGCCAGCCCCGCCGCGTATGCGTAGTCCTCCTGCGCGACGTCCTCGGTGCCGACCGGTCCCCAGGCGTTGAGCGGGATGCGCGCGGCCTCCTTGGCCTTGGTCAGGACGTCCGTCTGGACCTTGATCTCGAGATCGCGCGCGGCAGCGGCACCGTAGTACGACGCGAAGGCCTCCGATGCCCAGCGATCGGCAAGGAGCGTCCCGTTGAACCAGGCATGAGCGGCTTCGTGCAACACCACGAAGTCGTCGGCGTAGTAGGCGATCTCGACCCGAGCCTGGCTGGGATCGAACAGGCCCGCATAGCCGCCGGTCGTTCGGCTGACGGCTTCCTGGACGGTGAGCGGCTGCGGGTAGTCGGGCCACGGCAAGCCGATGCGTGCACCGAGGGCCGGCAGGGCCCGATCGAGCAGTCCACCGACGCGCTTCGCCCACGGCCGGTCGTCGGTCCATGCGCGCATCTGGAGTTCGACCGGCACGTCGAGGACGGTGGTCGCGATCTTCGACGCCCGATACGCGCCCGGTCGGTCGGCCACGAAGTAGGCGAAGAAGTCGAGCGGCTTGGCAAGAGCGCCGGTCCGGAAGATCGTCCGACCATCGGCCGCGGTCGTCGGCGCGGGGAACGAGCCGATCTCGGTCGTGATGTTGAAGCCGCCCGGGAAGACGACCGTGACCGAGGCGCCCGGCGTCGCGTCACTGGCGAACGCCCAGACGGGGAACGACACGAGCGAATCGCCGACGCGCAGGTCGCGCGCCGCCGCGCCGCCCGGATCGGCCAGGTTGAACGTCAGGCGGTAGGCGGCCGACTTGCCGCTGCGCAGGCGGGTGCCGAAGTCGATGCGGATCCGCGTGTAGTCCTTGGTCTGGCGGAGGACGCGGACGGACGGACGGCCGGCACCGGCGGTCGTGACCCGGATCCCGGAGGCACGGGGCAGGATGTCGAGGACTGCGTTGTCGAAGTAGTACAGCGTCGTCTTCGTGTCGGACAGGCGATTGGTCATCGTCAGATCGACGCTGACCCGGACTCGCTGTTTTGCGGGCTCGACGTCGTAACGCGCCGCTCCGACCACGGTCAGGTCGGGCGTGGCGGCCCGAACGACCGATGGGGCGGTCGGCCCGACGGGGGCGCCGACCAGGCCGAGCGCGGCCACCACGGCCAGGAGCAGAGCGGTCGGCCGGAGGCGGGTCACGGGTTCGGGCCGGGGTCGGGCGTGGGGTCGGCGGCTGGGCGGGGGTCGGCGGGGGCGCCGTCCTGGTCCGCGGCGGCGGCGGGGTCGGGCGCGCCCTCGCGATCGGGGTCGGCGTCCTGGTCCGCGGCGGCGGCGGGGTCGGGGTTTGTCGCGAACAGGTCGGGCAGCAGCGGGGCGAATCGATCGAGCAGGGTCTCGTTTCGACGCGTTCGGCCGGACTGGTCCGGCATCCGACCGCCGAGCCACAGCCAGTCCTTCGTGTCGTCCAGGAGGCGGTCGGCGATGCCGAGGATGCGGGCAAGGGCCGTCCCAAGGGCATCGGCTCCGCGCGGCAGCTGGCCGGCAGCCTCGGTCGCCTCGAGGACGTCGCGGGCCGCGCGGGCCTCGAGTGCCTCCAGCGCCTCGAGCGCCTCGGCCGGCAGCTCGACCGCGAGGAGCGGCCGCTCGTCATCACCGACGCTGAACTTGGCGAACGGGAATTCGTCGTTCCAGCGGAGCAGCTTGCGATACGACTTGCGGAACATGTCGGTGATCGGCGGCGCGAAATGCGCCCAGCAGATGACCCCGAGCGACGGATCGAGGATGACCGTCACGCGCAGATCGAAGCGGCGGCGACCGTCGAGCGCGAGATCCCAGCTGGCGATCCCGTCGCGTTCAGCACGGTCGATGGGCTCCAGATCGAGATCGGTGAACCAGCGCTCGACGTCGGCCGGCGAAACGGTGCCGACGCGTGCACCGGGGTCGGCGGAAGGCATGGCCCGCGGAGTCTAGCCGAAGACAGCCGCGACGCGGTGCGGCAGGGGGTTGGCGTTGTCGCGGCCTCGCGCGACCGCGCCTCCGGGCGGTGGCGGTTGGGCCGGTGGCGGGCGACGCGGCGGCGGCGGTTGGGGCGGCGCGGCGGCGGGGCCATGACCCCAAGGCGGAGCCCCGGGGCGTGTGGCGGCCGCGACCCGGCAGAACGCCAACCATGGCGACCGTATGGCGCGCCGCTGCCATCGCGATCCGGTGCGGCGGCCTCTACGGACGGTCGACCCGGAACAACGCCAACCTCCATGCACGTTGAGCCAGTTCATCGAGGCATCCTGGCCGGATCAGGCAGGTCGAGTCACCATACGGTCCTCAAGATCGGCGTTATTCCGGGTGGCCGTGACTGCACGGCTGGCCCGGCCTGGTCTCGGTCTTGGGTCGCGATCCGGGTCGCGATCCCGGCCCCTGTCCAGTCTCCCGGTCTGGTCTCAGTCCCGGTCGCGGTCCCGGTCGCGGTCCCGGTCCCGGCCGGTCTCAGGTCTCGTGTCGACACCGGTCCGGTCGAGCCCCCGTCCCGGCACCGGCCCGACGGCCCAGCCGCCTGCGCCCAGATCCCTTAGCGCCGGCCCTTCGCCACGCTCGCCGACCTCGCCACGCCCACAGCGCTCGGGCCCAGCACGCCCGGGACGTCGTCGTGGGTGTGCATCTGGCCATCATGGTCGTGGGCGTGCCGGCTGCCCGGTCGGATGTCGACCGACTCGCCGCTCTTGATGACCTTGCGCACGAAATCGGTCGAGCGGATGTCCGCGGCCACCTTGACGTTGCGGCCCAGCCGGGCGCCGCGCGGCACTACCGCGCGCTTGCCGACGACCGTGATGCCGGTGTTGAGTCGGCCGGGCTCCTGGCGATTGGGCCGATCGTCGTCCGGCCCGAGCCCCACGATGGCGCCCTGGCCGATGACGACCTCCTTGTCGAGGATGGCCTTGTCGATGACCGCGCCCGAGCGGATGACCGAATCGAACATGACGATCGAATCGCGCACGACGGCGCCGACATCGACGCGGACGCCCGGGGACAGCACGGAGTTGACGACCGTGCCGTTGATGACGCAGCCGTGGCTGATGAGACTGCGATGGACCTGCGCCGTCGAGCCCACCTTCGCCGGGGCGCGCTCCTCCGACCGCGTGTGGATGATCCAGTCCTTGTCGTACAGGTCGAATTCCGGCACGTCCTCCAGGAGTGCCATGTTGGCCTCCCAATACGACTGGATCGTGCCGACGTCCTGCCAATAGCCGTTGTAGCGATAGCCGAATACGCGAGCCTCGGCGTCGAGCATCGCCGGGATGACGTCGCGCCCGAAGTCGACCCGGTCGTCCGACAGCCAGCGGCGCAGGGTCTTCTTGGAGAACACGTAAACGCCCATCGAGGCGAGGTCGCTCTTCGGTTGCTTGGGCTTCTCCTGCCACTCGACGACGCGATCCGAGTCGTCGAGCGCGAGGATGCCCATCCGCGACGCCTCGGCCAGGGGAACCCGCCGGACAGCGATCGTCACGTCGGCCCGCCGCCGGCGGTGAGCGGCGATGAACGGCTGGTAATCCATCTTGTAGATGTGATCGCCGGCGAGGACCACGACGGTGTCCGACGGGTCGTGCTCGATGACGTTCATGTTGCGCAGCACGGCGTCGGCGGTGCCGCGATACCACTGCGCGACCCGGCCGCGGGCGATGTATGGCTGGAGCAGCTTCACGCCGCCGCGGTTGCGGTCGAGGTCCCACGGCCGGCCCAGGCCGATGTGGTCGTTGAGCGAGCGGGGGTTGTACTGGGTCAGGACGACCACGTCGTGGATGTCGGAGTTGACGCAGTTCGACAGCGTGAAGTCGATGATCCGGTACTTTCCGCCGAACGGCACCGCGGGTTTGGCGCGTTCCTGCGACAGGATCGACAGGCGCTCACCCTCGCCACCGGCGAGGATGATGGCCATCGTTCGCTTCACGGACAGGGTGGCTCTCCCGCTGCGTGGCGTTGCCGTGCCGCGATGCTAGCACGCGGCGTCGTCGCTACAGGAACAACCGCGGATTCACGAACCGCCCGCTCATCTCGACCATCCAGTGGAGATGGTCGCCGGTGGCATGTCCGGTACTGCCCTGGGTGCCGATGACCTGGCCGCGCTTGACACGCTGGCCCTCGCCGACCGGACAGCCGGGCTGCATGTGGGCGTACCACGTGCGCAGGTTACCGGCGTGGGCGATGACCACGATCCAGGCCGGGTCCGCACCGTCCGCCCAGTTCCAGCCGCAGGTCACCACGACGCCGGCGGCGGCCGCCCGGATGGACGTGTTGGAGGGACCCACCAGGTCGATGCCGTTGTGGTAGTGCGAGCAGCCGTTGCCCGGCGCGTAATACTCGAACGAGCTGCAGCCGTACTCCCCGCTGATCGTGAAGCTGTCCATCGGCCAGCGCATCGTGCCGTTGAACTTGCTCGGGATGCTGCCGCGGCGGACCTGCGCCGCGACGAGTGCATCGATCTTCTTGGCGAGCTTGCGCTGGTCGGCGGCGGCCTGGGCGATGATCCGCGCCGCGGCTGCCTTGTTGCGGGCGATCGCCGCGTAGCGCGCCTTCTGCTGGGCCAGGGTCTTGGCGACCGCCTTCTCGAGCGCGCGGAGCTGCTTCTTCGTGTCGTTGAGGGCACGCAGGCTCTTGTCCAGCGCGCGCTTCTGGGCCGCCGTCTCGAGCCGCAGGGCATCCGTCCGCGTGCGCGTGTCGGCGACGGTCTGGTGGATCGCGGCCAGCGTCTCCTTGTCGCGCGAGATCTGCGCGGCGAGCGCCTTGTCCTGTTCGCCGACATCGATGTAGTAGCTCATCTCGGCGAGCATGTCGGTGAATGTGCCACCGGACAGGAACGTCTCGAGCGGCGACGTCCGATCGGTGTCGTAGGCGTTCCGGATGCGATCGGCCAGCAGCGCCCGGCGAGCGGCCAGCTCGTCGCGCTTGGTCGCCTCGTCGGCCTGGACGCGTGACAGCTCGATGTCCATGTAGCGGACCTGGAGGACGAGATTCGCGTAGGCCGCCTTGACCGCGTCGATCTTCGACTCCATGCGGGTGATCTTGCGGCGGACAGCGTTGAGGTCCGCGCCGATCGAGCGGAGCTGCGTCTTGGTGCTGTCGATCTCGGCCGCGAGCCCGACCTGGAGGTCATTGAGCGCGCGCACCTGCGCCTTCTGAGCGGCGACTTCCTTCTTGAGCGCGGTCTGCTTCGCGCGAGCGTCGGACAACTCGTCGCCCCGGACGGTGGCCGTGTTGCCCGGAGCGCTGAACAGGCCGACCACGAGCGGCAGCAGCAGGAGGAACGTCGGGAGCGCGCGGCGACGCCGGGACGCCTCGGGCCGCGGTCCGACCGGGCTCGACCAGCCGGTCGGCCCAGGGCGGCCCTGTGCGGAACGATCCGATCGGACGTGGGGGCGGCGGGTCACGTTGGCGACGTCATCGTGCGAGCAGACTCCGTTGGTCGACACCGTGGGTGGCGGGGCACGGCGCGGTCGACGGTCAGGCCCGCCGGTGGTCGCCGTCCCGCTGCGTGGGCACTGCCACAGGACGACGTCGGATCCGGCTCCCGGGGATGATACCCCCTCTTCGCCGACCGGCAACCTCGCGCAGTCTAGTCGCGCCGGTCGCGCACGCCGGATGGCGCGATGGTCCGGGGTGGAGATGGGACCTGCGGTGGGGTCGTCAGGCTCGGATGAGGACAGCCCACAACGCCCCGATGATCAGGAATGGCCCGAACGGGATGTAGGTCTTGCGCCCGATGCGACGGGCCGCGAGCAGCACGACCAGTACGACGCCCGCGACGATCAGCCCGAACAACGTGCCACCGAGCGCTCGATCGCCGCCCAGGAGCAGGCCTGCACCGGCGAGGAACTTGACGTCGCCCAGACCGAACGCACCGGCCCCGAACGGGATCGACGGCAGGTAGAGCACGGCCGGGATCGCCAGTGCGGCCAGGATGGCTAGCACGACCTCGCCGCGCACGAGGGGGTTGAGTCCCGACACTGCGTACACCAGCGCGACCGGGATGACCGGCAGGGTCAGCTCGTCGGGCAGGACCCGCTGATCGAGGTCCGTGGCCAACCCGACGATGATCGCCACGAACCACGCGCCGAAGACGGTCAGCGCGAGCGGATCCGACCCGAAGCGGAGCGGCAGCAAGCCGACAGCGATCGCCCCGATGACGCCGCACACGACGGTCCGCCAGTCGATCGGCCGGCCGGGAGGATGCTCCTCGTCGTGCTCCGGCCAGCGCGTCGCGAACCGGTCTGCGGCGACACCGAGCGCTGCCCCGACCAGGCCCAGGAGCAGGCTGACCGGTTCGATCGTCATCGCCGTCGACC
>DASSII010000003.1:0-13285 GCA_035692005.1 Candidatus Limnocylindrales bacterium | reverse complement strand
ACGGTCGCGGGGGTGCTGACGACGGATCTGGGCGCGCTCGAGTCGGGTCGGACCGCGTTCGTGCAGGACGAGACCGGCGGCATCGCGCTGTACCTCGGTGCACCGGTGGCGTCGTCGATGCCGGCCGGCACCGCCGTCCGGATCAGCGGCACCATCGACAGCCGCTACGCCCAGACCACGCTGCGCGCAGACGAGACGGCGATCATCGACGATGGCCCTGCCGCGCTGCCGGAGACGACGGTCGTTCCGACCGGTAGCGTGGGCGAAGCCCTCGAAGCGCGGCGCATCACGGTCACCGGCGCGATCGTCGGTCCGACCGATGTCCTCGCCGATGGCACGGCCGTGAACCTCGACGATGGCTCCGGCCCGGTGCGCCTGGTCATCGCGCCGAACGCCCTCGCCGGCCGGGCGCTCGCCGCGGGGTCGACCGTGCAGGCGACCGGCGCCCTCGGTCAACGCGACAGCTCCGGGACCGGGGTATCGGGCTATCGGGTGTACGTCACCGTGGCGACCGACCTCGACATCACGCCTGCCCCGACGCCCACCGCCAGCCCGACGCCGACGCCAGCACCCACGCCAGACGTGACGCCGACTCCGATCCCGTCCGCCACGCCGTCGCCCGGCCCCTCGGCATCGCCGACGCCCAGTCCCGATCCGTCGCCGACGGTCCTCTCGATCGGCACGGCCCGTGCTCGACCGATCGGTTCGACCGTCACCGCGCGCGGGGTCGTCATCGCCGAGGCCGGGCGGCTCGGCAGCCCACCGCTGTTGGCGATCGCGGATGCGTCGGGCGGCATCGTCGTCAAGCTGCCCGACGGCGTGGGTGCTCTGTCTCGCGGTCGGACGCTCGTCGTGCGTGGGTCGCTGGCGGACCCCTACGGCCAGCTGGAGATCCGTCCAGGGACTGCCGCGGACGTGATCGATGCGGGTCTCGGCACGGTACCCGCGCCGATGGACCTCGGGCCCACGAGCCCGAGCGAAGCGACGGAAGGGTGGCTCGTCCGGACCGCCGGCGTGGTCGTGGTCAAGCCGACCAAGGCGACGAGCGGCGACATCAGCCTGACCATCGAAACGGCCTCGGGGACCCGCATCCGCGTCATGGCCGATGCCTCGAGCGGCGTGCGCGTCGATGCGCTCGTCCTCGGAGCGCGCTATCGATTGACCGGGGTCGCGGGCCAACGCGCCTCCAAGAAGGGACTGCCGGACGGCTATCGCCTGTGGCTCCGCGATCGGGCCGACGTCGTCCTCCTCGCGGCGGCGCCGTCCGCTTCGGCCCCGGTGGCGACGAGCAAGCCCAGGTCGAGTGCCGGCCCGACCGCGTCAGCTGGCTCGGTGGCTCCGACGATGACCATCGCGTCCGCGCTGCGGACGACGACGCGCGACGTGGCCATCGAGGCGGTGGTCACGGCCCCGTCGACCCTGCTCGACACGTCCGGACGGCGGATCGTGGTGCAGGACGCGACGGCGGCCGTCGAAGTGCTGTTGCCGAAGGACGCTGGCGCCCCACGGGTCGGCACGCGGATCATGGTGACCGGCCGGATGGGGAGCGCCTATGGGGCGCCGCGGCTGCGCGCCGACGCGATGAAGGCGCGTGGCAGTGGGGCGACGCCACCCGCGCTGCGGGTGCAAGGGCCGTTCACGACAGCCCACACCTGGCGTCTGGTGTCGATCTCCGGACGGGTCGACGATCTCAAGAAGCTGGGCGACCGCTGGCGCGCCGAGGTCGTCGTCGGCGCACAGCGGCTGATCGTCATCGGCCAGCCGGGCGCGGACATCCCGATGACCAGTCTCGCCGAAGGCCGAGCGGTCGTGGTGACGGGCATCGTGCGGCCGGCCTACCCGAGCGCCACGGATCGTCGAGCGTCGCTGTTGCCCAGATCGCCAGCCGACATCGACCTCGTCGGCTCGACCGGCACCGGCACCGGCGCCGCGACCGGCGGCGCGACCAGTCCCGGTTCGTCGGTCGTGGGTGCCGCCGGCGCCATCGCCGCGGCCGGTGATCCGAGCGCGGCAGTCCCGACCACGCCGGACGTCGACCTGGTGGACCTGGCGGGATCGATCGATGCGCGCGTCCGGGTGGGCGGCCTGGTGGTCGAACGAACGGCCGATGGCTTCTCGCTCGACGACGGCACCGCGATCAGGCAGGTGGTGCTCGCGGGCGAGGCGGCCGGCTGGGCGGACCTCGTCGAACCGGGTGACGCGCTCAACGTCATCGGCCGTGTGGGATACGTGGACCGCGCGCTCGCGGTCGTCGTCGACGATCCCGCGGCGATCTTCCCGGCGAGTGACCTCGGCGGCCTGGTCCGGGCGAGCCCCGGCGTCGGCTCGAGCGGTCCCTCGGACGGGACGACGGGCATCGCCGACGAGCGGCCGGTCGCAGCCGCCGCAGATGCATTGGGCGGTTCGATGGGACCATCGGTCAGCCTTGTCGGCCTGCTCCTGATCAGCCTCGCGTCGGTCGGTCTGACCGTCCTGCGCCGTCGCCAGGCCCGCCGACTGCTGACCGACCGGGTGGCCGCGCGGCTGGCGGCCCTGGTCGGTGCGGACCCCACGAGGCAGGCCGATCCGACGGCCGCCAGGGCGCCTCAGGAGGGATGATCACCGGCTCGAGCGTGGGCTGAGCGTGGGCCGAGCGTGGCGCCGTCGGCCGGATCCACGCTCAGTCGTGCTTGACGCTCTCAAGAACGCCGGACTATCCTCGCCCGAGTTTCGCGCCAGCGAAGCACGCCACGTGAGCGAGGAGAGGTCTTGCCGAACGCGGATTCCCGCGTCGAAAACCCACGTGATCGCCGCATAGCGATCCCGGAAGGAGAACGGCAGTACCACATCGGACTCGGACCGGGTGACCTGGCCGAGTACATCCTCCTCCCCGGAGACCAGGACCGGACCACCCGGATCGCCGCTCGCTTCGACTCGATCGAGGGTGAGCATCGACACCGGGAGTTCGCCTCGGCCACCGGCACGTATCGAGGCCTGCGGATGTCGGTCGTGTCGACCGGCATCGGCACGGACAACGTCGAGATCGCGGTGGCGGAGATCCTGGCGATCACGGAACGGCCCACCTTCATCCGGGTCGGCTCGTGTGGAGCGCTCCAGCCGGAGATGAACCTGGGAGACCTGGTCATCACCACCGGCGCGGTCCGCCTCGAGTCGACGACGAGCTTCTACGTCCACGATGGATACCCCGCGCTCGCCCATCACGAGGCGGTCGTGGCGCTCCTCGAGGCAGCGGAGCGGCTCGGACACCGATACCACGTCGGGGTGACGGCGACGGCACCGGGATTCTTCGGGGCGCAAGGGCGCCCGATCCCGCAGTTGCCCATCCGCTACCCTGACCTGGCCGAGGACATGGCGCGCCAGCGCGTCATGAACTTCGAGATGGAGGCATCGGCCCTGCTGGTCCTCGCGTCACTCGCTCGTTGTCGAGCCGGCGTCGTCTGTGCGGTGTATGCCAACCGGACGACCGGCGAGTTCGTGAGCGGTTCGATCCAGGATGCCGCCGAGGCAGCCTGCGTCGAGACGGGGCTCGAGAGCCTGCTGGTGCTGGCCGAGATGGATGCCCAGAAGCGCACCGCTTCGACGGACCGCTGGCGGCCGTCCCTGTGGGCCAACTGACCCAGCGCAACCGATGAGTGGAGGCGGGACAGACGATCCCGCACCGCTCGACCCTACGAGGAGGACCCCGATGGCCGAGGCCTATTGCGTCAAGGACAAGCGGAAGGTCGAAGTCCAGAACCCGCAGCGCATCACGATGAAGAACGGCAAGGCCGCCCTGCAGGGCACCTGCCCGATCTGCGGCGGCAAGGTCTTCAAGATCGGCGGCTGACGCCGTCGCGCCTGACGCGAAGCGAACGACCCTCGCCGGTGACGGCGGGGGTCGTTCCATGTCCGCCACCGCCCCCGCATGGCGGGCCGTTCGGCCGGGAATGGTCGGGCCGAACGGGCCTGTCCGGTCGCGGAATGGTGCTTGGTAGAATGACGCTGTTCCCCTCACCAGAGATCAGTGCGCGACTCGCGCTCACCAGGCATCAGCGGCCGACGGCCGCCCGGGAGGTCCTCACCATGGCAGTCCGCGTCGGCATCAACGGCTTCGGGCGCATCGGCCGCCAATCGCTCAAGGCACTCATCGAGCGTGCCCCGGATGTCGAGGTCGTGGCGGTCAACGACCTCGTCGACGCCAAGATGAACGCGTTGCTGTTCAAGCACGATTCGACGTATGGCGCCTACGACGGCAGCGTCGAGGCCGGCGAGAGCTCGATCATCGTCGACGGGCGGGAGATCAGGATCCTGGCCGAAAAGGACCCGGCGGCGCTGCCGTGGGGCGACCTCGGCGTCGACATCGTCCTCGAGTCGACCGGCATCTTCACCGACGCGACCAAGGCCCGGGCGCACATCGACGCCGGTGCCCAGAAGGTCATCATCAGCGCACCCGCCAAGAACGAGGACATCACGGTCGTCCTCGGTGTGAACGAGGAGCGCTACGACCCGAGCGCCCACCACATCATCAGCAACGCCAGCTGTACGACGAACTGCCTCGCGCCGGCGGCCAAGGTCGTCCACGACCTCGTCGGCATCGAGCAGGGCCTGATGAACACGATCCACAGCTACACCAACGACCAGCGCATCCTCGATGTCGCGCACAAGGATCCGCGCCGCGCGCGCAGCGCCGGCCAGAACATCATCCCGACGACGACCGGCGCCGCGAAGGCGCTCGCGCTCGTCATCCCCGACCTCAAGGGCAAGTTCGACGGCTTCAGCCTGCGCGTCCCGACGCCGACCGTGTCGGTCGTCGACTTCACGGCGACCGTTCGCCGCGAGACGACCGTGGACGAGCTCAACAGCGCCTTCCGGGCAGCCGAGGCCGGCCCGCTCAACGGCATCCTCGGGGTGTCCGACGAGCCGCTCGTGTCGATGGACTTCAAGGGCGACAGCCGCTCGGCGATCATCGACGCCGAGTCGACCATGGTCATCGGCGGGAACATGGTCAAGGTCATCGCCTGGTACGACAACGAGTGGGGCTACAGCTGTCGCGTCGCGGACCTCATCGCGTTCGTGGCCGCTCGCCTGCCGGTCGCGGCCGCCTGAACCCTTCGCTGCCCGAACCCCGCCGGCGGCACCGGCCGCCAAGGAGCTGCTGTCCATGGACAAGCTGACCATCCGCGACGTCGACGTCGCCGGCAAGCGCGTGTTCGTGCGCGTCGACTTCAACGTGCCACTGGCCGATGGCAAGGTGGCCGATGACTCTCGCATCCGCGCCGCCATCCCGACCATCCTGAGCCTCGTCCAGTCAGGCGCCAAGGTCGTCCTCGCCAGCCACCTCGGCCGACCCAACGGCAAGGTCACCGATAGCCTCCGACTGCGACCGGTGGGCCAACGCCTCGGCGAGCTCATCCGGCGCAACGTGCCGGTGACCGGTGACGCCCTCGGCATCGGGACCGAGGACGCCCTCAAGCGGATGCGGCCGGGCGAGCTGATCCTGCTCGAGAACCTGCGCTTCCACCCGGAGGAGGAGGCCAACGACCCGGCGTTCGCGGCCCAGCTCGCGTCGTACGCCGACGTCTACGTCAACGACGCCTTCGGCACGGCCCACCGGGCCCACGCCAGCACCGTCGGCATCGCCCAGTACCTGCCGGCCTACGCGGGCCTGCTCATGGAGCAGGAGCTGTCGATGCTGTCGAAGCTGCTCGAGGATCCGGAGCGACCATTCGCCGCCATCCTTGGCGGGGCGAAGGTCAGCGACAAGATCAAGGTCATCGACAACCTGCTCACCAAGGTCGACATGCTCGTCCTCGGCGGCGGCATGGCCAACACCTTCCTGCTCGCGCAGGGCAAGGCGATTGGCAAGAGCCTGGCCGAGCCCGACCGTGTCGATGACGCCCGGCGCATCCTGGCGACCGCGGAGAAGCACGGCGTGGACGTCGTGCTGCCGGTCGACGTGATCGTCGCCAAGGAGGTCACCCGGGGGACGGAGTACAAGACCCTGCCCGCCGAGAAGATCCCGGCCAGCTGGCACATCGTCGATATCGGCAAGGCCAGTCAGGACCTCATCCTCGGCAAGCTGGGCGCGGTCCGGACCGTGTTCTGGAACGGTCCGCTGGGTGTCTTCGAGATCCCCTCGTTCGCGCACGGCACCAATGCCGTCGCGCGCATGCTGGCCGAGCGCGCCGAGCACGGTGCCACGGTCATCATCGGCGGCGGCGACTCGGTCGCCGCGATCACCCGCCAGGGACTGGCCGACCGGATGACCCACATCTCGACGGGCGGTGGGGCATCGCTCGAGTTCCTCGAGGGACGCGAGCTGCCCGGCGTCACCGTGCTGCTCGACCGGCCGGAGCCCGAGCCGACCCCGCGGCAGCGACGGCGGTCGGCAGCGGCGTCCGCCGCGGCCGCCGCCAAACCCGCCGCCAAGCCAGCGAAGGCCGACGCCAAGCCAGCGAAGGCCGACGCCAAGCCAGCCAGGGCCGGCGCCAAGCGCGGAGCCGGAGCATGACCACGACGATCGACCTGGTCGACGCGCGCGAGATCCTCGATTCGCGCGGCAACCCGACCGTGGAGGTCGATGTCGTCCTGGTTGACGGCTCGGTCGGGCGCGCTGCGGTCCCGAGTGGCGCTTCGACCGGGGCGCACGAGGCGGTCGAGCTGCGCGACGGTGACGCGTCGCGCTTCGGGGGCAAGGGCGTGCTGAACGCCGTGGCCAACGTGGTCGAGCGGATCGGGCCGGAGGTGCTCGGACTCGATGCCGCCGACCAGGCGGGCATCGACGACCTGCTCATCGACCTCGACGGGACGCCGAACAAGGGCGAGCTGGGTGCCAACGCGATCCTCGGCGTGTCGCTCGCGTGCGCCCACGCCGCGGCCGCATCGTACGACCTGCCGCTGTACCGCTACCTCGGCGGTGTCGGCGCCCGCACCTTGCCCGTCCCCATGTTCAACATCCTCAACGGTGGCCGGCACGCCCAGGACTCGACGGACTTCCAGGAGTTCATGGTCATGCCCGTCGGCGTCGGCACGTACGGCGAGGCGTTGCGAGCCGGGTCGGAGATCTTCGGCGCGCTGCGCTCGATCCTCCACGACGAGGGGCACGCGACCGGTCAGGGCGACGAGGGCGGCTTCGCCCCGTCACTCGGCTCGAACGAAGCCGCGGTCGAGGTCATCCTGCGCGCGATCGAGCGAGCGGGCTACCGGCCTGGCGAGGATGTCGCGATCGCACTCGATCCGGCCACGACCGAACTGGTCGAGGAGGGGAGTGGCCGTGATGGAGCCTCGACGCGCTACGTGCTGGCCAAGGAGGGCCGCACGCTCGAGAGCGGGGAACTGATCGACCTGTGGGCCGACTGGGTTGGGCGCTTCCCGATCATCTCGATCGAGGACGGGCTGGCCGAGGACGACTGGCTCGGCTGGACGGCGCTGACCGAACGGCTGGGCGATCGCGTCCAGCTGGTCGGTGACGATCTGCTGGTGACCAACACCGACCGGATCGCCCGCGCGATCGAACTGTCGGCGGCGAACTCGGTGCTCATCAAGCTCAACCAGATCGGCACGCTGTCCGAGACCATCGACGCGATCGACCTCGCCCGCGCTGCCGGCTGGTCGGCGGTGGTGTCGCATCGTTCGGGCGAGACCGAGGACACCACCATCGCCGACCTCGTCGTCGCGATGGGCACCGGACAGATCAAGACGGGGGCGCCGTCGCGCTCCGAGCGGGTGGCCAAGTACAACCGGCTGCTGCGCATCGAGGGCGAGCTCGGCGATGCGGCGCGCTACCCGGGACGACGCGCGTTGGCGGGGTCGTGAGCCGGTTCGTCGACCGGGGGGCCATCACCGCCGCCTACGTCGGGATCGGTATGGCCGTCACGATCGCGATCAGCTTCCTGCTGGTCATCCCGATCGAGCCCATCGTCTGGCTGCTGGCGCTGCCGGCCGGGCTGCTGATCGGGTACTACGCCAACCAGCGCTCCGACCGGCGGGCCGGCCCGTGGTCGCGCATCGTTCGCAACGGCGTGTTCGCGGGTCTCGTGACGGGTATCGCCGTCGCCGTCCTGCTGCTCGGGGTGAAGTCGATCTTCTTCTTCGCGGACAACGGCTATCCCGACTTCAACCGGGTCGACCCCAAGACGGGCGTGGCCATCCCGCCGGCCTGCGCCACCGGCGGTGACTGCGTGTACTCGCGCTATCTTGCGCGCGACAGCGCGGGCGACCTGGCCGCGGCCGGGGTGACCGACGCGGCCACCTTCGGCGCGTTCTACTGGTCGACGCAGTTCCGCACGGCGGGCTCCATGCTCGTGCTCACCGCGGTCGGTGGGCTCGGTGGGGCGTTCCTGTACGGCATCTCGCGGCCCAAGGCGTCGGTCGCGGGTGGCGCCAGGGACACGCGTCCCGCGGCCGGCGGCTCAACCGGCTGAGGCGCTCGGCCGACATGCGCCGGCTGTGTGGGTCGCGCGGTCCGGGAACCTGGCGATCGCGGCCCGGACACGCCGCCGCCCCGAGCGATGCCCGGGGCGGGTCGGTCGATGGGGCGCTGCGGGTCTAGCTCTTGTCGGCGGCCTTCTTCGGTGCGGCCTTGGCGCTCGACTTGGCGGCCGTCGCCTTCGTCGTCCGGGCCGTGGTCGCCTTCGCCGTCGCCTTGGGCTTGGTGGCCGTCGACTTCGTCGCGCTGGATCTGGTCGTTGCCTTGGCGGCCGAGCGGGTGGTGACCGTGGTCGCCTCGGCCGGCGCGGATGCCGCGGCCTCGGCGGCCTTCGCCGCGGCGGCCTCCGCCCGGGCGGTCTTGCTCAGCGCAGCGCGCGCCTTGCCGGCAGCGGTCTGGGCGCCCTTCGCCTTGGTCGACTTGCCGGCGGCGATGCGCGCCTTGGCGGCCTTCGCCGCGGCGGCCTTGCCGGTCTGCTTGGTGACGCGTCCGGCGCTCTGCACCTGGGCGCCGCCGAGCGCGGCATTGACCTTGAGGGTCAGGCGCGACTTGCGTCGGGCAGCCGCATTGCGGTGGATCGCGCCGGCCTTGACCGCGCGATCGAGGGCCGACAACGCCTCGGTCAGGGCGGAGGTCGTGGTCTGTGCATCGCTGCCGTCGGCGGCGGTGGTCAGGGCCTTCGCGACGAAGGTCTTCGCAGCGCTCCGGCGCGGGCCAAGGACGTCGTGGCGGCGGGCCGCCTGTCGGACGCGCTTGAGTCCCGACGGCGTCCGGGCGCCCGTCCAGGTGCGGGGCGTCTTGGCCAAAGGGGCAACCTCGTTCGTGTGATCTTGTGTCGCGGACACCACGGCACGAAGTCGGTGCCGGGCGCGGAGGCGGATGGTACCACAGGGCGACGCCGCGCCCGGCGCGCCGGAAGCGCGCCGACCCGCCAGACTACCGGGCGTGACCGCGATCCTCGGTGGCCTGGCCGCCGCCGTCCTGTGGGCGACCGCGACCCTGGCCTCGTCCCGGTCGAGCCGGATGATCGGCTCGCGGGTCGTGCTCGCGTGGGTGATGGTCGTGGGGACGATCGTCGGACTCCCGTTGGCCCTCGCGACGGGCGTCCCGCCGGTGGTCACCGGCGAGGCCTGGGCGTGGATGGCGCTGGCGGGCGTGTGCTACTCGGCCGGCCTGTACGCGACCTATCGGGCGCTGTCGTTCGGCAAGGTCTCGATCGTCGCGCCGATCGTCGCGACCGAGGGGGCGATCGGGGCGCTCATCGCGGTCGCCCTCGGTGACACGCTCGGTCTGGCCGCCATGATCCTGCTCGCGGTCATCGCGGCCGGCGTCGTGCTCGCCGCCATCGAGCCCGCCCGACCGGACGTCCCGGCGGGCACGATCGAGCTCGCCGCGGACGCCCTCGACGGACCGGCGCCGACCGCGGAGGCGGCTGCCAGCGACCCTCCGGCCCAGGTCGCGCCGCCCGATCGCACGCGCGAGGCGGCCCTTCTGGCCATCACCGCCGCCCTCATCTTCGGCGTCGGCCTCGTGTCGGCCGGCAAGGCGGCGATGCTCGTCGCCCCGATCTGGGTCGCGCTCAGCTCGCGCATCGTCGGACTCGGGATCGTGGCCCTGCCGCTCGTCCTGCAGAGCCGGTTCACGGTGACCCGCCAAGCCCTGCCGCTGGTGGTCGTGGCCGGGATCGGCGAGGTCATCGGCTCGACGTCCGCCGCGTGGGCGGCGACCACCAGCATCCCGATCTCGGCGGTCCTCGGATCGCAGTTCGCGGCGATCGCCGCGGTCGTCGCCTATCTCCTGTTCGGCGAGCGCCTGTCGCGCTCGCAGGTGCTCGGCGTCATCCTCATCGTCGCCGGGGTGAGCGCCCTCGCGGCCACGAGCGTCTGACCGGCTACACTCCGGCCTCGTGACCATCCCCCAGGACCGTCTGCGCAACTTCTCGATCATCGCCCACATCGATCACGGCAAGTCCACCCTGGCCGATCGATTGCTGGAGCTGACCCACACGATCGATGCGCGCCAGATGACGAGCCAGGTGCTCGATTCGATGGACCTCGAACGCGAGAAGGGCATCACCATCAAGGCCCGCGCCGTCCGCCTCGAATACACCGCGAGGGACGGCAAGACCTACGGCCTCAACCTGATCGATACGCCAGGTCACGTCGATTTTGCCTACGAGGTCAGCCACAGCCTGCAGGCTTGCGAGGGCGCCATCCTCGTGGTCGATGCCACGCAGGGCATCGAGGCCCAGACGCTGGCCAATGTCCATCTCGCCCTGCGCGAGAACCTCACGCTCATCCCGGTCCTCAACAAGATCGACCTGCCGTCGGCCGACCCGGACACGATCATCGACGAGCTCGAGAACGTGCTCGCCATCCCACGCGAGGAGGTCATCCTGGCGAGCGCCAAGGAAGGCACCGGCGTCATCGACATCCTCGAGGCCATCGTCGAGCGGATCCCGGCCCCGAAGGGCGATCCAGCCGCCCCGGTCCAGGGCCTCATCTTCGACAGCCACTACGACGCCTACAAGGGCGTCATCGTGTACATCCGTCTGGCGCAGGGCACGCTCAAGAGCGGGGAACCGATCCGGCTGATGGCCAGTGGTGCCGAGGCCGAGCCCCTCGAGCTCGGCGTCTTCCGACCGCAGCTCGTGCCGGTCAGGCAGCTCGTCGCGGGCGAGGTCGGCTACGTCGCGACGGGGCTCAAGAACGTCCGCGAGGCGCAGGTCGGCGACACGCTGACGACCCAGGCCCGACCGGCGAGCACGCCGCTGCCGGGCTATCAGGCGGCCAAGAGCCTGGTCTTCGCGGGCATCTATCCGGTGAGCGGCGAGGACTACCCGGAGCTGCGCGAGGCGCTCGACAAGCTGCACCTCAACGACGCCAGCTTCACCTTCGAGCCGGAGAGCTCGGTCGCGCTCGGGTTCGGGTTCCGCTGCGGGTTCCTCGGGCTGCTCCACATGGAGATCGTCCAGGAGCGGCTCGAGCGCGAGTTCGGACTCGATCTCATCGCCTCGGCGCCGTCGGTCGAGTACCACGTCGTGCTGCAGCACGGTCGGGGCCTCGTGCAGGTCGACAATCCGGCGCTGCTGCCGAACCCGGCCGATATCGAAACGATCGAGGAGCCGTGGGTGTCGCTCAGCGTGGTCACGCCCAGCCAGTACATCGGTTCGCTGATGGAGCTGTCGACCAACCGGCGGGGGTCGTTCGTGGACATGGAGTACCTCGACCCGACGCGGGTCGTGCTCCACTTCGAGATGCCCCTGGCCGAGCTCATCGTCGACTACTTCGATCAACTCAAGAGCCGCAGCCAGGGCTACGCGTCGATGGATTACGAGGAGCTCGGCTACCGCCCGGCGAGCCTGGTCAAGGTCGATATCCTCGTCAACGGCGAGCCGGTCGACGCGCTGTCGATCATCGTCCATCGCGATCGGGCGCAGGCGGTGGGGCGCGCCCTGGCCGCTCGGCTCAAGGAGCTCATCCCGCGCCAGATGTTCGAGATCCCGATCCAGGCCGCGATCGGTTCGAACGTCGTCGCTCGCGAGACGGTGCGGGCGATGCGCAAGAACGTGCTGGCCAAGTGTTACGGTGGCGACATCACCCGCAAGCGCAAGCTGCTCGAGAAGCAGAAGGAGGGGAAGCAGCGGATGAAGCGCGTCGGATCCGTCGAGATCCCGCAGGAGGCGTTCCTGGCGATGCTCCGGATGGACGAGGGCTGATCGAAGCGTGGACGACCTGTTCGACCTGTCGCGTGGACTGATCGTCGTCGGGCTGACCCTGCTGCTCGCCCTGCTGCGCCTCGATGCCGAGCGATTCGGGACGGCCGAGTACTACGAGTCGGACAAGGACGGGGAGCGGCCGCGCCTCCGCCGGCGCCTGGCCTGGTACGGGCTGGGGGCGGCGCTCGTCGTGGCCATCTTCGTCATCCACCCCGCGCCCCAGGCGGACCTGTTCCTCGGCTCGGGCGATCGGCTCGGGGCGGTGTTCGGCGGCCTCATCTTCGCCGGGCTGGGGGTCGCCCAGGCGGTCGCCTTCGCGACGCTGCGCTATCACCGGATCCGCTTCCCGGATACCGCCTCCTATCCGGGCGCGCTGCTCAATTCGGTGGCCACGGCATTCATCGACGAGGCGGCCTTTCGCGGCGCCATCTTCGGGATGATCCTGGGACTCGGCCTCGAGGCGAACCTGGCCAACATCCTGCAGGCGCTGCTGTACACGTTGACCACCCGCCTCGGAGCCCCCGGTCGCGACCGGTACCTGCTCGTGCTGACGCTCGCGATCGGCATCATCGCCGGCTGGCTGACGGCGGTGACCGGCGGCATCGCGGCCGCGTTCCTGGGTCACGCCGCGACGCGCTTCGCGGTCTTCCTGTGCACCGGCCACACGGGCCAGACGCTGCCCAAGGGCCGCGAGGTCGAGGAGATCGACAAGCGACGTCGGCCGCCCGACGGCTGGCACGTCATCGGCAGCCGGGATCACGCGCCGCGGGAGCGGTGAGCCCGAGCGACCCGGTCGCGCGTCCGCCGGTCGCGCTGTACGTCCACGTCCCCTTCTGCGTCTCGTTGTGCCCGTATTGCGACTTCGTCGTGATCGCGGGGTCGGCGGCCCGTGGACCGCGCAACCGGATCGCGTCGTTCCTCGACGCGCTCCTCGTCGAGATCGAGCTGCGGGCGGACGCCCTGGATGCGGCGTTCGGCGTCCCGGGGTCGTTCGGCCGGCCGGCGCTCGAGACGGTCTATCTCGGCGGCGGCACGCCGTCGCTCCTGGCCCCCGACGACGTCGAGCGGATCCTCGGCCGGGTGCGGGCGCGCTTCGGCCTCGCCTCGGACGCCGAGGTCAGCCTCGAGGCCAACCCCGGACCGGATGAGCGCGGCGACCC
>DASSII010000002.1:0-27920 GCA_035692005.1 Candidatus Limnocylindrales bacterium | reverse complement strand
GGCGGCGTCAGCTGATGCTGACGATCTTGTAGGTGAAGTCGCCCGCCGGCACCTTGACGACGACCTTCTCGCCCTTCTTCTTCCCGAGCAGCGCCCGACCGACCGGGCTCTCGTTCGAGATCCGGCCCTCGCCGGGCTTGGCCTCGGTCGAGCCGACGATCGTGAACCGTTCCTTGCCGTCGTCGCTCTCGACGCTGACGGTCGAGCCGATCTGGACGTGGTCGGTCGAGGTGTTCTCGTCGATCAGGGTGGCGTTCTTGATGAGTGCCTCGAGGGTCTGGATCCGGCCCTCGACGAAGGCCTGCTCGTTCTTGGCGTCCTCGTACTCGGCGTTCTCCGAGAGGTCGCCGTGTTCCTTGGCGTCGTGGATCCGATCGGCGACCTCGGGCCGCTTGATGGTGATCATCTCCTCGAGCTCGGCGCGGAGCTTCTCGAGGCCGTCCCTGGAGAGGTAGGTGGGCTTGTTGTTCATGCGGCGTCACCCCCGCGGTGCAGGTGGTCGGATGGGCAGACCGAACGAGGCGGTCGCGTCGTCGATAAAGGAAAGAACTCCAGGCAACTCGCGGTTCACCCCGCGCGCCTGAAGTTCCGGCCGGCTGCGAATGGTAGACGGGGCAGGAACGGGTGTCAAAGTCGGTCCGCCGCAGGTCCGCGTCGGGTCGCCCGCGCCGTGGCCGTCCTACGGCCCCTCGGCCAGGCGGAGCAGCCGCCGCTTCACTCGTTGCAGCGCTGCGCGGTCTGGCAGGGCCACGAACAACGTGTCGTCCCCCGCGATCGACCCGGCCACCTCCGGCCAGCGGGCGCGGTCCAGCGCGGCGGCGATCGCGTGCGCGGAGCCGGGCAGTGTCCGGAGCACGAGGAGCAGTCCGGCGTCGTGGATCTCGAGCGGCAGGTCGGCCAGCAGCTTGCGCAGGCGGTCCTCGCCGGAGGTCTCGGCCTCGATGAGCCGAGGCGGCAGCGAGTAGGCGCCGGTCCCTTCGCGCGAGCTCTTGATCAGACCGAGTTCGGCGACGTCGCGGCTGATGGTCGCCTGGGTCGTGCGGAACCCGCGTTCGCGCAGGGCCGCGGCGAGTTCCTGCTGGGTGCGGATCGGGCGCTGGGCGACGAGATCGCGGATGGCTCGCTGGCGAAGCTGCTTCATGACCTCCATGGCCGCGCCCTCAGCGCGACAGCCACGCCACGAGGACGAGCGCGGCGAGGGCGAACCGGTACCACACGAACACGTCGAGCGACCGCGTCCGCAGGAACCGGAGCATGAAATGGATGGCTACCATCCCCGACATCAGCGCCGCCAGCATCCCGAGCAGCAGCGGCACCAGCTCGACGTCGACCGCGCTCTCACCGGCCAGCAGGGAGCGAGCCTCGAACACGATCGCACCCGCGGTGATGGGGGTCGCCATGAGGAACGCGAAGCGCGCTGCGGCCGCCCGATCGAGACCGGCCAGCCGCCCCGCCGAGATCGATACGCCGGACCGGCTGATGCCGGGCACCAGGGCGAGCGCCTGGGCCGCGCCGATACCGACCGCGACCGGGAACGTGACGTCCTCGACGGCGAGGCTGCGGCGGCCGATCCGGTCCGCGGAGAAGAGCAGGATCCCGCCGAGGACGAGCATGAGGGCGACCAGGCCGGGTTGCCGGAAGGAGGACTCGATCACGTCGTTGAACAGCAGGCCGACGAGGGCGGCCGGGATGGTCGCCGCGACCAGCAGCCACGCCAGCTTCCGGTCGGGCTCGCCGCGAAACGAGCGATCGCGGATGGCCGCCAGGCCGGCCGGCACCAGCCGCAGCCAGTCCGCCCGGAAGTAGACCAGCAACGCGATGAGCGTGCCGAGGTGGAGCATCACCCCGAAGGCCAGCGAGGTGAGGAAGCGGTCGCCGAAGCCGAACAGGTAGGGGACCACGATGAGGTGGCCCGATGACGAGACCGGCAGGAACTCGGTGAGTCCCTGCACGATCCCGAGGATCACCGCCTGGAGCACGATGTCCACGGAGTCGGCCTCCAGGGCCCGGCGCTCGGCCGGACGATCAGCGGGTCAGCGGATGAACAGGGGCGCAAGCACCAGGGTGATCGTGGCCAGTAGCTTCACCAGGACGTGGAGCGACGGACCGGCGGTGTCCTTGAACGGATCGCCGACGGTGTCGCCGACGACGGCCGCGGCGTGGGCGTCGGAGCCCTTGCCGAGGACGTTGCCCTCGTCGTCCTTGAGGCTGCCCGACTCGATGTACTTCTTGGCGTTGTCCCACGCCCCACCGCCGTTGTTGAGGACCGTCGCAAGCATGACGCCCGCGATGGTCCCGACCATCAGCATGCCGGCCACGGCCTCGTAGCCGAGCAGCACGCCGACGATGATCGGGGTCGCGACGGCGACCAGGCCGGGAGCGACCATCTCGCGCAGGGCCGCCCTGGTCGTGATGTCGACGACCCGAGCGTAGTCGGGGCGCTGGGTGTAGTCCATGATCCCGGGCATCTCGCGGAACTGGCGGCGGACCTCGACGATGATCGACTGGGCCGTCTTGCCGACCGCGCGGATGGCCAGCGAGCTGAAGAAGTACACCAGCATCGCGGCGATGAGCGCGGCGATGAACACGTTGACGTCGGCCAGGTTGACCGACGTCAGCAGCTGGACGCCTTCCTTGCCCGCCGCGATCTGGCGGCCGAGGACGAGGTTGACCTTGTCGATGTAGGCGCTGAACAGCAGGAAGGCCGCGAGCGATGCCGAGGCGATCGCGTAGCCCTTGGTCAGGGCCTTGGTCGTGTTGCCGACGGCATCGAGCCGGTCGGTGATCTCGCGGGCACCGGCCTCGGCGCGGCTGAACTCGGCGATCCCGCCGGCGTTGTCGGTGATCGGGCCGAAGGTGTCCATGGCCAGGATGTAGGCCGTGGTCATGAGCATGCCCATCGTGGCGACCGCGGTGCCGAAGATGCCCCCGACGTCGCGACCGTCCGCGGTCGTCAGCCCGGCCTGGCTGCCGAGCCAGTGACTGGCGAACAGGGCGATGCCGATGGTGATGGCGGTGACCAGCGTCGTCTCGAAGCCGACCGCGGTGCCGCTGATGATGTTGGTCGCGGGGCCGGTCTTGGACGCCTCGGCGATCTCGCGGACCGGCCGATACGAGCCGGCCGTGTAGTACTGGGTGATGTACACGAAGGCCACGCTCGTGGCGAGGCCGACGATCCCGGCCGCGAAGAAGTACACCCACGTCGGCAGCCCGAACGCGTCGCCGGTGCCACCGTTCGTGTTCATCATCACGGCGGTCGTGACGGCCAGCCCGCCCACGGACAACAGGGTCGTGACCCAGTAGCCGCGGTTGAGCATGTTCATCGGGTTCTCGGTTTCCTTGCCGCGCACGAAGAAGATCGCGACGATCGTGGCCAGCAGGCCGAAGGCGCGGACGACCAGCGGGAAGAAGATCCAGGCCTCGGGGTGCGGCCAGCCGGCAGCCGATGCGATGGCATACACGCCGACGCCCAGGATCATCGCGCCGATGTTCTCCGCGGCGGTCGACTCGAACAGGTCCGCGCCACGACCGGCGCAGTCACCGACGTTGTCACCGACGAGGTCGGCCACGACGCCCGCGTTGCGCGGGTCGTCCTCGGGGATGCCCTTCTCCACCTTGCCGACGAGGTCGGAGCCGACATCGGCGGCCTTCGTGTAGATCCCGCCACCGAGCTGCGCGAACAAGGCCACGAAGGAGGCCCCGAAGCCGAAGCCGACGATGAGGAACGGCGCCTGGTCCGGCCGGTCGAAGCCGCCGAACGCGACGAAGATGAGGTACACGCCGAGCAGCGACAGCGCGACGACCAGGAAACCGGACACCGCCCCGCCGCGCATCGCGACCTGGACCGCCTCGACGAGACTGCGCCGAGCGGCCGACGCCGTCCGGACGTTGGCCTTGACGCTGATGTACATGCCGATGATGCCGGACGCCATCGAGCAGGCCGCCCCGACGAGGAAGGCGATCGCCGTCCGGACGCCGATGGGTGCGCCGGCGAGTTCCGGGACGTCGGCGACGTCGGCGGTCTCGACGATGGCGATGAGCACGCCGATCACGACCGCCCCGACCAGGGCAAGGATCGCGATCGTCGTGTACTGGCGCCGGATGAAGGCGACCGCGCCCTCGAAGATCGTGCCGGCCACGGCCTGCATCTCGACGGTCCCGGTGTCACGCGCCAGGACGTCGCGTGCCAGGTACACCGCGAAGAGGACGGCGATGATGCCCGCCGGCAGGATGATCAACTGGAGCGTGCTCGCATCCATCAGGGTCGTCGGGTCCTCCATGGGGTGATGACCGGCGATCGTCCTGCGCACGTGACCGTGCGCCGCGTTGTGGACGGTGTCCGGGGAGTGCTGCCTGGGTCCCGACGGCATGCGCCGTGGGCTGGGACCTGGCAGGCCGGCGGCGAGTGTAACAAGGCGTTCTCGGACGGGTCAAACCCGGCGACGAGGCCGGATATGCATGTTGCGCCGCCGCCCGACGAGGTGCCGTCGGCGGGTGCCGCCGAGCGCCCCTATACTGCCGGACTTGTGAGTCAACGACCCGCGCTCGGGTGTCTCTTCGAGATCGTCGAGACCCTCGTCCTCACGCTCATCATCTTCTTCGTCATCCAGAACTTCGTGGCCCAGCCATACAAGGTCCAGCAGCTTTCGATGGAGCGGACCCTGGAGCCGGAGCAGTACGTGCTGGTGGACAAGCTGACGCCCCGCTTCGACACGTACAAGCGGGGAGACATCGTCGTGTTCGAGCCACCCGACCAGTGGGGCGACGAGGGAACGCCCTTCATCAAGCGGGTGATCGGTCAACCCAACGACCAGATCGAGATCCGCGACGACGGCCTGGTCTACGTCAACGGAGTGGCACTGTCGGAGCCGTACCTGTACGCCGACGAGCCGGGCGGCGACCCACAGCCGACGACGGCGCCGCTGGAACAGGCGACCTGGACCGTGCCCCCCGACGAACTCTTCCTGATGGGTGACCATCGCGCCAACTCCGCCGATTCGCGCACGTTCGGCCCGGTCCCCATCGACCGCGTCATCGGTCGCGCCTGGTTGCGCTACTGGCCGATCGACACGTTCGGGACCCTGCCAACGCCCAGCTATCCGGACCTGGCGTCGGCCACGCCGTGACCCTGCCGGTGACCCGGCGGTGAACCCGATCCTGGCCGGGGTCGCGCTGGCGGTCGTGGCCGGGGCCATCGTCGCCATGTCCAGTCACGATGTCCGCGCGACGGCCCTCGGCGTGACCGTCGTGCTGGTCGCCTCTCCCCTGCTGGTCGAACCGACGGCTGGTCCGCTCGGGCTCGCGGCGAGGTTCGTCGGTGCGATCCTGGCGGGCTACCTGCTCGCGATCGTCGCTCGCGACCGGTCGGACACCGGCCGCCCTGCGTCGTCCACCGGTGGTTCCCGGATCGGTTGGCCGGCCGACGCCCTCGTCGCGGCATCGGCTGCGATCGTCGGGTTCGCGGCGCACGGGTTGGGCGCCCCGGCCGGCGGGCCGGCGCTCGCCAGTGCCGCTGGCTTCGCGGTCGCCGCGATCGCCGTGACGCCCGTGCTGACCGGCCGCGACATCGTGCGCGTGGGGGTCGGCGCCCTGCTGCTCCTCGATGCGGGCCTGCTCGTGCGGGGCGCCCTCGGGGGGACGCCGGGCGACCTCGAACAGCTGGTCACGGCGGGGGCGCTGGTCGTGCTCGCCGGCAGCCTGGCGGCGCTGGCGACGTACGCTCGCGCCGACGGCAGCGACGGCTACGCGCTCGCCGAGGAGGAGACGACGGCCCGTCCCGGCCGCCGCGCACTCGGGCGCAGCATCGGCCGGGCACGGGGACGTCGACAGCCCGACGCCCATCCGATCGACGCGGGCCACGCCCGCCCGCGCTGACCACGGTGCGATGAGCCTGCTGCCGTTCCTGCTCGTGACTGGTGCCGGCGCGACCGCGGCGGTGTTCCTCCGATCGTCCCCGCGCCTGGCGACCGCCAGCGGCCTCGTCGCGCTCGTCGCGGCCTGCCTGGCCGCGGTCGCGATCCGCCCCGGGGACTCGCTGCTGCTGGGCGGCGGAGTGCTGGCCACGACCGAGTACCTGCGCCTGTTCCTCGTCCTCGGGTCCGTCGTCGGACTGCTGCTTGCGGTCGTCGGGCAGGCGACCGCGACCCAGCGGGACGTCCCGGCCATGACCCTCGGCATCCTCGCCACGTCGGCACTCGCCCTGTCGATCCCGGACGCGCGGGCGGCGATGCTGGCCGCCACCGCCGGGGGAGCCTTCGGCGCCGTGCTGGCCATCGCCCCCGGTGGCGGGCGCCTCGCGTCGAGCGCCGGGACCCGAGCGCTGCGGGCGACGGCCGTGGCCGGCACGATGGCGGTCGCAGCGACCGCCTGGATCGGACGCGACCTGAGCGAACTGGCGGCCCAGCCGGTCGTCTTCGGGCTGGCCTATCTGGCCGTCGCCCTCGCGGTCGCGCTGCGCTTCGGCGCCATCCCCGTCCACACCTGGGCGGCGCGCATGACCGACGCGGTGCCGGAGACGTCGCTGCCGCTGGTGACCGCCCTGGCGCCGGCGGCACTCGCGATCGTCGCGCTGGCATGGGCCGACGCCTCCATCGCGCCGCTGCTGGTCGACCTCGACCAGGTCCGGGCGGTCGTGCTGTTCGTGGCCATCGCGTCCGTGCTGTTCGCCTCGATCGCGGCCTGGATCCAGGACGACATCGAGCACATCGTCGGCTACGCCATCGTCGGTGACTCGGGCATCGTCATGCTCGCCGTCGCCGCCCTGGACCCCGATGCCTGGGCGCCGGCCCGCACCTGGATCGTCGCCTTCGTGGTGACCCGCAGCGCCTTCGCCGCCTGGGCGGCCGTGATGCGTGCGACCTTCGGGACGGGGCGGGTGGCCGATCTGCGTGGGTGGGTCTTCCGCGCCCCGATCCTCGCCGTCGTCCTCGGCGCGATCGTCGTCGCCAGCATCGGTCTGCCGGGTCTGGCCGCAGCCGAGGCCCGCGGCGCGCTCGTCGATCTCGTGCTCGACGGCCCGCTGGCGGTGCTCGTCCTGCTGGGCACGCTCGGGCCATTGCTCTACTACGGGCGGATCGTCGCCGTCGGCATCGAGCGACCGACGACCGCCGTGGAGCGCGTCGCGTGGCGGCCGGTCGTCGGGCGTCTCGATGTCACCGACCTGCGCGGCTGGATCGTCCGGACGTGGCGCGAAAATCGCCTGCCGGGCGCCACCGGCGCGGCCCTGGTGCTGGCCGGGCTCGCGCTGGCCGTATCGGCCGGCGCGTTCGGCACGGAACGGGCGGCGGCGGGCCTGCCGCCCGCGGCCGGGGGCGCGGTCGAGTCGTTCGCGCCGGGCGAACCCGGTCCGGAGGATTCTGGCCCCCCGGAGCAGCCTGCCGCCTCGGACGAGGTCGCGGCCCCGTCGGACGAGGTCGTGGCGCCCTCGGAGGCGGTCCCGCCGTCCGCGCCGTCCGTGCCCGCCACCCCGTCGGGTTCGGCCGGCGCGTCGTTCCAGCCGGTGGCGACCCCGTAGGTCAGTCGGCCGGGGCGAGTACCCAGCGATCGATGTCGCGCGGGTAGTCGAACAGCTCGGCGGGGGCGAACCACAGGTCCAGCTCGACTTGGGCGGCCTCCGGCCCATCCGAGGCATGGACGATGTTCTGCGCCGTCTCCAGGGCGAAATCGCCGCGGATCGTGCCCGGCGCCGCCTCGTGCGGTCGAGTCGCCCCGTTGATCGAGCGAACCACCGCGATGGCGTTGGGACCCTCGAGTGCGAGGGCCACCAGGGGCGCCGAGGTGATGAACTCCACGAGTCCGGCGAAGAAGGGCTTGTCACGATGTGCCGCGTAGTGCCGCTCTGCGAGGTCGCGCCCGACGTGCACGAGCTTGAGACCGACGAGCTTGAGGCCCCGGTCCTCGTAGCGGGCGATGATCCGGCCGGTCAGCTGGCGCTGCAGGCCGTCGGGCTTGACGAGGACGAGTGTCCGTTCGGTCACGCGGGATCTCCTTGCGATGGGTCGATGGGCTCGATGGGGTCGATGGGGTCGAAATCGGGGGCCGCGTCGTCGACCGGCGCCGAGGTCGGCGTCGACGGGCCGGTCGGGCGGGCGGCCTCGGCATAGGCGACCAGCGCATCGCGCTCGCGGCCGAGTTGACGATACGCATCGCCGCGGACGAATGCCAGGGCCGGCTCGGTCCGCGCGCCGACGAGCTCGATGACGACCGATGCGAGATCCGATGACAGGCGCAGCACGAGCGCCAGGGCGTTCGCCGCCGCGGGCACGTCCCCGGCCTCGAGGGCCGCCCGACCCCGTTCGAGTGCTTCGTCGGCCGGTGGCAGGCCGGCCTCGATCCGGGCATCCGCCTCGGCCCGGGCAGCGAGCTCGGGCTCGTCCCAGATGCCGATCGGCGCCGCTCCGCTCGTCGCCGCCGGCGCGACGACGTCGCCGACCAGGGTGGCGGGACGCGAAGCCTCGACAGTCGCGGGACGCTCCGGTCCCCGAGCCGGCCGCGGCCCGCTCCGGGCGGGTCCATGGGGCGGATCGAACATCGTCGTCGCGGCGGGTGGCGGCGCCGCCGGGTCGGGCGGCCACGCGGAGGCGCGCGGCATGCCGGCGAAGATCGCGTCGATGGCGCCGGGGGCGACGGCCATGGCGCGGTCGACATACCGTCGCGCCTCGGTCGGCCGGCCACGGGCTGCGGCCGCCTCCGCGGCGATGACCAGCGCCACCAGCGGGCCGTCGTCGTCGGCGATGGCCGCCACGGCCGCCTCACCCGCGCCGTCGAGGTCTCCCGTCCGCCAGCGGGCTTCGGCCAGATCGATAAGTCCATCCGCGTCGAGGGCGTCGTGGCTGGCCAGTGTCTCGAGCTCGGCCCGCGCCAGGGCCAGCGAACCGAGACGCAGGTGGACGCGCGCCAGGGCCAGACCCGACGACCGCCCGGCGGCCCCGTCCGGACCCTCCGGTGCCTCGGTCATGCCGGCAGGCGCAGGTGACGTTCGAGGCCGCGCAGGTGGCGTGCCGGTGCCACCGCCGCCAGGCGCAGGCCGTCGTCGCGGATGAGCGTCGAGGCGACGCGCAGGATGTCGTCGGCAGATACCGCGTCGATCGCGGCGATGGCCTCGTCGACCGTGAGCACGCGGTCGTGCAGCGCCTCCTGGCCGCCGATCCACGAGGCGACGTGGCGCGTCTCGTCCATCCGCAGCTCCAGACCGCCCGACAGGTAGCGCTTGGCCTTGTCGATCTCGTCGGCCGGGACGGGTTCGTCGCGCAAGCGGGCCAGCGTTTCGAGGATCGCGCCCAGCGCCGCGCGCAGGCTGGCCGGGTCGACCCCGGCCGAGATCTCGAGCGCCCCCGCGTCGGCGTAGTCGACGATGCCCGAGCCGATGTCGTAGGCCAGGCCACGCTCCTCCCGGACGGACAGGAACAGGCGGCTGCTCATGCCGTCGCCGAGGATCGTGTTGAGCAACCCGAGCGTCCAGCTGTCGGGGTGATCGCGCCGCAGCGCGGGCAGACCGACGACCAGCGACGCCTGGGCCGTCTGGCGCTTCCCGAACCGGGCCCGCTCGCCGGCGGGCAGGACGGGCGCCGGCTCGAACCCGGGCAGCGCCCCGTTGCCGGTGCCGAACGCCGCGGCGGCCAGCTCGACCGCTGCCTCGTGCTCGATGTCGCCAGCGACCGCGATGACCGTGTTGGCCGGGCGGTACGTGGTCCGCCAGAAATCGCGGATGGTCGCCTCCGGGAGCGCCCGGATCCCGGTCTCGTCACCGCAGATCTCGCGGCCGAGGGGGCCGTCGCCGAACAGGGCTCCCTGGAACAGGGTCTGGGCGTATTCGGCCGGGTCGTCCTGATAGCCGCGGATCTCCTCGATGATGACCGTGCGCTCGCTGTCGATCTCAGCGTGGTCGAGGACCGGCCGCACGATGAGCTCGCCGAGGACATCCATCCCGCGCTGCGCCTCGCGTTGCGGGACGCGCACCCAGTAGACGGTGGATTCGCGGTCGGTCGCCGCGTTGAACGAGCCTCCGACGCCCTCGATCGCCTCGCTGATGGCGCGCGTCGTCGGATACGCGGCCGTGCCCTTGAACGTGATGTGTTCCATGAAATGGGCGACGCCGGCCTCGGCCGCCGTTTCCAGGCGCGAACCGGCCAGGACGTACGCGGCGATGGAGACCGAACGCGCCCCGGGCACCCGGGAGCTGATGACGCGCGGCCCCTCGGGCAACGCGGTCCGTTCGAACATCGCGACGGATGGTACTGGAAATGGGCTGGCGCCCCGGGCCGGACGACCGGGGCGCCAGGACCTGTGACCGACGAAGGCCTACTTGGGCAGGATCGTCGGCAGGTACGACTGCAGGAAGAAGACCAGGAAGCCGAGCGACACCACCCACATCAGCGGATGGACCTCGCCGACCTTGCCGCGGGCGACCTTGATGGCCACCCAGCTCATGAACCCCGCGCCGATGCCGACGGTGATGTCGTACGTCAGCGGCATGAGGATCATCGTGAGCAGGGCGGGCAGGCCGTCCTCGACGTCGCCGACGTCGATGTCCTTGATCTGGGTGAACATCAGGTAGCCGACCAGCACGAGCGCCGGAGCGGTGGCGACCCCCGGGATGATGCCGGCCAGCGGTGTCAGCAGGATGGCGAGCAGGAACAGCACGCCGGTGACGATCGCCGTGAACCCGGTGCGACCACCCTCGGCCACGCCAGCCGCGCTCTCGATGTAGGTCGTATTCGAGCTGACGCCGGCAATGCCACCGACGGCCGCCGCGACGCTGTCGACCAGCAACACCCGGCCCACGCCCGGCACGCGCCCGTCCTCGTCGGCCAACCCGGCCTCCGCGGCCACGCCGGTCACGGTGCCCATCGTGTCGAAGAAGTCGGTGAGCATGATCGCGAAGATGGTCAGGGCGGCGGTCAGCGGCCCGAGCACGGACCAGACATTGGTCACGTCGAACTGGAACAGCGTGGAGAAGCTCGGTGTCACCGCGAAGTTGGGCGGCACGGTCGCCACGCCGACGATGAGCGACACGATGGTGATGACGATGATCGAGATGATCAGGGCACCGCGCAGCTTCATCACCCACAGCACGAGGGTGAGCAGCAGGCCGAACAGGAAGACGAACTGCGACGTCGTTGTCGGAAAGACGGGCCCGACGATCGGCACGCCACCCTGCGGGGTCGCGATCAGCCCGCCGTTGACGAAGCCGATGAACAGGATGAACAGACCGATGCCCACGCCGATGGCGCGCTTCAGGGCGAGCGGCACGGCGTTCATGACGGCCTCGCGGAAGCCGACCACGACGAGCAGCGTGACGAGGATGCCCTCGAGCACGATGACACCCATCGCCCCGGCGGGGCTCAGGCCGCGGGCCGTCAGCGAGAACGCCACGATCCCGTTGATGCCGAGACCGGCGGCCAGGGCGAGCGGGTAGTTGGCGACCGCGCCCATGGCGATGGTCATGATCCCGGCGATGAGCGCGGTGCCCGCCGACACGGCGGCGATCCCGGCGGGGTCGAGGCCGAAGCCCGCGCCGAGGATGCTCGCGTTGACGAAGATGATGTAGGCCATGACGAAGAACGTCGTCACGCCCGCCCGCACCTCGGTCGCGAGGTTCGTCCCGCGTTCCGCGAACTTGAAGTAACTGGCGATGCCGTCCACCGGGTCCCTACCCTCCTTGCCTTCGATGGCGCGCCGAGCCCTGGTTGGGCGGCTCGGTCCGCGTCGTGACGCCTCCCCCCGATGCGGCCGGCACCCTCCGTGCCGGCTCCGGATACGCGCTACTCGTCCTCGTGAGCGTCGAGGCCGAGCAACTCCATCTGGACGTAGTCGGATGTGTCGAACGCCAGCTGCTGCGGGGCGAACGGCGAGGCCTCCTCGCTGCCTGACCCGATCGGGGCGAACTCCACGATGACGCGCTCGTCCCCCTGGACGAGGGTGTAGACGAGCAATTGGTCGGCGCGGGTCTCGAACTCGAGATGCTCGAACGAATCGATGTTGAGCGTGATCGCCAGCGGCGTGAAGTAGGTCGACGTATCCGGCGCGTCGGTGACGATCCGCTCGACCCAGCCGGTGCCGTGGTTGATCACCTCGCGGCCCCGCAGGTAGCGGTAGGTGACCGTCTGCTTGAGGAGCGGGCGGAGCAGGTGGAGCATGTCGGTCTGGCTGGTGACCACGCCGTGGTTCACGAAGAACTTGGCAGCCGGCGACGACACGGTCGATCTCCCTGGGCGACGTGAGCTGGGGGCTCCGACGGACGTCGGCGATGGTACCGCACGGTCGACCCCGCGGCGACCCCGATCCGGCGCCCGCAGGCCCCGCGTATCATCGCCGCCATGCTGCTCGCGATCGACATCGGCAACACCAATGTCACCATCGGCCTGTTCCGTGGCGGTGCCCTCGTGGCCACCCGTCGGGCGGCGACCCCGGCCCGGGCGACGGCCGATGAGCTCGAGCTGCTGGTGGAGAGCCTCCTTCGCCTCGACGACGCGAGCCTGGCCGACGTGTCGGCCATCGCCTGTGCGTCGGTCGTACCGGCGCTGACAGCCCACGTCGAGACGGTCGCCCGCGATCGGGAGCGGGCCCTGACCGTCGCCTCGGCCGGCACGGTGCCGCTCGCCATCCGGGTCGACCGGCCCGCCGAAGTCGGCGCGGACCGGCTCGTCAACGCGCTCGCGGCTGCGCGCCTGTACGGCACGCCGGCGGTCGTCGTCGATTTCGGGACGGCCACCACGCTCGACTGCGTGGCACTCGACGGGGCCTACGTCGGCGGCGCCATCGCCCCGGGCCTCGAACTGGGACTCGAGGCGCTCGCGGCACGGACGGCGAAGCTGCCGCGCATCGAGCTGCGAGCGCCGGACCGGGCGATCGGGCGGGATACGGTCAGCGCCATGCAGGCCGGGACCGTGTTCGGCTACCAGGCGCTCACGACAGGCCTGCTCGCGCGCGTCCGGCGGGAGCTGGCCGACATGACGGCCGTGGCCCCGGCCGACGTTCGGGCCATCCTGACCGGCGGCCTGTCGGCCGCCCCCTGGGCGAGCAGCCTCGACGGCATCGATGCGATCGATCCCGACCTCACCCTCAAGGGCCTCGCCATCGTCCATGCCGAGGTCGCGGGTGGGGAGCGGCTCGAGCTCGGCCTGCCGTGACCGGCCGGCTCGACGGGCGGCTCATCGGGCTCGGCGTCACCGGGTCGATCGCCGCCTACAAGGCGGTCGAGCTGCTCCGGCTCCTTCGCGCCGAGGGCGCCGATGTGGCGGTCATGCTGTCGCCGGCCGCGACCCGCTTCGTCGGCCCGCTCACGTTCGCCGCCCTGTCGCGCCACGCGGTCGAGACCGATGTGTTGGCGCTGCTGCCGGACCGTCGGATCGGTCACATCGTCGTCGCCGACAGTGCCGACGCCATCGTCGTCGCGCCCGCCACCGCCCACTTCCTGGGGGCCATGGCCAACGGCCTCGCCGGCGACGTGGTCACGGCGACCGTCCTCGCCTCGGCCGCCCCGGTCGTCGTGGCACCGGCGATGGACGGCGAGATGTGGACGCATCGCGCGACGCAGGACAACGTCGCACGGCTACGCGACGACTTCGGCTACACGATCGTCGACCCGGCCGCCGGTGCGCTCGCCTCGGGCCAGTCCGGGGTGGGGCGTCTGGCCGACCTCGGGGCGATCGTCGACGCGCTCGTGGCGGTGCTCGGCGATCGGCCGATCCGCGCGCCGGACCCGCTCGCCCGGCCGCCCGTCGTGGCCGTGGCGAGCGAGGCCGACCTGGCTGGACGGCACATCGTCGTGACCGCGGGCGGCACGCGCGAGCCGATCGATCCGGTCCGCTATATCGGCAACCGCTCGACCGGCAAGATGGGCGTCGCGATCGCCGCCGCCGCCGCCGAGCGCGGCGCACAGGTGACCCTGGTCGCCGCCAACCTGGAGGTCCCTGCTCCTGCGGACGTCGCGGTCATCGAGGTCGGGTCGGCCGCCCAGCTGCGCAGCGCCCTCCATCGCCTGACCCACGGGTCGGCGGGCGCCGCCGGGTTCGACGCCCTGATCATGGCCGCCGCGGTGTCGGACTTCCGGCCCGTCACGACGGCCGACCGCAAGCTCGAGCGCAGCGGACGGCTCACCCTCGAGCTGGAGGCGACGCCGGATGTCCTCGGCCAGATCGCGCGGATCGTCAACGGCACCGACCGCGAGGGGGAGGTCACGGCCGAGCCGGTCGTTCCCCGACCGGTGCTCGTCGGGTTCGCGGCCGAGACCGGCTCCCTCGACCGCGCCGCCGACAAGCTCGCACGCAAGGGCGTGGACCTGCTCGTCGCCAACGACGTGTCCGAGCCCGGGTCGGGCTTCGGGACCGACACGAACCGCGTCTCGATCCTGACCGCCGAGGGGATCCGCGAAGACCTGCCGATGCTCACCAAGCGCGAGGTCGCGGATCGCCTGCTCGACCGGGTCGCCGGGCGGCTGGACGCCCGCGACGGCGAGGGGCAGACTTCGGGCTAGGCGGTCGCCACCCGGCGCCACCTGGACCGAACCGCAGCGGAGCCACGACCCGAGCATGAGCGCCTCGCCCGACGCCCCTCGTCGCCTGACCGTCGCCGACATCGCCAAGCGCTACGCGGACGGCGAGCGGCTGCCGATGCTGACCGCCTACGACTACCCGACGGCACAGATCATCGACGAGGCCGGCATCCCGCTCATCCTGGTCGGCGATTCGCTCGGCCAGGTGCTGCTCGGCTACGAGTCGACCGTGCGCGTGACGATGACCGAGATGCTCCATCACACGAAGGCCGTCGTGCGCGGATCGAGCCGTGCCCTGGTCGTGGGCGACATGCCGTTCCTGACCTACGCCTCGACGGACGAAGCGATCGACAACGCCGGGCGATTCATGCAGGAGGCTGGCGCTCAGGCGGTCAAGGTCGAGGGCGGCGTCCGATCGGCGCGCATCATCGAGGCGCTCGTGCGCGCCGGCATCCCGGTCATGGGCCACATCGGCTGGACGCCCCAGGCGCAGCACGGGCTCGGTGGCAAGGTCCGCGTCCAGGGCAAGGATCGGGTCGCGGCGCTCGGGCTGCTCGCCGATGCCCTTGCGGTCCAGGAGGCCGGTGCGTTCTCCGTCGTCCTCGAGCTGATGCCGGCGCAGCTGGCCGGCGCCATCACCGAGCGCCTCCACATCCCGACGATCGGCATCGGCGCCGGACCGGAGTGCAGCGGCCAGGTCCAGGTCATCACCGACCTGCTGGGGCTCGGCGACTTCAAGCCGCGCCATGCCCGCGCGTACGCCCATCTGCGCCAGACGATCGGCGAGGCCGCGCTGGCGTACGCCGCGGACGTCGCTGCCGGGGCGTTCCCGGGTGACGCCGAGACCGTCCGGATGGACGATTCGGTGTTCCAGACGGTCCTCGGGCGGGGCGATCCGGATCGACTGGCCGCGGACATGCCGGCCGGCGGCATCCCGCTCGATCGCGACCTCTGAGCCCCTCGCTGCCGCGGCGCGGGGCCGACCCAGCCAGCGTGGTCCGCGTCGTCCGCAGCCGGGCCGAGCTGCGCGACGCCCTGGGCGACGCGCCGCAGCCGGTCGGCCTCGTGCCGACGATGGGCTGGCTGCACGAGGGCCACCGGGCGCTCATGCGCCGGGCACGGGAAGACAGCGGGACGACGGTCGTGTCGATCTTCGTGAACCCGCGCCAGTTCAACCGATCGGACGACTTTCGTCAGTACCCGCGCAACGAGGCACGCGACCTCGACATCTGTGCCGCCGAAGGCGTCGACCTGGTGTTCGCTCCCGACGTCGCCGAGATCTACCCGCCGGGCTTCGACACGACCGTCGTCGTCGGCGCGGTCGCGCGGCCGCTTGAAGGCGCGGCGCGCCCGGGCCATTTCGACGGGGTCGCGACCGTCGTCGCCATCCTGTTCGGCCTCGTGCGCGCCGACCGCGCCTACTTCGGCCAGAAGGACGCCCAGCAGGTCATGGTCATCCGCCAGATGGCGCGCGACCTGGCGATCGGCACCGACGTCATCGCCTGCCCGACCGTGCGGGAGCCCGACGGCCTCGCGATGTCGTCCCGCAACGTCCACCTCTCGCCTGATCAACGGACCGCGGCGGGTGTCCTGCGCCGTGCGCTGGTCGCAGCGCGGGATGCGTGGCGCGGGGGCGAGCGCTCGGGCGAGGCACTGCGCGCCACGATGCTGGCCACCCTCGCCGAGGAGCCGCTCGCTGCCGTCGACTACGTGTCGATCGCGGACGGCGTCGACCTGACCGAGCTCGACGTCGTCGATCGACCCGCCATCGCCTCGCTCGCCGTGCGGTTCGGGACGACGCGGCTGATCGACAACGAGGTGCTCGATGCGTCCGGCGGAACCGACACGGCAGCAGCGGTGTATGAGCGTTGATGGATCGACGACGCCTGCTCCGATCGCGCATCCCAGCCTCGGCCGTCCTGGCGCTGCTCGCGCTCGGCGGGCTCGCCGGCACACCGGCACTGGCCAAGGACGGCCAGGAGGTCCAGCTCGACACGCCGATCTCGCTCCAGACGCCGCCGGGCACGACCCTCGACGTCGGCTGGAGCGTGTTCGTCGAGGACACGACGGGGCGCCATCCGTTCACGTCGCCGGGTGTCTTCATCCGCCTCGTTCCACCCGCCGGAGCGACGCCCGTCGAGGCCGCCGGGCTGGAACGCCCGCGCGGCTCCGGGAAGTACCGGGCCACCATCACCGTCCCGGCCGGCGGGATCGCGCAGGTCGAGGTCGGGATCATCGGCGAGGCGTGCGACGCGACCGGCTGCACCCGGTCGGACATCCTGTTCCCACTGGCTGACGACGCCCTCGTGTCCGGCGCGCCGGCCGACGCCGCGACGTTCCCGATGCGGGTCCACCTCGACCGCCCGCTCCCGACCGACCTGGCACCCGGCAGCCGGGTCGATCTCGCCTTCACGATGCAGGCCGATGTCGGACCGTACAACGCCGACCCGCTGTCGATCCGGATCACCGATCGGCACGGGACGGTGCAGCTGCTCAACGCGGTGCGCGATCGCGACGGCCACTACCTGGTCACCATGACCGTCCCCGAGGAGGGCCTCGCCCGCATCGACGCGTTCCTGCCGAGCGGTGGTCCGGCGCCGCTGACCTGGGAGCTGTTCAGCGCGCCACCGCTCATCCGGACGGTCGGGCCCGCCGCGTCGCCGGCCACCACGGGCACCACGCCCGCCCGCGGATCGGTCGGGACGGCGCCGCTGCCGGTCGTCCTCGGGGTCGTCCTGCTCGCGGCTCTGGCCGCGCTGACGGTCGCGATCGCCGTCCGGCGCAGCCCACGCACGACCCACCCGCTCGGACACTGACGGCGACGGCGCGGGCCGCGGTCCCGGCCCGCGCCACGCGCCACGCCTCACGCGCCGCCGCGGCGCTCCTGCGCGCGCCTAGGCGGCCGCGTCAGCCTCGGTCGCCACGTCGAGCACACGGTCGATGAACAGGTGCTCCCAGACGAGCGCCTTGATCTCCTCGATCTTGCCGCGGTCGGCGCTGTGGGTCTTGACCAGCAGGTCGTGGACCTCCGACGCGACGACATAGGTGTCCTCGGGAACGATGGTGGCGAACAGGTCCGCGGTCCGGATGGCGTCGAGCACCGCGGCGCGCGGCCGATAGCCCCCGGTCAGCACGAGGCCGATGGCGTCGCCACCCGCCTCGGCCCGGACCCGGCGCGCGTGGACCAGCGCCGCGATCAGGTCGTCGCGGTCACCCGGCACGATCACCAGCGAGCGCGGACCGATGCGCTGGAGCATGTGCTCGGGTTCCATCGCCCCGATCGACACGCCGCCGATGACCTGGTCGAGGTCGGGCCCGGGGTGGATCGTCTCGCCGTGGACGCCCTCGAGCACCATCGACAGGGTCGGATTGGACAGGATGGGCCGATACGGCAGGACGCCCAGCAGCGGGATGCCGTGGCGGGCGAGGCCGCGTTCCAGGGTCTGCGCCAGGTCGGGCTTTGCGGCCAGGTCGACCTTGTTGACGATCGCCCCCGCAACGCGGACGCCGGACCGCTCGAACAGGGCCTTGTTGAGCACGATCTCGTCGATCGGACGGCCGACCCCGCCCTCCGACACGATGACGGCGGGCGCCCCGAGCATGGCCGCGACGACGGCGTTCGACAGGCCGATGACCGCCCCCACCCCGGCGTGGCCGGTGCCCTCGATGAGCAGGATGTCGCGCTCGGCCGCGAAGCGGGCGTGAGCCGCCCGGATGCGCGCCGGAAGGTCCTCGACGACCGTCCCGTCGATGTACGCCTTGGTGAACCCGCGGGGGATGTGCACCGGGCTCATCCGATCGAGCGGATCGGGCAGATCGAACACGGCCTTCATGAGGATGGCGTCCTCGTCGGCCGGCACCCCGTCCTGGATGACGGTCCGCTGACCGACCGGCTTGATGAACCCGGTCGACAGGCCGCGCCGCCGGAAGCCGTCCATCACCCCGAGGCTGACCGTGGTCTTGCCGCGGTTCTGACCGGTCGCCGCCAGGTACAGGTGGCGCATCAGGCCAGGTCGGACGGGGGGCGCGATGCCGGGGTCAGCCGTGCGCCCCCGTCTTGCGCTCGACGAGTCCGAGGGCGTCGCGCAGCCGGGCCACCGTTTCGGCGTCGACCGCGTCCGACTCGAGATATGGCCCGAGCCGCTCGAGGATGTCGGTGACCAGCCCGAAGAACACGCTCGCGTCGGCCACGAAGAACTGCGGCTCGTTGTTGTAGCGCACGAGGGTCAACCGACCCTGGAGGACCCGTCGTTCCTCGACATGGGCGACCTGGGTGGCGAAGTTGTGGCCCTGGATGCCATCGGGGTTGTTGAGGAAATTGAGGGCGTTGTCGATGGCCAGACCGAACCGGGCTCGCCAGGCGACGAGGCGCTCGTGGACCTCCGACGGGATGCGCACCTCGGCGACCTCGTCGAACACCTCGGGGGCCACGGTCAGCAGGCCAACCAGGGTCGTCCCTGCCCGCGGGCCGAGCATGACCTGGAGGCTTCGCTCGAGGGTGAACACCTCGGAGTCGAAGCGCGGGCTGGTGATGACGTCGGTCAGCAGGTCCTCGACGTTGTCGAGGATGCCGGGCTCCGCCACGGCATTCGCGAGGTGGAGGATCTCCTCCTTGAACAGGAACTTTTCTTCGTGGTCGAGCATCACCGAATGCTAGCATCGGCGCCCAGGAGGGCTACCCGCTGGAACGCCGGACCGCGCGTCGCGACGAGCTCGATCCGATCAGCGAGACGATCGCGCTCGCCTTCGCCACGGACCCGGTCTGGTCGCTGGCGCTGGCCGGTCGCGACGGTCGGTCCGATCATCTGCGCCGCTACTGGCGGATCTTCCTCGAATCGGCCGTCCGCCACGACGGCATCTTCGTCGCCGACGACGGCGCGGCGGTGTCGGTCTGGTTGCCGCCGGGCGTCGCCGACCTCGCGCCTGACCTCGAGGATGCGCTCGACACGCTCGTCCGCAGCTCGCTGGATCCGGCCGCGCTGGCCGATCTTCCCGAGCTGGACCGTCGGTTCGCGGCGAGCCGCGCCAGCGTCCCGGCGGAGCACGCCTACCTGAGCCTGCTGGCCACCCATCCGGCGCATCGCGGACGCGGGGTCGGGCAGGCCCTCCTCGCCGCCGATCTCGGCGTGTGGGATGCGGCCGGCCTGCCGGCCTACCTCGAATCGAGTAATCCGCTGAACGATCACCGCTATGCGCGTGCCGGGTTCCGGTCCATCGGCGGGTTCCGGGCCGTCCGCGACGGCGCCCCCCTGACGACGATGTGGCGCGACGCCGGCGGGGCCTCGCCGGACGGGGTCACAGGCTGAAGCCGGGCGGGTCCGCGAGATCCGGGTGCTCGCGCTCGAAGGCGCGCGCCGCTGCCAGCGTGCGGACCCATTCGTAGTAGACGCCCTTGGCCTGGGCGATCTCCGCGCCCGCGCGGGTCAGCCGTCGCAGACCGGCCGACTGCCCGTCAGCGGGCGCGTAGGTCGCGTCCTCGACGACCACCACCCGCCAGCCCCGGTCGAGCAGGCCGAGTCCGGTATGGGCGACACAGACATCGGTCTCGAGCCCGGTCAGGACCGCGGTACGTGCAGCCGTCGCCTCCAGGGCGGCGAGGATGTCGGGCTGATCGGCGGCCCCGAACACGACCTTGGCGAGGACCGGGGTCGTGGCCGGAAGGGCGGCCAGGATCTCCGCCGCGGTCGGCCCGTTCCGTGGCGCATCCTCCTCGGTCACCACCGCCGGGACGCCGAGCGCGGTCGCCACCCCCGCCAGCCAGGCCAGGCGATCGAGGGGCGCACGCAGTGCCTCGGCCGCGCCGGCGCGGTCGGCGCCGTAGAACGACGGCTGGGCGTCGATGACGACCAGCACGCTGTCCGCCCGATCGAGCAGTCGGGTCATCGGGCGGATCGCAGAGCGTGGCTCGCGACGAGCCGCGTCATCGGCTTACGGGTACAGGCCGCGCATCTCCATCGCGTCCGCGACGCGCTTGACCGCCAGCAGATAGGCGGCTGTCCGCATGTCGCACGCTTCGCGCTTCGACATCTCGAGGGTCTCGCCGAAGGCGCGGACCATGATCCCGCGGAGCTTCTCGTTGACGACCGCCTCGGACCAGTGGTCGCGGTTGAGGTCCTGGACCCATTCGAAGTAGCTCACGGTGACGCCACCGGCGTTGCACAGGATGTCGGGGATCATGAAGATCCCGCGGCGGAACAGCTCCTGGTCGGCGTCCGGGGTGGTCGGCCCGTTGGCCGCCTCGGCGATGAGCTTCGCCTTGACCTTCCCGGCGTTGCGGCTGGTGATCTGGTTCTCGAGGGCGGCCGGGATGAGGATCTCGCAGTCGACCTCGAGCAGCTCGGCGTTGCTGATGTCGGCCGCCCCGGGGAAGCCCTGGACGGTGCCGTGCTCGCCCTTCCAGGCGATGACCTTGGCGATGTCGAGCCCGTCGGGCGCATGGATGCCGCCGGTCGAGTCGGACACCGCGACGATGGTCGAGCCTTCGTCGGCCATCAACTTGGCCGCGATCGATCCGGCGTTCCCGAAGCCCTGGACCGCGACTCGCTGGCGGCCGAGGTCCAGCCCGAGATGGCGGGCGGCCTCGACGATGGTGAACACGCAGCCGCGCGCGGTGGCCTCGTTGCGGCCTTCCGAGCCGCCGAGGCTGATCGGCTTGCCGGTCACGACCCCAGGGACGGTGTAGCCGGCATGCATGGAGTAGGTGTCCATCATCCAGGCCATGATCTGCGAGTTCGTGTTGACGTCCGGCGCGGGGATGTCCTTTTCGGGGCCGACGAGGACCTCGATCTCGGTGAAGAAGCGGCGGGTCAGCCCCTCGAGCTCCTTCTGGCTGAGCTGCTTGGGATCGACGATGACCCCGCCCTTGCCGCCGCCGTACGGGATGCCCACCACGGCGCACTTCCAGGTCATCCACATCGCGAGGGCCTTGACCTCGTCGAGCGACACGTCCTGGTGGTAGCGGATGCCGCCCTTGGCCGGCCCCCGCCCGAGGTTGTGCTGGATGCGATAGCCGGTGAACACCTGGACCGAACCGTCGTCCATGTGGACCGGGAAGTGGACGGTGAACTCGCGTCGCGGTTCGCGCAGCACCAGGCGCATCCCGGGATCGAGATCGAGGCGCTCGGCCGCCAGATCGAACTGTCGCTGGGCGACTTCCCACGCGTTGATGCGCGCAGCGACGTGCTCGGTGGTCATGGAAGGAGGATCCTCCGTGTCTGGCGGCCGTCCGATGCCGCCACGTCGGTGTGGGTCGTCTCCCGGACGACCCCACGGGGCGCGTCGACCGGTCCGGATCGGCTGGGCCGTTGCTTCGACGCGCGACTCATCTGCGCGCCGAGTATAGTCCCGGCCCGCCGAAGTTCGCCGGTCCGAAAGTACCGGACGGCAAGGTTGTCGCAACCGTCCCGCAACCGTGGCTCCACGACGGCCAACCGTCCGAACGGCCTGTCCGCGACGGGCGGATCGCCTCTGGCCGTGCCGCCGGCCGAGGCCGATACTCGGGGCCCGCAACCGCGCCCGGGTCGCCGTTGGCGCGCCGCAGCCGCAAGGACGGAAGGGCCATGAACGAGCAGATCACCTCTGACCAGATCGCCTCCGTCGACGTCGCCGCTCAGCGGATCGTGTCGATCCGGGATCGGTTCGCGGAGTCCGCCATCCCGAGCTTCGTCGGGTCGGCATTCGGGGAGTTGTACGGGTTCCTCGCGGATCGCGGGATCGAACCCGCTGGGCCGCCGCTGGTCGTGTACCACGAGTTCGGCACCGAGATCGATGCCGAAGTCGCCGTGCCGATCCCCGACGGGCCCGCGCTCGCGACCGACACGCCCGACGCCGGCCGGGTGCGACTGGCCATGCTGCCCGCGGCGCGGGTGGCGCAGACACTCCATGTCGGGCCGTACGACCGGCTCGGGATGGCCTACGACCGGCTCGGGCACTGGATCGAGGACCATGGCTACGTCCCCGCGGCACCGACTCGCGAGCGCTACCTCAACGGTCCCGACACAGCCGCACCCGACGACCTGCAGACCGTCATCGAGATGCCCATCGTCGAGGCGGCGACGCTCGCCGCCAGGTAACGGCGGCCGGTCAGGAGCGCCGGTAGAGGACCACCACGCCGATGCAGCCCGGGCCGAGATGCGGCCCGACCGACGGTCCGACGAGTTCGATCGACACCGACGCGGGCTCGAGGTCGGGCACCCGCCGGAGCATCTCGTCGCGGAACGCCTCGACGTCGGGCGCCTTGGTGTGCAGGATCGACAGGCGCTCGATCTGGCGTGACGTGGCGAGCTCGATCATCCGCTCGCGCGCCTTCGAGCGCGTTCGCACCCGCTCGGCCGTCTCGACCAGGCCGTCCTTGACGGTGATGATCGGCTTGACCGACAGGAGCGTGCCGATGGCCGCCTGCGTCCCGCTGATGCGCCCGCCCTTCTTGAGATAGTCGAGCGTGTCGAGGGCGAGATAGATGGTGATGTCGAGGGCGCGCTGGGCGAGCGTGTCGGCGATCTCCTCGGCCGGGTGGTCGGCCTCCGCCATCTCGACCCCCATCCTGGCCAGGATCCCTTCGGCCATCGATGCGCCCTGCGAGTCGACGATGTGGATCTCGCGGTCGGGCAGCATGTCGCGGGCGATCTGGGCGCTCTTCATCGTGCCCGACAGGGTGTGCGCGACGTGAATCGAGACGATCGACTCGGCGCCATCCGCGAAGGCGGCCTCGTAGGCCTCCTTGAACTCGCCGGGCGACGAGGCCGCGGTCGTCGGGAACGGCGCGTCGGGCGCGGTCATCCGCTCCCAGAAGGCCTCGGTGCTCAGCTCGACCCCGGCCCTGAACGTGTCCGATCCGAAGTTGACCAGCAGCGGAACGATGTGGATGCCCGACTCCGCGGCCTCGTCCGGATCCATGTCGGATGCGGAGTCGGTGAAGATCGCGACACGGTTCAAGGCGTGACCCCTTCTGGACCGACCGTCGGGCGCGGCCGTTCGGCGCATGATACGGAGTCGGGTCCAGCCCGTTGCCGTTACGCTGTGCGGGCATGGATCGATCGATGTGGGCCGTGCTGGCCGGCACCTTCACGCTGCGCTTCAGCACCGGGCTCACCGGGGCGATGCTCGCCGTGTACCTCGCCGCCCTCCCCTCGCACGGCGGCCAGACGGTCGATCCGATCGTCGTCGGCCTGTTCGCCGCCACGTTCTACGTCGCCGAACTGGTCCTGTCGCCGGTGTTCGGGATCCTGTCGGACCGGCTCGGTCATCACCGGGTGATGCTGTACGGGCCGGCATTCGGGGCGATCGCGGTCATCCTGACCGGGCTCACGACCAACCTCTGGATCCTGGGCGGCACGCGCTGGCTCGAGGGCGCCTCGACCGCCGCCAGCATCCCGTCGATCCTCGGCTTCATCGCCCTCGTGACCGCCGGCGACGAGGCGCTGCGTGGCCGGATGGCGGCACGCTTCGAAGGCGCGACGCTGCTCGGTATCGGGGCCGGCTTCGCGGCCGCGCCGGTGACCTTCGCCCTGCTCGGGCCGACGGCGTTCTTCGTCAACGCCGTGATCTACGGGATCTCGTTCCTCATCTTCCGGACGGTCCGCGATCCGGCCGGCGAGGCGGCTTCGGTGCGCGCGCCGCACGTCGGCTTCGGGCGCTATGTCGAGCTGCTGCGGACCGGGCATGTGTGGCTGCTGGCGCCGACCTGGATCGCGGTCAACGCCTCGATCGGCCTGTGGTTCAGCCAGTCGATCTTCCAGTTCGCCAAGGCCAACCCCGACTTTCCCGACCAGTCACTGATGCGCGGCTTCAGCGCGCCACAGATCTCCGCCGCGGCGGTCGTCATCGGCATCGTCTTCGGGCTGGGCCTGCTGTACTGGGGCAACCGCTTTCGCAACACCCGGCGCACGACGATCATCCTGTACGGGATCATCGGCGGCGGCGGGCTCGTGCTGGCGGGCCTGGTCGTCAACCACGGCGGCGGCCTGCCCCTGCCCATCCTGGCCGGCGCCGGCCTGATCGCGGTCCTCGGGCTGTTCGTGATGGCCGGGGCGACACCGGCGGCACTCGGCCTGTTGGCCGACGTGTCCGAGCGCTTCCCCAACGACCGCGGGGCGATCATGGGCCTGTACTCGGTCTTCCTGGCGATCGGCCAGATCATCGGCGCGCTCATCGGCGGGTTCGCGGCCGACTTCCGAGGGATCGACGGGATGCTCGTCGCCACCGCCGCGATGCTGCTCATCGCTCTCCTGCCGCTGTCGCTGCTGCGTCGGGACGAGGACGCGCTCGGGGCCGCGGCGGCGTGAACGACGGACGGCCCTGGACGCCGGTCCCGCTGGCCCGCGGCCCGCACGGCGCGGTCGTGGCGCCGCACCATCTCGCCACGTCCGCCGGCCTGGCGATCCTGCGCGCCGGTGGCTCGGCGGTGGACGCGGCGATCGCCACGAACGCGGTGCTCGCGGTCGTCATGCCCGGCGCGTGCGGCATCGGGGGCGACGCCTTCTGGCTCATCTGGGACGCCGCGACCGGACGACAGCACGCGCTCAACGGCTCCGGTCGGAGCCCGGCCGGGGCATCGGCCGACGACCTGCGCGCCCGCGGACTCGAGGCCATCCCGTCGCGCGGGGCACTGAGCGTCACGATCCCGGGCGCCGTCCGTTCGTGGGCCGATGCTCACGCCCGTCACGGCCGCCTCACCCGGGCCGAGATCCTGGCACCCGCCATCGAGCTGGCCCAGGCCGGCTTCCCCGCCGACGTCGCGTTGCGCGACTCGGTCGAGGCCGCCGTTCCCCACGTCCTCGACCAGCTCGGGCCGGACGCCGGCTTCTTCGCGGTGTACCGACCGGCGGGCCGGCCGTGGCGTCCGGGCGAACGCGTCCGCCTGCCGGCCCTGGCCGCGACGCTGGCCACCCTGGCCGATGAGGGGTTCGACGCGTTCTACGACGGCGATCTCGGTGCGCGCCAGGCTCGGGCGCTGGCAGCCGCGGGGTCGTCCTGCGTGGCGCGCGACTTCGTCGAGCACCGCTCGACGTGGGCAGAGCCCGTGGCCCTCGACTATCGCGGGGTTCGCGTCACGACCCACCCGCCCAACAGCTCCGGCATCGTCGCCCTCGAGCTGCTGGGCATCCTCGAACGGTTCGAGCCGCCGGCCGATGCGTACGGTCCGGACGGCGTGACCGATCCGGCCTGGATCCATCTCGGCATCGAGGCGGCCAAGCTGGCGATGGCCGACCGCGACGCCTACCTGACCGACCCGGACGCGCGCGACGTGCCGGTCGCAGCGCTGCTCGACCCGGCGCGGCTGGACGAGCTGGCGTCGCGCATCGACCCGCGTCAAGCCGCCGGACCCCCGCCCGCTCGCAACCGGCGTGGTGGTGGGACCGTGTTCCTTGCCACGGTCGATGCCGAGGGCGGCGCGGTGAGCCTCATCGAGTCGAACTACCTCGGGTTCGGGTCGGGCGTGGTCGATCCGGACACGGGCATCCACTACCAGAACCGGGGCAGCTACTTCAGCCTCGAACCCGACCACCCGAACGTGCTCGCGCCCGGCAAGCGGACGTTGCACACGCTGCTGCCGGCGATGCTCTTCCGTGCGGGACGGCCCGAGCCGTGGATCGTGGTCGGCGCGATGGGTGGCGACGCCCAGCCGCAGATCCACGCCCAGTTCGTGAGCGCCGTGGTCGACGGCGGGTCGGACATCCGGACGGCTGTCGCCGCGCCGCGCTGGTTCGTCGAGCCGGCACGCCACTTCGCTCCGCCGACCGACGTGCACGTCGAGCCGCGCCACGCACCGGGGATCGAGCCGGCGTTGCGGGCGCTGGGGCACGACCTCGTGCCGACCGGTGCGTTCGACCACGGGCTCGGTCACGAGCACGCGATCGAGCTCGTCGATGGCGGTCCAGGCGCCACGTCCGGATCGGTGGCCGCCGCGACCGATCCACGGAGCGAGGGCCTGCCGGCGGTCTGGTAGGGCCCCCTCGTGTGCGATACTCCGCCTCGCCGGTGGCAGGCGAGCGCTCACACGACGCTGCCACCGGTATCGCATTCGATGAGCGCGAGCCGGTGGAGGAGCCCGTGACCTCGAACGTCAGCCAGAACTACCCGTACTCGAGCGAAACGGCGACCGATCGCGCCGCGACCGTCGCCCGACTGGTGGCCGAGCGCGACGGCCTGGCTGCCACGCTCGCGGCCGAGTCGAGCCCGCTCGACGAGAACGAGCGCTGGTGGGTCTGGAAGTGCCCGACGAAGGGCTGTCCGGGGTTCCTGCACGCTGCGGGCTACGCCCTCGACAAGCACGCCGTCTTCGTCGTCTGCGACGGGCCCTGCGGCAAGACGTTCCTGCGCTAGCCCCGACCCGACTCGGCTGCGGCCAGCGCGCTTCCGACCGATGACCGGTTCGCTCGGGCAGCAACGGCGGCGACTCCTGCTCGATGCGCTCGGCATCGCCGGGTCGGCGACCGGTTTCGGGTTCGTCTACGGGCTGGCGGCACGCGACGCCGGCTTCTCGCCCATCGAGGCGATGGCGATGAGCAGCATCGTGTTCGGTGGGGCGGCGCAGTTCGCCGCGGTCGGCTACGTCGTCAGCGGCCTGCCGTGGCCGGGCGTGATCGTGCTCACGGCACTGCTCAATGCGCGCCACCTGCTGTACTCGGCGGCGCTTGGCCCGTGGCTGCGCGCGGTGCCGTTCTGGCGACGCGCGGTCATGGCCCACCTGCTCACGGACGAGGCATTCGCCCTGTCGATCGCCCACTTCCGGCGTGTCGGTCGGACCGATGAGCGGGGCTACTGGATCGGCGCGATCGCGTCGACGTTCATCCCGTGGAACCTGGCCACGCTGGCCGGCGTGCTGCTCGGGGCGCAGATCCCCGATCCGACGCGGCTCGGCATCGACATCATCTTCCCCGCGGCGATGATCGGCCTCGCGGTCGGGCTGATCACCGGGCGTCGCGAACTGGTCGCGGCGATCGTCGGCGCCGGAGTCGGCGTCGTCGTCGCCCTGCTGACCGGCCCGGCCATCGGCATCGTGGCGGGTGGCCTGGCAGGACCGCTGGCCGGTCTGGCGGTGCCGTCACGGACGGCCCACGAGACCGCGCCGCTCGGGACGACGGCCTCCGCCGACCGCTATGCGATGCCGGGGCGCCACCATTTCGAGGACGACGAGCGACCGTCGCCATCCGAGCCGGCCCAGCCGGCCGAGCCGGCCGAGCGGACTGGGTCGCCCGGATCAGCCCGGCCGGACGAGCCAGGGGGCGGCCGGTGAGCACCGACCTCGTGCCCCTGGCCGTGCTCATGTTCCTGGTCACCTACCCGAGCCGCGCCCTCGGGCTGCTCACTCCCGGGCTCGAGCGGCTGCCCAGTATCGCGCTGGACTACCTCCAGCTGGTCGGCCCGGCCGTGCTGGCGGCCCTGGCCGCGGTCAGCGTCATGGTCATCAGCGACGCGGCCGGCA
>DASSII010000001.1:0-9155 GCA_035692005.1 Candidatus Limnocylindrales bacterium | reverse complement strand
CGTCGCCCTGTCCATCCTGGCCCTGTTGCCGGCACCGGCCATCGCCGCTGCGCCTGCTCGCGGGTCCGACACGATCCGGCCGACGATCCACTACGAGGAGGCGCTCGCCCACGCCCACGACACGACACGGTTCACCGCCGGTGACCGGGTCACGGTGCCGTTCCGGCCGCGCGCGGGTGATCGCTGGAAGGTCGGCGGACGCACGCCGCAGGTGCTCCCCGCGGGGCGTCGCTCGGGCGCCGCGATGCGCCAGGAACCGGCCGAGCCCGCGCCCGCGCCCCGACCGCTCGTCGATCAGCCGACCGTCGATCCTGCCGACGTCATCGCCGCAGATGCGTCCGGCTGGTCGGCGACGGAGGCCACGGTCGTCGAACCTGCGGCGGTCGTCAGCTCGGGCGGGTTACGCCGGGAGGTGTTCGGGTTCCTGCCCTATTGGGAGCTGACCGACACCTCGACGAGGCTCGACTGGTCCAAGCTCTCGACCATCGCCTACTTCGGCGTCGGCGCCGACCGGAACGGAAATCTCGTGAAGCGCAACAGCGACGGCTCGACGACGGTCGGCTGGAGCGGCTGGACGAGCTCGAAGATGACGAGCGTCATCAATGCCGCGCACCAGAACCGGACCCGTGTCGTGCTCACCGTCCAGAGTTTCGCCTGGTCGACGTCGGGCAAGGCGACGCAGGCCGCGCTACTCGGCGATTCGGTCGCCCGCTCGCGGCTGGCCTACACGATCGCCGCGGCCGTTCGTGATCGCGGCGCCGATGGCGTCAACCTCGACTTCGAGCCGATCGTGTCGGGCTATGGGGACGAATTCACCGCCCTCGTGCGCAAGGTCCGCTTCGCCCTCGACCAGATCTCACCGGGCTATCAGCTGACGTTCGACACGACGGGCTACATCGGCAACTACCCGATCGAGGACGCCACCGCTCCGGGCGGTGCCGATGCGATCTTCATCATGGGTTACGACTATCGCTCGTCGACGTCCAACCCGGTCGGCTCGATCGCGCCGCTCGGCGGGTCGCGCTACGACATCCGCGAGACGGTCGCGGCGTACCTCGCCCGGGTGCCCGCATCCAAGCTGATCCTGGGCGTGCCCTACTACGGACGCGCGTGGTCGACGGAGACGAGCGCCCTCAATGCCAAGAACATCTCGGGCGCCAAGTACGGGGCCTCGACCACGGTGCTGTACGAGACCGCCCGGTCATACGCCGCGCAGTACGGCCGGCGCTACGACTCGACCGAGGGCGTGGCCTGGACGGTCTACCGGCGCCAGAACTGCACCAAGACGTACGGCTGCCTCAACCCGTGGCGGCAGATCTACTACGACGACGCCACGGCATTGCGGGCCAAGTACGACCTCGTCAACCGCTATGACCTGCGCGGCGCCGGCATCTGGGCGCTCGGCTATGACGGTACCCGGACCGAGCTCTACCAGGCCATCGCCGACCGGTTCGTGGCCGACACCATCCCGCCGAAGATCACGGGCGCGGCCCTGTCCGCTGCCCGATTCTCGCCGAACGGGGACGGGGTCATCGACACCACCACGGCGCGCCTGACGGTCAGCGGGCTGACCACCTGGGGGTACCGCGTCTATCCCGTGGTCGGGACGACGCTGGGCGCCGCTATCCGCAGCGGCAGCCGGGTTGGGACCGCACCAGCGATGACGTGGGATGGGCGGAACGCCGATCGCGCACTCGTCCCGGACGGCTCGTATCGCATCATCCTGTGGGCCGAGGACGCCTCCGGGAACCACGCCGAGCGAGCGTTCGGGGTCGTCGTCGATACCCACTCGCCGACCGTGTCGCCGCGGGTGTCGCGCGGATTCATCTCGCCCGATGGCGACGGCGTCGCGGATATTCTCCCGCTCCGCTGGTCGTCGACCGAGACGATTGCCGGCGCGGTCCGCCTACGGTCAGCGAGCGGCGCACTCGTTCGCGGCTGGTCGTTCGGGTCGCGTTCCACCTGGAGCACGACGTGGGATGGCCGCGATCGCACTGGCGCGATCACCCGCGATGGCCGCTACATGTTCCAGGTCGATGGCCGCGACGCGGCCGGCAACCGGGTGGTCGCCACGGCGCCGTTCCTCATCGATCGGACGATCAGGTCGGTCCGCTGGTCGGACAGTTCGTTCGACCCGCGCGCCCGCCAGACGAGCCAGGCCAAGATCGTCCTGCGCCGCCCGGCGACCATCACGACCGCCATCTACCACGGCACCACGCTCGTTCGCCGCGTCTGGACGAACAAGGCCCTCGCGGCCGGCAACTACTACTGGACCTGGAACGGGAAGACGGCGGCCGGGGCCTATGTGGCGCCGGGGACGTACCGCATGCTGGTCACGGCGATGAGCTGGATCGGGACGACGACGTACTCGCGCAGCGTCACCGTCGAGCGTCACTGAGCTCCCGGCGGCCACTACACTCCCGGCCATGACGACCGACCTCGCCCGCGGACACGGCACGTGGGTCGTCCTGCCGACCTACGACGAGGCCGACAACATCCGGCCCATCTCGGCGGCCATCCTCGACGCGCTGCCCGGGGCGACGCTGCTCATCGTCGACGACGGGTCACCCGATGGGACCGGTGCCATCGGCGACGCGCTGGCTGCAGCCGACCCGCGCATCCGCGTCCGACATCGACCGGCCAAGGCCGGTCTCGGGCGGGCCTACCTCGACGGCTTCCGCATCGCGCTCGATGGCGGGGCGGCCGTCGTCGTCCAGATGGACGCGGATTTCAGCCACGATCCTCGTGTCCTGCCGATGCTGATCGCCCCGCTGGACCGGTCGGCCGACCTGGTCATCGGCTCGCGCTATGCCCCCGGTGGCGGCGTCGTCGACTGGGGCCTTGGGCGGCGTGCCTTGTCGCGCGGCGGATCGCTCTTCGCGCGGGCGGTGCTGCGGCTCCGACCCCAGGATCTCACCGGCGGGTTCAAGGCTTGGCGCGCCGCGACGCTGGCGGCGGTGCCATTCGATGGCGTCCACGCCGGCGGCTATGTCTTCCAGATCGAGATGACGTTCCGAGCCAGTCGCGGCGGCGCCCGGATCGAGGAGGTCCCGATCACCTTCCACGACCGGCGCGTCGGTCAGAGCAAGATGTCGCGCCGGATCGTCGTCGAAGCGTTCGTCGTCGTCGTCGCGCTGCGGCTGGAGGAACTCACCGGGCGGGTCCGCGCCGCGGCCCGCCGCCGGCCGGCGTGAGGCGGCTCGGCGAGCGATCCGGGGACGACCCGGCGGGCCCGCCCCATCCGCCGGGCGTGCGCGTCGTCATCGACGTCCGGGCCCTCCAGGAACCGTCCCGAGCACCCCTCACGGCCGCGTATCTCGAGGGCCTGCTCGGGGCGTTCGACGCCGACCCGCGCCCGGGCGAATCGTTCGCCTTCCTGCTCGCGTCCGACGAGGACGATCCGACGACCGCCTATCGCCACCTCGAGGTCGTCGGGCGGCGGCTGCTGCCGCCGACCCGGCTGTTGCGCTCGACCGCGCTGACGGTCGATCCGTTCATGCTCCGGGGCGCCTCCGTCGGTGCCGCATGGCGGGCCGAGCGTGGCGGCGCGCACGGTGCGGTCTACCACGCGGTCGGTGGCGCGCTGCCGATCGCGTCGGGCGTGCCGGTCGTGGCGACGCTCCTCGACCTTGCCCCCTGGGAGCTGCCCGAGACCTTCCAGCGCACGCGCGCGACGCGCTTCGGTCAGCGGCTCCGCGGCCGATTGCTCCGTCGCGCCGCCGCGGTCCTCGTCGGCAGCGACGCGGTCGCGCGGTCGGCTCGCCGACTCGTCCGCATCCGGCGCGATCGGCTTCGGGTCGTGCCGCTCGCCGCCCGGCCGTGGTTCGCGGACCAGCCTCCAAACACGCCTGGCGGGACGGCCGGAGGGGCGCCCGGAGCTGCGGCGGGCGACCGATCGGCCACGCACTACGGGCTCGGTGCACGCTACTTCCTGTACACCGGGCGGTATGACGCCCGTCACGACCTCGACGCCCTGGCCCGCGCCCTCGCCATCCTGGCCCGGACCGATCGACCGTCGGGCCTGTCTGCCGGCATCGACTGGCCGCCGCGGGTCCTGCTCGTCGATGCGCGCCCCGATGATCGCGCCGCGGTCGCGCGGGTACTTGCCCGCCACGGGGCGGCCGAGCAGGTGGCCTATGCACCGACGCTGTCGCGCGACGCGACGGCCGCGCTCGTCCGCCGCGCGCGCGCCGTGCTCGTCCCTGCCCGCTCCGACGCTGCGGGACTCAGTGCGATCGAGGCGATCGCCGCCGGCGTGCCGGTCATCGCCTCGGCGGTGGGGGCCCTGCCCGAGGTGGTCGGGACCGCCGGCATCCTGGTCGAACCGGGCGACCCAGCCCGGCTCGCGGCCGCCATGACGGCGGGTTGGGACGACGGCGCCGCGTACGATCGGATCGCGGATGCGGTGCGGTCGTCATCGACCGCCGGCGGCGGGACGGTCAGGACGTGGGCCGACGTGGCCCTCGAGGTCCGTGCGATCTACGCCGAGGTGAGCGCCCCCGGCCGTTGGTGACGTCGGGCGGCAGCGGACGTCCGCTCAGGGAGCGGTGCTCGGCGACGCCGTCGGACCGCTCGGTGTGGGGGCCGGAGCGGCCGGGATCTTGCCATCGGCGATGGTGATCGGCGACCCCTTCTGGAGCACCTGGATGAACGTCTGGCCGACGGTCAACGTCACCTGCTTGCCGTTCCTGTCGAAGAAGCGCGTCGGGCTCGTGACGCTCTTCTTGGACCACGTGCCCTTGATGGTACGGCCGTTGGTCGAGATCCAGGCCGTGCCCGTGCCGAGGAAGTCCGCCTCCAGTCGATGCTTCTTGCTACCGTCGTTGAGGGGCCCGAAGGTCATCGTCATGATCACCACGTTGGAGGGCGCGACGCGGACGCCGCTCGCCGCGTCGACCTGCTTGCCCTCGACGCTGACCGACCGGGGGTAGGTGTTGGTCGCGCGGTCATAGCGATAGGTGATCGTGTTCCACGGGTAGCTGACGGTGATCTTGCCGCCCTTCGGCCGCCGCTCCAGCGGAGCGCCGGGCGCGAACTTCCAGGCGGCCTTGAGTGGTCCGTCCTTGGCGCCGACGGCCTTGGCCAGGCTGCGCAGCGACTTGCCGTCGGTGTACAGGTTGTGGGGGGCGCGCCGCGTCGTGACACGTCGGAACGATCGGCCCCATCGGAACTCGTCGGCGTTGTAGACCCACTGGCCCTGGCCCTTGCTGCGCAGCGTCGCGAGCGCCTGCGGTGAACCGCCCGCGTGGACATACATGGCGCGCCATTCCGCGGCCCATGCGATGTAGTACTGGCGCGAGGATCGCACCGGCCCGACGTCGGTCGGCACGCGCTCCTGGAAGATCAGCATGTAGCGCGGGATGCCGCCCTCGGCCGGTGCCTGCCAGACGACCGACGCCGCGTCGAAGCCGGACTGCGGCCGGGCGGGGGTGAGGTCGTCGATCATGACCGCGATCGGGTGACGGCCGGCGGCGGCCTCGGTCACCAGTCGACCGGTCAGCGCTGCGGGGACCTTGGTCGGGGTCGGGACGGGCGTGGGGGTCGGCGTGGGAGTCGGCGTCGGCGTGGGCGTTGGCGTCGGGGTCGGGCTGCCGGTCGGGCTGGCGGTCGCGCTCCCCGTGGCCACCCCGGACGGAGATGGCGAGGGGACGGCGGAGACCGGGCTCGGTGACCCCTGGGCAAGGACGAGACCGACCGTCAGCACCGCCGCGCCGGTCAGCCCGATCACGCCGAGGATCGCCGGACGCTTCACTGGCTCCGAACCGTCATGATGCCCCTCACCGATGGCGCCGACGCCGACCCGTTGTGTGACGGTCGGGCAGGTGGCGGTGCGCCGCTGGCAGGATAGCCGACCGAGGTCCCGGCTGCGTTCGGCGACGGCGCCGGACCGAACAGCCACCGGGAAGGAGCTGACCGATGACGGAGCGGGGACCGGAGCCGACGGCTCCCAAGGTCAAACGAGCGCGCGTACGCCCGTCCACTGGTGGCGTCGGGCCGGGCACCGCCGTCGGTCCCGGGGACGCGGTCAGCGCAACCTCGGTGTCGATCGCGCAGGGCGGCGCAGCTGCCGTGTTCGCCGGGGCCGTCGACGTCCGGGAGGGCGGCATCTCGCGCGCGACCGCCGACGACATCGCCGTCAGCAAGGGCGGCATCGGGATCGCCCGCGGCGGCCGCGTGTCGACCGAGTTCGGCGCGAACGGGCTGACCGTCGCCGACGAGGCGCGGCTGACCCAGAGCCTCGGCGGCGTCGTCGTCGGGCGGGACACGACCATCGACCAGAGCCTCGTCCGCACCCTGGTCACCGGCAGCGCGACGTTCCGCCAGCCGAGCGGCGTGCTCGTGCTGATCGCCGGCCGTACCGACGGCCAGGTGCGCCCGCTGCTGGACTGGCGCGGCGCGTTGGCAGCCGGTGCCGCGTTCGCCCTCGTCGCCTCGATCCTGCGCCGGCGGGCCTGACCGTCGCCCGTCCCGCATCGGGCATACTGGCGGTCATGCCCGGTCACCTGGCCCACGTCATCGGCGCGCGCCCCAACTTCATCAAGGCGGCGCCGGTGATCGCGGCGCTGGCCACCCGGTCCGTCGATCAGCGGCTCATCCACACGGGTCAGCATTACGACGAGCGGATGTCCGACGTGTTCTTCGCGGACCTGTCGCTGCCCGTCCCGGACGTGAACCTCAATGTCGGTTCGGGCAGCCATGCGGAGCAGACGGCCGCGGCGATGATCGGTCTGGAACGCGAGTTCGCTGCCGACCCGCCGGCGCTGGTCATCGTCTACGGCGACGTCAACAGCACCCTGGCGGCCAGTCTCGCGGCGGCCAAGCTGGGCATCCCGACGGCGCACGTCGAGGCCGGCCTGCGCTCGTTCGACCGCTCGATGCCCGAGGAGATCAACCGGCTCGTGAGCGACCTGCTGGCTGACCTGCTGTTCACGACCAGTCCCGAGGCGGCCGACCACCTGGCGGTCATGGGTGTCCCCCCGGGGCGGATCCACTTCGTCGGCAACCCCATGATCGACACGCTGCTCGCGGAGCGGCCGCGCTTCGACAGCGTCGCCCAGCGGGCCCGGCTCGACCTGCCCCAGACCTACGGCGTCGTGACCATCCATCGGCCGGCCAACGTCGACGGCGACACCGGCGCCAGGGCGATCGTCGCGGCGCTCGACGGTGTCGCGGCGCTGGTCCCGCTGGTCATCCCGCTGCACCCGCGTGGCCGGGCGAACCTGGAGGCCGCCGGCCTGCGCGACGGCCCGCGGCTGCGCATCGTCGAACCGCTCGGCTACATCGCCTTCCTGTCGCTCGTCGCGGGCGCCCGGCTGGTCCTGACCGACTCGGGCGGGATCCAGGAGGAGACGACGATCCTCGACGTCCCGTGCCTGACGATCCGCCCTAACACCGAGCGGCCGATCACCATCAGTCACGGCACCAACCGCCTGGTCGCGCCCGACGAGGTCGTGGCCGCTACCCGGGACGTGCTGGCCGGCCCGGTCCGCCCGGCCGGCGCCCGCCCGCCGTTGTGGGACGGTCACGCCGGGGAGCGGATCGCGGACGTCATCGTCGCCTGGCTGCGTGACCCGGCCGGGCGCGCCACGCCCGCAGCCGCATCCGGCACGGCCGCAACCGCCGTCGCGCCATCGGCCGCGGCCTCGATGCCGTCGGGACCGCGGTGACCGACGCCCACGAGCGGCGCCGACGGGCGGTCATCCTCGTGGGGGGACCGGCCAACCCCTACTCACGGGCGATCCGTCTCGGTCGGACGCTGGCCGGTCTCGGCTACGAGGTCGAGATCGCAGCGACGGCCGAGCCGGGCGCACCGGCCATCGAGCGCGACGGGCCGCTGACCATCCATCGCTACGGGTCATCGGGCGTGTTCCGCAGCGTCAAGACCGCGGCGCGCTGGTTCCCGGCCACCGACGACCCGGCCCGCCGCCCGCCGCTGCCGGTTCGCCTCGTGCGCGGCCTGCGCCGCGCGACCCGGCAGTGGCGAACACGCTCGCTGCGCTGGTTGTTGTGGCCGTACACGGTGCGCGACTGGTGGCACACGCTCGCCGCCGAGCTCGAGCCCGCCGACCTGTACCACTCGTGCGGCGCCCTGCCGATCGCCGCCGCGATCGCGGCGCGAGAACGTGACCGGCGCGCGGGCCGACGGTCGCGGGTGATCCTCGACGTGATCGATATCAGCCTCGAATCGAACAACGTGCTCGACGTCCCGAGGCCGATCCTGTGGCTACTGCGCCGGCGCGAGCGCAACTGGGCTCGGGCGGCCGATGCGCATACGGCGATCAACGACGCATTCGCCGACCGGGCGATGGCGCTCTGGCGCCTGCCTCGTCGCCCGACGGTCGTGCCCAACTACCCGGAGCCCTGGGCACCGGCGTCCGATGAGCCGGCCCCGGATCGGATCCGTGCCGCGCTCGGGCTGCCACCGTCCACCCGGATCTGCCTGTTCTGGGGCCGCCTGGGACCGAACCTCGGGCTCGACGAGATGGCCGATGCCGTCCTGCGCGTCCCGGACGCGGTGCTCGTGCTCCTCGGGTTCGCCCGGGGCTGGGCGGACAGCGTCGCGCGCGACGAGGACCCCCGCTACCGCGGCCGCCATTTCACGTTGCCCGCGGTCCACCCCGACGAGCTGGCGGCGTGGGTCGCCTCGGCGGATGTCGGGTTGATCACCTTGCCGCCGGTGTCGTTCAACCAGCGCCACACGACGCCGAACAAGTTCCTCGAGTCGATGATGGCCGGGACGCCGATGGTGCTCGGGCCGGATCTGCCGACGATGGCCGCCATCCTCGAGCGCGAGGATCTCGGGCGCATCGCCGCATCGATGGCCCCGGCGGACATCGCCGCGGCCATCATGGCGATCCTCGATCGGCCGCCGACGGAGCGGGCCGAGTGGCGAGCCAGCATCGCGGCCATCGCCCGGGCGCGCTACAGCTGGCCGATCGCCGCGGCCGCCTACGCGGGACTGGTCGAGTCACTCACCGCCGGCGGATCGGCCTAGAGACCCGCCGAGCCGAGGCGGGCGGCGCGTTCCGCCTTGCGCTGGGCCGAACGCTGGACGTGCATCTGGACCACCTCGGCCGGATCGCCCTCCATGACGACCTGGCCCTTCTCGAGCAGGATCGCCCGATTGCAGTACTCCGTCACCCAGCCCATGTCGT